>NZ_BAHC01000070.1 GCF_000298195.1 Gordonia rhizosphera NBRC 16068 | reverse complement strand
GCGACGGTGTCCAGCGCTCCACCTTCGCCTCGGCACCGCTCACCCGCGATCGCGACATGGTCGCGGGCCCCCTCCGGCTCGAGATCGTGGAACCGATGCAGGTCCTGCGTGTCACGCTCGACGAGCAGGACGGGATGTCGGCCGACCTGACGTTCACCGCGGTCACCCAGCACATCGAGGACAGCAGGATGCGGCGGGAGTCCGGAAACACACTGATCGCCGAGCGGGTGCGCACGGTTCAGTTCGGCGAGTGGTCCGGTTCCTTCACCGTGGACGGGGTGACGACGTCGTGTGACCGCACCGACTGGTGGGGTTTTCGTGACCGATCATGGGGTTCACGGACCACGGGCACAGCAGCCGAAGGAAAGGACTCTGCCCACAAGAGCGCCATCTACTTCGCGTGGACGCTGCTGCGATTCGACGATGAATGCCTCCTCGTCGCGGTGAACGAGACACCCGAGGGCCTCAGTGAGGCCCGCACCGTCGCGGTGCTCCCGTTCCTCGGCCCCGACGATCCTGCATACGGCGAAGAGGACAGGATCCTGCGCAGCGACACCTTCGGTTTCGACATCGACTATGCGCCCGGAACCAGACGGGCACGACACGTCTCCCTGACCGTCGGTCCCCGCGGACCGGTGTCCCGCTCTATCGAGATCGAACCGGTGGCCGAGTTCCTGATGCAGGGCCTCGGGTACTACCACCCGACGTGGAAACACGGCACCGACCACGGAGGACTCGCGGTGGGCTCAGACGCCTGGAAACTCGCCGACGCCGTACCGACGAAGATCGAGAACGTCCACGCCCAACAGATCTGCAGGGCGACACGATCCGACGGATCGGTCGGACTCGGCCTCTTCGAACACGTCGCGATCGGACCGCATCATCCATCGGGCCTACCGGAGGGAATTGCCCCGGCGACGACAACGCCTCCGGTCACCCGATAGATCCCGCCCCGTCCGGGCAAACTCGGCCGCTTGTCGACGCCGCTTTGCCGAATATGGGCGGACAGTGGGGGTGAGTCGTGCCGGGGACGCCTATATTCCAAGACATGGGTGAGGAAAGCGGACGCCTCGACATCGAGGCGGTCAAGGTCCCACGACCGGCCGATGTCTTCGCCGAGACGATCCGGGACAAGATCATCTCGGGCGAGTTCCCCGTCGGGACCCAACTGCCGCCAGAGCGACAACTGGTCGAGGACAGCGGACTAGCACGGTCGGTGGTCCGCGACGCACTCGGGCAACTGCAGAGACAAGGCCTCATCGTCGTCAAGACGGGTCGCCGGGGCGGTTCGATAGTGTCGCGGCCCACGGCGTCGGCCTTCATGAGTTCGGTGGCGCTGCACCTCGAAGGGTGGGCGCCCAGCACCGAGATGCTCGTCGAAGCCCGACGGGTCATCGAGCCATGGTGTGCATACTTCGCCGCCGAGCGCCGTACGAACGACGATCTCGCGGAGCTGACATCGATCAACGACAGGACCGTCGAGGCATTCGAGAGCTCCCGAGACTTCGTCGACTGCAAGATCCAATGGCACAGCGCGGTGTCGAAAGCCAGCCACAACGAGGTCCTCTCGACCTTCATCGAGGCCGTGTCGCGTGCTGCTTACCGGCAGTTTGACGAGGACACCCTCCTTGGCGATGACGCAGCGATGAAGCACTCCCTGAGCGCCCACACCGAGATTACGAATGCGATCGCCAACCGGCAACCCTCGGTGGCATTCCGCTTGATGGCCACGCACCTCGGCGCCCCTGCGATTGGCGCATCTTCGGATGGTGCAGGCGGCCAGTGACGGTGCACTCGACGAGTTCATCCCCGATTCGTCGAGCTGTGGCACCCGTACTCGTCGTAGACCACGCGGTCTGATCAGCTGCGCAGCGCTTTGAGCTCCCCGGACTGCTCGGCGGTCGCCGCCCAGCTGCCGAGCAGTCTGAGTCCGTCCGCGGCGCGGGTGTCGGCGGGTGCGGTATAGACGATCAGCGTGAGCCCGGGGTGGGCGGGTAACTCCATGGCCTCGAAGTCCAGATCCAGATCCCCGACGACGGGGTGGTGCAGTTTCTTGTGCCCGGTGCGGTGGAAACGCACGTTGTGCGCCGCCCACCGAGTGCGGAAATCCTCACTTCGGGTGGAAAGTTCACCGATGAGCTCGATCAACTGCTTGTCGTGCGGGTTGCTCCCGGCCTCCGAGCGCAGCATCGCGGCGATGTCGTCGGCGGCGCGTTCCCAGTCGACGACAACTCCTGCGATGCCGGATCGAGAAACACGACCCGCGCATTGTTGGGCGGACGCCGCGAATCACGGTCCAGCAGCGGCGCATACAACGCCCGCGCCATCCGGTTGGCGGCGAGCATGTCGTGGCGCGTTACGCACCCACGCCGGTGCGTCGACGATCGCATCGAGAACCTGCTGGATCCCGGCCGTCACACCGGTGGCCTTGGCGCGTCGTCGTGACGGATGTGTCTGTGCGGCGCGCGCCAGATCGAACAGGTGGGCGCGCTCGGCGTCGTCGAGCTGTAACGCACTCGCCACCCCCTCGAGCACCGCATCCGATGCCCCGGCCAGGTTGCCACGTTCCATCCGCACGTAGTAGTCGATACTGACCCCGGCGAGCAGCGCCACCTCCTCACGGCGCAGCCCCTTGACCCGCCGGTTGCCGCCGTAGGCGGGCAGGCCTGCCTGCTCGGGGGTGATGCGGGCACGCCGGGTGGTCAGGAACTCCCGGACCTGGGCGCGGTGGTCATCGCTGGTGGTGCTCGTCGCCGGGGCCTCCCTCAGAGCTGTTCGCGTGCGTAGCGTCGATCAGGCAGTCGTCGATGAAAGAAGGAAACCATGCAGTATCGTCCACTCGGCCGCACCGGGGTGCAGGTCAGCCCGTTGTGCCTGGGCGCCATGATGTTCGGCCCGTGGGGTAACAACGACAGACAGGATTCGATCCGAATCATCCACGCCGCCTTGGACGCCGGGATCAACTTCGTGGACACCGCCGACGTGTACTCCGGGGGTGTGTCCGAAGAGATCGTCGGCGAGGCGTTGCGCGGCCGGCGTGACGACGTGTTCCTGGCGACGAAGTTCTTCATGCCGATGGGTGAGGACCCGAATCACCGTGGAGGGTCGCGCCGGTGGATCATCCGCGAGGTCGAGAGCTCCCTCGAGCGGCTGAACACCGACCACATCGACCTGTACCAGGTTCACCGGCCGAGTCCCGACACCGATATCGAGGAAACCCTCGGCGCGCTGACCGATCTGGTGCACGCGGGCAAGGTCCGCTACATCGGCTCGTCGTCGTTCTCCGGTTCCCAGATCGTCGAAGCGCAATGGGCGGCGAAGCAGAACCGCTTCTCCCGGTTCGTCACCGAACAGCCGCCGTACTCGATTCTGGTGCGCGGCATCGAGGGGGATGTGTTGCCGACCGTGCAACGCCACGGCATGGGCAGCCTGACCTACAGCCCACTGTCCGGCGGTTGGCTGTCGGGTCGGTGGCGCAAGGACGCCGCCGCCTCCCCCACGTCGAGTGCACGACCAAACGCCCGCTTCGACATGTCCAGCCCAGCCAACCAGCGCAAGCTCGACATCGTCGAGGAACTCGCCCTGCTCGCCGAGCAGTCCGGGATGGCGCTGATCGAGCTGGCCATCGCTTTTGTGATCAACCACCCCGGCGTCACGGCGGCCATCGTCGGCCCGCGCACGATGCAGCAGCTCGAGTCCTACCTGCCCGCTGCCGACATCAGACTGTCGACCGGGGTCCTGGACCGGATCGACGAGCTCGTCGCACCGGGCGTGACGATCAACCCGGATGACAACAGCTACGGTGCACACGAACTCACGCCCGAGGCTCTCAGGCGAGTCTGAGAACCTACGGACAATCTCGAGGTGTGACAGCAGCTTCCACAGTTCTGTCGGAGGCACCCGAAGGGTTTCACCATGAGCAGGTGGTCCACGACGACACGTTGTCGTGGACCACCTGCTATGTGACCTACCGGGACGTCAGCGGGTACCTGCCTTGGCGTACTCCGCGATGGAGTCGATATTGGTCTTGTCGATGAACGCCGGACCTGTGAGGACTGCCTGCCCGCCGCCCATCATGTTGCCGTTGGTCAGGTAGAGCCACAGCGAATCGACCGCCAGGTAGCCCTGCAGGAACGGCTGCTGGTCGACCGCCCACTCCACCTGGCCGCTGCGGATCGCGTCGACGAGTGCGGCATTGGTGTCGAAGGTCGCCACGCGCGCGTCGCTGCCCGCGGTGCCCTTGGCATCCACCGCGGTCATCGCGATCGATGCGTCGAGCGCGATGATCCGGTCGATCGACGGGTCCTGCTGCAGCTTCGCCGTGAGCGAAGCGTTCACCGACGGCATGTCGGCACTGTTCACGTTGATGCGCTCCAGCGTCGCCGTGCCGCCGAGGCCCTTCTCGACTCCGTCGCAACGGGATTCGAGCGAGACGTTGCCCTGCTCGTGCACGATGCACAGTACGTGCTTGGCATTCTCGTCGGCGAGCCGCTTACCTGCCGCCTCACCGGCGATGTTCTCGTCTTGTCCGAAGAACTGCTGGACTCCCATCGCCTGCCACTGGTCGAACCCGGAGTTGAGGCCCACCACGGGGATTCCCGCCTCCAGTGCCCGGCCGACCGCCGGCGCCATCGCGTCGGGCTTCGCCAGTGTCACGGCGATCCCGTTCACCTTCGAATCGATCGCTGTCTGCACGAGATTCGCCTGATTGGGTGCCTGCGGATCGGCAGAGTACTTCAGGTCGATGTTGTCCTTCGCCGCGGCAGTTTCGGCGCCCTTCTGGACGAGATCCCAGAACGCGTTGCCGGGCACGCCGTGGGTGATCATGGCGACCGTGTAGCGGGGCGTGTCGGCCTGACCCGCAGACAGCCCGTTGCCGCCCGAGTCCGGTTTCCCGCCGGTGCTCGAGCAGCCCGCCAGGGCCAGGGTCGTGGCCGCGACCGCAGCAACCGCGACCGTCACCGCGCGCCGGCGCCGTAGTGGTGTTCTCATCGTCGTGCTCCTTTGGTTGACGATAGTGCGAAAGGTGTTGGGATGTGGTTACTTCTGGGCGGGCAGCAGGCCGATGCCGGCGAAGTACTCACGGGTGCGGATGGCGATCTGCTTGGCGCTTCCCGGCGGCGCCGGATACATGTCCTGCTCGATGATCAGGCGCAGGTCCCGGTTCAAGGCGGCGAGGTCGGCCAGCAGCGGCTCCATCGTCGGCACACCCAGCGGTGGTTCGACCATCGCACCACGCTGCACCGCCTCGTAGAACCCGACATGGTCCTCGCGCGCCTTGGCCGCGATACCGGGATCGACTTGCTTGAGGTGGATGTAGCTGATCCGGTCGGGGTAGCGCGAGATGATCTCGCCGTTGTCGCCCGAGCAGTACGAGACGTGCCCGGTGTCCAGGCACAGCGACACGGTGTCCGGATCGGTGTCGTCGAGGAACTTCTCGATGAAGTTCTGACTGTCGACGTGAGTGTCGACGTGCGGGTGGAAACCCTGCGTGACCGAGAAGGCGTCGGCGACCAGCCGCCCCAGCGCCGAATGCCCTTCGGTCAGGCCGCGCCATTCGTCCGCGGTCAGTTCGGCGGCCTGGGTCAGTGCGCCGGTGTGCAGGTCGGTGTACTGCTCGGGCAATACCACCAGATGGTGAACATCGAAGGCCGCCAACAGCTCACAGACGTCGAACGCGTCCTTGCGGACCTGCTCGAAGGCCTCGGGGCCGCGATGCAAGGCGGTGCCGACGGTGCCGCCGGTCAGCGACAGTCCCCGCTTACCCAGCTCGTCCCTGAGCTGTTCGGGGTTCGTGGGCAGGTAGCCGTACGGGCCGAGTTCGATGGTGGAGAACCCCGCCTCGACGACCTCGTCGAGGAAGGTGCTCCAGTGCGGCTGTTTCGGGTCGTCGGGAAACCAGATCCCCCACGAGTCCGGGGCGGTGCCCAGGCTCAGGCGGGCGAACGCCGGGTCGGCGACGGGCTGCAGGTCGGTGTCGGAAAGAGGCGAATTCATCGGTGATCCAATCGGATTCGTAGGTATCAGGCGTGGCTGACCGCGGGAGCGGTGCGTTCGACGATGGTGTCGATGTCGACGGCGGTGCCGTCGGCGGCGGCGAGCGAGGCGGCGTCGACGACGCGCATCACCCGCAGCGCCGACGGGAAGCTGGTGTCCATCGGCTCGCCGGCGAGGATGCAGCGCACGAAATGCTGGATCTCCGCGACGAACGCCTCGGCGTATCCCGTGCCGACTCCCCCACCCGGCATGGCCGCGACGTCGGAGAAGTAGGGGTGCTGCGGCCCGGTGAACACACGCCGCGGACCGGACAGCGCTGCGGGACCGTCGTCGAGGTGAATATGGAACTCGCCGGCGGCGATCGAATCGAAACGGGCGTGGCCCTTCTCGCCGTGCACCTGCACGCCGAGCGAGTTGGGCAAGCCGACAGCGATCCGGCTGACGTGGATCTGCCCGATGGCGCCGTTCTCGGTTTCGACGGTGAGCAGCGCGACGTCGTCGGTGTCGACGACGCCGGTCTGATCGGAGCCCGGGATCGGCCGTTCGGTGATCGCCGTGTGCAGGGTCGCGGACACGACCCGCCGGATCGGGCCGACGACGTGCTGGACGCTGTCGATGGCATGGGTACCGATGTCGATCAGCGCACCCGCGCCGGCGGTCTCCTTGGCATAGCGCCAGGAGAACGGGGCGTCGGCCGAGGCGCCGTAGTCGGCGTTGTACCAGGCGGTGAAACTGCGCACCGATCCGATGGCGCCGCCGGCGACCGCGTCGCGGACCGCGGCCAGACCGGGCAGGCGCCGGAACGAGAACCCGACACCGGTCACCGCGGCCGACTGCTCGGCCAGCGCCACCAGCTCGGCGGCCTCGGTGGCGTTACGCCCGATCGGCTTCTCGGCCAGCACATGCTTGCCCGAGGCCAGGATCGCCGGCAGCACAACGGCGTGCACGCTGTTGGGCAGCGCGACGCTGATCGCGTCGATGGTCGGGTCGTCGAGCACGCTCTGCAGGTCGGCGGTGGCCTCTCGGTAGCCGTACCGGTCGGCGGTGCGTCGGGCCAACTCCACGTTGGGGTCGACGACCGTCGCCAGATCGATGGCGACCGAGTCGAGGCCGGCGGCCATCGAGACATTGCGGAAACCGAAGGCGTGCGCCTGGCCTGCGGCACCGGCTCCGACGAGGGCGACGCGAATCGTGCGGCGGGAGGACATGGGGCTGACCCTGCTTTCTCAGACTGGATTGGAAGGACCTGGTCCGCAACTTGGAGCGTTCCAGGTCTCAAATGTAAGCCAGACCACAAAGAATCGTCAACACTCGACTCAACAATCGTTGAAATCCACGCGACAACGGTGGAAAATGGCATGGATCGTTCCAGTCATCAGGCCACCGGACGAGACCCTCGACCCATGAAGGAAGTGCTGCCGTGACCACCACAGACGACGCGTCCCCCGGGCGGAGCACCCGGCCGACCATCGTCGACGTCGCGCGGCGCGCGGGCGTGTCCAAGTCGCTCGTCTCGCTGGTGCTGCGCGGCCAGCCCGGCGCGAGTGAGGCCAATCGCGCCGCGGTCCTGCGTGCCGCCGACGAACTCGGCTACCGCGCGAACGCGGCGGCGCGGGCGCTGGCCGCCCAACGCACCCACACCGTCGGCGCGATCCTGTCCGACCTGCGCAATCCCTGGTTCATCGACCTGCTCGCCTCAGTCCGGGCCGAGCTCACCGCGCACGGACTCACGCTGTTCCTGTCGGAGGACTTCGGCCTGGAGAAAGACGCCTCGGTGCTCGACGCCTTCGTCGAGGCCCGCGTCGACGGGCTGCTGTGCCTCGGTACTCTCCCCCCGGCCGCTCATCTGCTGACGACCGCACGCACGCTGCCCACCGTCGTCGCCGCCGGCCGCGAACCCGACCTCCCCAACGTCGACGTGGTGACCGGCGACGACCGGGCCGGCGCCGCACGTGCCATCGAACATCTCGTGAGTCTCGGGCACCGCCGCATCGCTCATCTCGCCGGCACCGGCCGCGCCGCGGATCTCCGCGCCGAGGGCTACCGCGACGAGATGCGACGCCACGGTCTCGACGGACTCATCCTCGTCGAGGTCAGCGACCGGTCCGAGGAGGGTGACCGGACGGCGGCGATGGCACTGCTGTCGCGCGACCCACGACCGACCGCGATCCTCGCCAACAACGACTACGCGGCGGTGATCACCATGTCGCTCGCACAGACGCTGGGACTCGAGACCCCCGCTGACGTCAGCGTGGTCGGCTACGACAACAGCTATCTCGCCCGGATCGGCTACATCGGCCTGACAACCCTGGACAACAACTACACCGACATGGGAAAGCTTGCGGTACAACGCCTCATCACGCGGATCGCCGAGCCCGACGCGGCACGAACGGTGACGCTGCTCGACCCGACCCTGCAGCCGCGCAAGACATCGGCCGCCGTTCCGGCGGTTACCTGACCTGCCCGCCAACTTCGTCCCCCACACCCGCGATCCTCCGGTGCCTGCAGCCGGGGGACCATCGCAAGTCCAGGGGAAGAACAGTTGGCCCGCCTACTCGGCCGGCGGGGTGAGGCGGTAGACCAGCCCGGCGGTGTCGTCGGTGACGTAGATCGATCCGTCCGGGCCGGGGACGGCGTCCACGCTTCGGCCCCAACGGGATCCGTCGGCGTTCTGGAAACCGGTGACCAGCACGGTCGGTGTCGTCAACGATCTGGTGGCGTCATCCCACCGGCTGTAGGCGACATACGGTTCCCGGGGCGGCTGCCGGTTCCATGATCCGTGCGCAGTGATCAGCGCTCCGCCGGACAGGGATTCGGGTAACGCCGAACCCTGGGTGAACACGAAGCCGATGGGGGCGCTGTGCGCGGGCAGGCCCAGCATGGTCCGTCCGATGCTGTTGCAGTCGAGCCGGTCGCCGTCGGGGTTGTTGATGGGGTCGTTCACGTATCCGATGTCGAGCAGCTCAGCGGTCCCGCCCGAGTTCGGAACGCAGTACGGCCACCCCAGATCGGTGCCCGGGCCGATCCGCGACACCTGCTCGACCGGATTCTCGTTGACGTAGCTTCGGACGACGCGCCCGTAGTCGCCCTGGTCGTCGCGGAACGGGTAGGGCTGGTTGTCGCCCTGGTTGACCGCGGTGAACAGGGTGCCGTCAGGTGCGAACGACAACCCCTCTCCGTTGCGCACCCCGACCGCCAGGGTGCGGTTGCCCGTCCCGTCCTGTGCGACCTCGGCGATGGTGGCCCGCTGCGGGTTCGACGTGCGATCGACCGGGTCACGGTTGGTCGCCGATCCCACGTTGTAGGCGATCGTTCCGTCGCGAACGGCGACCATCTTGGCCGGGTGGTTGCCGTCGTCGGGAAGGCCGTCGATGACCACCCGTCGATTGCTCAGCGCGCCGTCGCGGTAGTCCCACGAGACGATGCGGCCCGATTCACCGACGATCATCAGCTCGCGGCCGTTGTCGTCGGTGAACGCGATGCCCTGCGGGTTGTCGAGACCGTCGAGAAGTGTTGTGGTGGTGGGCGCTTGGTCTGGCCCGTTCGGACTGAGCAGGACCAACGAACCGTTCTGCCCGGTGGAGACCACCAGCTTCCCGTCGGAGGTCCACGCCGCCATGCGTGCCTCCGGGACGTTCGCCCACACCCGGACATTCCATCCCTGCGGCAGGTTGAGTGAGTGCCCGGCTGCGGACCCGGCGTCGGTGCCCGGTGCCGTGGTCAGTGGAACAGGCAGCAGCCGAGCAGCATTCATCGTCGACGGCAGCGTCGACGGGGCTGCGGCAACACCCGACTCGCCCGATCCTCCGTCTTCGCTGCAGGCGACACCGGCGCCGGTCAGGACGGCCACCATCGCGATCTGACCACATCGGCGGCCCCACCGGACGCGTCGGTTGGGCTTGAGGGGTGTTGTCACGACACTACTCACCGTCTCAACGGTACTGCGTCTGTCCCCGCCACCGCCGTGCTCTGCTACGCCTCGGGGATCTCGAGCCCGAACCGTTCACGGGTGATCACCTCGGGCTTCGGACCGCCCCGGATTCCGGTATCGAGCGTGTCGATGGCCTCGAGTTGTTGATCTGTCAGCACGAAGTCGAAGATGTCGAAGTTCTCGGCGATCCGCGACGGGGTCACCGACTTCGGGATGGCCTGTCGCCCTTGCTGCAGATGCCAGCGCAGCATCACCTGGGCGGGTGTCTTGCCGTATTCCGCGGCGATCTGCCCGATCACCGGGTCGTCGAGCGTGGATCCCTTTGACCCGTCCCGGTAGAAGGTGATCCCTCCGATCGGCGACCACGCCTGCGACACGATGCCGTGTGCGGCGTCGGCGTCGAGAACTGCGGTCTGCCGGAAGTACGGATGCACCTCGATCTGGTTGATGGCCGGTACCACCGACGTCACGTTCAACAAACGCTCGAGGTGGACAGGCATGAAGTTGCTGACACCGATGGCGCGCACCCGCCCATCGGCGTACAGCTTCTCCAGCGCCCGGTAGGCATCGATGGTGAGGTCGAACTCGCCGGGCAGGGCTTGGTGCAGGATGAGCAGGTCGATCTGCTCGACACCGAGTTTTCCCGCACTCTTGTCGAACGCGTGCAGGGTGGCGTCATAGCCGTAGTCGGTGATCCAGACCTTGGTCTCGAGGAACACCTCGGAGCGGTCGAGGCCCGACCGTGCGATCGCCTCACCGACGCCTCGTTCGTTCAGGTAGGCGGCCGCGGTGTCGATGTGGCGGTATCCGACGTCGAGAGCGGTCGAGACCGCCGCAGCGGTCTCCTCAGGCGGCGTCTGGAAGACCCCGAATCCGAGCGCAGGGATCTGTACTTCGTTGTTCAGTGTCAATGTCGGGACGGTCATGAATCCACCCTAAGAAGATCCTCACACCTCGGGGAGTGACTGACGAACCCGGTAATGACAGGACCTCCCACTCACCGCGACGCTCGAGGTCGCCCGGCCTGACGACCATCGAGAGACGCCGCGGGGGAACACCGGCGACCACGATCGTGTTGCAGATGAACGAGTGGGATAAGGACTAACGACTGATGGCGCTCATCGGGCGGCCAGTCGAACGCGGTCCGGCATCCGGCTCGACGCAGGTGGTGATCGATGGCAACTTCGCCCGCACTGGGCGGCGGCCGGCACGGATGGCCGCGATGGATGGCGCTGTTCATCGCGATCATGGTCGCGGCGCCGTTGGCCCTGCACGCCCCCACCACGATCCTGGCTGCAGCCGGTACCGAGCAGCCCACCGGGCGCGGGCCCACCCAGAGTGCCGCACAGCGGGCGGTGGCGTTGGGCGAGACGACCGCGGCCGACCTCGGAACCATCGACGTCGACATCGCGATACTCGACCGCCGAGACGATCGGATCTCGGCGAACTCGTCGGCAACCACACCCACCCTGTCGGCATCCCTGGCGAAACTGATCCTGGCCGTCGACATCGTCGATCGTCACCGCGATGCCGGGACCATCCTGGGCGAACCAGACCTCGGGCTGATCGGGCGCGCCCTGGGGCCGAGCGACGACCTCGCAATGAATGAACTCTGGACCCGCTTCGACGGACCCGCCGCGATTGCCCGCGTCGTCGAGCGCCTCGGTCTCACGGGGACCGCACCGCCCGCCCTCCCCGAGTTCTGGGGGCAAACGACCATCACGGCGATTGATGTCGCGCTGGTCTACCGATATGTGATGGGTCTGTCCGCGGCAGAACGGGATCTGATCCTCACGCCCCTCGCATTCGCCCCCGCACTGGCCGCCGACGGCTTCCTGCAGGATTACGGACTCCTCTCACCCGACGTGGGCGGGGCTGCCGCGAAGCAGGGATGGATGTGTTGTCCGGACGGATCGCTCTATCTGCACAGCGCGGGACTCATCGGAGAGTCTGGCCGGTTCGCGGTCGTGCTCTTGGGTCGAGGGTCCCCCGACCTCGGGTGGGAGGTCGCGCGGCAGGAACTCACGACCGTTGCTGCCGCAATCACGAACACACTGACCGCGGATGCTCGGCAGCTGTCATGAGCATGCAGCCGCCCTGATCGCCTGGGAGTCTCGCGATCTCCGTTGCTGAGATCCCAGTGGCGTCCCAGCGGCACGGCGATCCACGCTCGTCTTTGCCGACCGAATGATTGGTATTCATAACCTCACCGTCACCCTCACCGCGAAACAGAACACCCCACGGCAAAGCGCCGACTATGGTGGGGTGCACCGGGGTGTGGTCGTGACCAATCAAGAACGACGAACATGGGGCGACCTATGACGTTCTCACCCTCGTGGCCAAGACCGACAAGGAGTAGTGATTCCCCGATGACTGTTCGTGTTGCCGTGTGCTATGGACATCCGACCGATCCGGAAGCATTCGACGAGTACTACGAACGGGTCCACATCCCGCTGGCGAATGCCGTACCCGGATTGACCGAATTCACCTGGGGAAAGGCCTCGTCGCTCGACGGCTCGCAGCCGCCGTATTACGCGGTGGCCAATCTCTTCTTCGCCGACGCCGAGGCGCTGCAGGCGGGTCTGGGATCCCCCGAAATGACGGTGGCCGCTGGCGACGTCCCCAATTTCGCCAGTGGCGGGGTCACGATGTTTGTGCAGGATGAGGTCTCGGTTCGCACCTGACGGCATCCCGCGGTATCACCGACGTCCGGGCGCTCGACGAGCATCGGGCGGGTACGAGCGAAGTCTCACGGAGGCAACCCTCCGTGAGACTTCGCAACCTCACACCACTCGAACCGTCGACGGTGCCGCCCCGCGGTTGGGGACCGCTGTCAGAACAGGCTGGCCGTCAACCCACCGTCGACGACGTACCCGCCGCCGGTGCAGAACGACGCCCGGTCCGACGCGAGGAACAGCGCCAGCGCGGCAACGTCCTCGACGGACACGTAACCGCCCTGAGCTTGCTTGATGATCGCATCGAAGTCCACGCCCACGGTGTCGCTGTAGGACTGTTTGTTGCTCGTGACCAGCGCCGTCTCGGCGAAGCCCGGCAGGATCGAGTTGACCCGGATGCCGTGCGGCCGCAACTCGAGCGCAGCGGTCTTGGACAGGTTGACCACCGCCGCCTTCGCCGCGCCGTAATGCCCGACCAGCGGAGTACCATGCAGCGCGGTGACCGACCCCACGGTGATGATCGACCCCGGTGTGCCCGCGGCGATCATCGCGCGCGCCGCGTGCTTCACGGTGAGGAACACCCCGTCGAGGTTGATCGACATCATGGTGCGCCACATCTCGAACGACATCTCGGCCAGCGGCGACACGCTGGCGATGCCCGCATTGGCCACGACGATGTCCACCTGCCCGTGCAGGTTCAGCGTGTGATCGATCAGGTCGGACACGCTGTCCTCGTCGCGGACGTCGCACCGGCGCGCCGAAGCGTCCGGAACCGTTCCGGCGGCGTCGGCAGCGGCGGCGTCGTCGATGTCGGAGATGACGACCTTGGCGCCGTGCGCGGCATAGCTGCGGGCGACCTCGAGGCCGATGCCGCGGGCGGCACCGGTCACCACGGCGACCTTCCCGGCCAGCGAATCGGCGGCCTGTTCGGACTTGGCGAGAGTTTCATTCTTTGTCATTGGTGTTCTCCTAGAAGAGGTTTGCGGTCAGGCCACCGTCGACCAGATAGTGGCTGCCGGTGATGAAGGGGGTCTCGGCGGAGGCCAGGAAGGCGACCATCTCCGCGACGTCCTCGGGAGCGCCGAACCGGCCCTGTTTCAGCGCGATCAGTTCGTCGAACGGGATCGGGGAGATCGCCTCGACCGGGCCGGCCAGCCGGTCGGCCATCTCGGTCTGCACGATGCCCGGGCAGACCGCGTTGACGCGGATGCCCTGGGCGCGCAACTCGATCGCCACCGATTCGGTGAACCGCACGACCGCACCCTTGGAGGCGCAGTACGCGCTGAGCAGCGGTCCGCCCGCGGTTCCGGCCACCGACGCCATGTTGACGATCGCGGCGCCCTCGGCCTGCGCCAGCGCCGGCACAGCGGCCTTGGTGAACCGGAACGTGCCGGTGACGTTGATGTCGAGGATGCGGGTGAACTCCTCGTCGGTGAGGTCGATCACCGGCTTGGCGATCTCGATGCCGGCGTTGTTCACCAGAAGATCCAGTCCGCCGAACCCATCGACCGCGGCCGCAACAGCAGCGGTCACATCAGCGGTGGACCGGACGTCACAGGCGACGCCGATACACCCGTGGCCGAGTTCGGCGGCAGCCGCCCTGGCCCCGTCACCGTTGATATCGGCGATCGCCACCCTGGCGCCGCCGGCGACCAGACGTTCGGCGATCGCCCGCCCGATTCCGCGTGCGCCACCGGAAACAATGGCGCGACGACCCGAGAGATCGTTCATGTTAACTTCTCCAATTTCTCTGTTGTAGAGTCTTTTTCAGATTTCCGAAAGTGCCTTGCAGGCGGCGTGGTAGCCGGCCATGCCGTGAGCACCCGGCCCCGGCGGGGTGGCCGCCGAACAGATGTAGGCGCCGGCAACACCCGTTGAGTACGGCGACAAGGTCACGCGAGGCCCGAAGGTCAACTGCCGGATGTCCTTGGCGCCGGTCATGATGTCGCCCCCTCTGTAGTTGGCGTTGTACTGCCCCATCGCGGTCGCCGACCGCACCGTGTGCCCGACGATCCGCTCACGGAATCCCGGCGCGAAGCGCTCGATCTGGGCGATGATCGCCTCGGTCGCGTCGCCGGTGTAGCCGTTGGGCACATGCGCATAGCTCCAGATCGGATGGATGTTGCCGACCGACCGCTGCGGGTCCGCGAGGTACTGCTGCCCGACGAGCACGAACGGCCGTTGCGGCATGCGCCCGGCGGCGATGTCGCGCTCGGTCGCCGCGAGTTCGGCGAACGTCCCGGCCAGGTGCACGGTGCCCGCCTTGTGGGCGTCGGCGTTGGTCCATGGCACCGGGCCTTCGACGGCGAAGTCGACCTTGAATGCGCCCGGCCCTCGCCGGAATCGGCGGTAGGCGCGGGACACTCGCGCCGGCAGCCGATCGCCGAGGATGTCGGCGACCGCCTCGGGCGACAGGTCGAACATGAGTACGTCCGAGGGCGGCAGGTCCGCCACCGATGTGACGCGGGTGCCGGTCTCGATCTTGCCGCCGAGGTCGGCCAGTTTGGCGGCCATCGCATCGGTGATCGCGCGTGACCCACCCGCGGCTACCGCCCACCCATGCCGGTGACCGGCGGTGATGATGCCGAGCCCGATGGCCGAGGTCATCGGGAGGTGCAGCGGCCGGAACGTGTGCGCCGCAACACCTCCGAACAACGCTCGGGCGCCCTCGGTGCGAAACACCCTCGCTAGTGCCGATGCCGGCAGCACCGTCGGCGCACCGAACCGGGCCAGGGCGAGCGGATGGGACGGCACGCGCAGCAACGGGCCCATGATGTCGTCGGACAGAGCATCGAAATGCGATGCCGGACCACCGAACAGAGCGCGCCATGTCGAACCGTCCCGGCCGAGGCCTGCCGCGGTGTCGTCCACGGAGCGGTGCAACACCCCGGCGCTGCCGTCATCGAGTGGATGCACGCAGTCGAGGTCGGTCCACCGCCATTCGAGGCCATAGTCGCTGAGCCCGAAGTCGCTGTGGAACGGGGAACCGACGGCCATCGGATGGATCGCCGAGCAGTGGTCGTGCAGCAGGCCGGGCACCAACGCCTCGCTGGTGCGGGTGCCGCCGCCGATCTCGTCGGCGGCCTCGAGCACCGTGACGTCCAGTCCGGCCTGCGCCAGGGTGAGGGCGGCAGCGAGCCCGTTCGGCCCGCTGCCGACGACCGTTGCGGTACTCATCGTCGAGTTGCCTTCGCTTGCGGTCGGGTGTTCACGCCTGCACCCCGTGACCCTGGCCATGGCGGCCATTGGCCAGCGAGAAGGTGACCTCGGTCGGGATCGGACCGTCGGGCAACCACGGCTGGGCAGCGACGGCGTCGGCGACCTTCCAGGTACCCCGCTCGATCACGCCGAGCGCCGCGTCGATCACCTTGTAGTGCTGCACCGAGCTGCCCCAGGCCTGCGACTCGACCCAGACCACGATCAGCTCACCGGGCTCGAACTGCGCTTCGGTCTGCACGGCGGCGATCAGGTCCTCGTTGTGCAGGTGTCCGTCACCGAAGTTGAAGCCGATCAGCGTGTTACAGATGAACTCGGCTTCCCGCACGATGCGGGTGTCGATGTCGGGGACCGACTTGAGCAGCACCGAGAACAGTCCGCGCCCCTGGCTGTGCATCGACCGCCAGGCGACCGGCTGGTTCATGGTGACCTCGGCCCACTCCGGCTCGTAGCCGAACGCGACGAACTGGTCGACGGTGTTGGATGCGGAGCGGGTGACCTTGTTCAGCTTCTCCTCGGCACCCGGCGCGAATGCCCATGTCGCCGAAGCCCAGTTACCGGCGTACTGCCGCATGGACGGGAGGAAGGACACCTTGTCGGGGCGGAAGTTGCCCAGGATCGGGAAGAACAACAGTCCGGCAACGATCACGGCCAGCAGCCACCACGAGGACATGTCGGTGACCGCGTAACCGTCCCACGACGGGAAACCGATGAACAGGAACAGCGTCGTGTAGGCGAACAGCACGTTCCACTCCAACGGCACCGCGAGCGGGAACGTCGAGATGATGAACAGGTGGAACGCGACCATCCCGACAGCAGCGACGATGGTGAGCGTCTTGTTGGTGGAGAACAGCAGGACCAGCGGAGCGGCGATCTCGACCGTGGTACCCAGGACGTGGGCCATGAACTCGGCGAGCTTCGAGGGACGCAGATCATTGGGGAAGTCCCGGTAGTGCGCACGCTTGAGCCACTTGAACGGAATCGCCGGGCTGTTGCTGACCATGGGCGGGATGACGTTGGCGAAGTGCTTGCCGAACTTCGACACACCGGCACCGACCCAGACGACGACGATCAGCAGTTTCAGCGCGATGATCATGTCGACGAATCCCAGCACCGTGAAGAAAAACATCGCGGGCAGGTACTGCTCACCGCGGGCACCGAGGAAGATGGTCTTGTCACGGAGACCGATCAGCACCAGCAGCGCCATCGGAGCGATCAGCAGTGCCGGATTCACCAGCCCGGACGTGTTGTCCGGCAACATCTCCGACATCGAAGAACTCGCCACACCGGGCATCACCAGGGTGATAACAAGGGTGACCAACAGAGCCAGGTACACCCCGATGTCGAACCAGGTGCGACGGTCACCGGCGGTGAACGGAACCCACTTGTAGGGGCGCAACCGGATGGTTCCCGGGCGTGCCCAGAACCGGATACCGCCGGTCATCGGCTTGACCTTGCCGGCCAGCGGACCCCACGAGCCCGCGACGCCGATGGCTTCCAGCAGCACGGTCCACAGGACGAACTTCTGGTAGACGATCGGCTGATTCCACCACTCGGCGACATGCCAGAACGCCGGCAGACCCGAGGTGGCGGTCGCGACGATGACGCCGCCGAGGGCGTAGAAGAAGACGAGCTTCATGATGTAGATGGTGTGGACCATCCACGGCGAGCCGAAGCCGTGTTCGACCCAGTTCGTGCTCAAGATACGCAGACGCTCTTGAAGCGGTCGGCGCAGGAACTCCTGCGGATCGACCGCGGGGAGGTCGGGCTTGGTGAATCCCATTGTGATTTCTCCTGATTCGGTGTGGCGGTGGGAAGTGGATCAAGCAGAGGCCGAGGCGGCGGTGACGCGTTTGCGCAGTGTGGGTTTGTCGATCTTGCCCAGCGGATTCTTCGGCAGTTCGTCGAGGACCGTGATCGTGGCGGGCCATTTGTATTTCGCGAGTGCTACGGCCAGGTGCTCACGGACCCGGTCGACGTCGATCGAGTGCCCGGCCGTCGCGGACACGAACATCACCGGCTCTTCCCCATACAGCGGGTTGGCGCGGCCGACGACGGCGGCCTCGGCGACCTCCGGCAGCCGGTAGGCAACCGTCTCGATCTCCTTGGGGTAGATGTTCTCTCCGCCGCGGATGATCATGTCCTTGGCACGATCGACCAGCATCAGGTAGCCGTCGGAGTCGATGACACCGATGTCGCCGGTGTGCAGCCATCCGTCGACCAGGGTCTTCGCGTTCTCCTCGGGACGGTTGAGATAGCCGCGCATCACGTTCGGGCCGGAGATCAGCACCTCACCGGGTTCGCCGTCGGCGACCGGGCGGCCATCGGAGCCGGCGATACGGATGGTCTGGCCCGGCAGCGGCAGCCCGACGGTGCCCGGCTTACGCTTGCCATGCAGCGGATTGGCGGTGCTGGCGCACGACCCCTCCGACAGGCCGTACCCTTCAACGATCGGGACCCCGTAACGGTTTTCGAACCTGTCAAGCAGTTCCACGCTGGCCGGGGCGGCACCGCACACGGCGAAACGCAACGACGAAGTGTCCGGGGCCTGCTCGGCAGGCAGGTCGGCAAGCATCGTGTAGATGGTCGGGACCGCCGAGAAGTACGTGGCCCGGCTGCCCTCGACACGGCCGAAGAAGGTGCGCGGGTCGAAACGACCGGCAATCGTGGCGCGGCCACCGACGATCAACGGCGACAGCGTGCTCACCACGATGCCATTGACGTGGAACAGCGGGAGGATCAGCAGGCTGTGATCAGCCCCGGTCAGCTCGAAGTGATCGATGACCGAGCCGCACATCGCGTCGAGGTTGGCGTGATCGAGCATCACACCTTTCGGGCGGCCGGTGGTACCGCTGGTGTAGATCAACAGCGCCAGACCGGCCGGATCCGATACCGGCTCGATGTCGTCGGCCGCCGGGTCGGCGGTCAGGTCACCGGTCGTGATCACCCTGGCGCTCACGCCCAGATCAACCGGATCGGCGACGACGAGAACCTTCGCGTCGGCATCGGACACCTGATAGCCGGCCTCATCAGCCGACAACGACGGATTCAGCGGCGTCACAGCCGCACCCAGCCGCCACGCGGCAAACAACGAGACCACGAGGTCGACGGTGTTGGGAAGCATGACGGCGACGACGTCACCGCGGCCCACCGAGTGCCGACGGAGGGTCGACGCCGCCCGAAGTACCGCGTCGAGGAAGGCCGCATTGTCGAGGCTGACACTGTCGTCGTCGAGGCATGCGGCGGTCGGAGCGGCCGCAGCGCGGCGATCGGGCAGAGAGGAGAGAATCACGGTCGAGTCCTGACATCGGGCTTTCTGAGGTACTCAATAACCGTAGAAATCAGTGACTCCTCTCACACCGTCGTCGCGCGACGAAGTCCGTTCACACGTTTGTCTCGGGAAAACAAACAATCGGCTTCGTGATGCCGAGACCACGCCTACCTTTGATGTTGTGGTGGTTCACGACGACAACCAGTCACGAAACGCCGACAGCGTGGCCGCGATGATCGACCGGATCTCGGGGCAGTCAAATGACCTGATCGGGGGCATCCAGCAACACCTGGCCGCAGAGATCGTCGAGCTGCGTGGCGACACCCAGCTGCTCGAACTCCTGCGTGCAAGCGTCGCCGGCAACGTGGAAACGGTGATCGACGCCCTGCGCTATGACATCGCCATCGAACGTGTCGAGCCGCCGACCGCAGCTCTGGAGTATGCCCGCCGGCTGGCCCAGCGCGGCATCCCGGTCAAAGCTCTGATCCGCGCCTACCGACTCGGTTACCAGCAGATGCTCGACTACACACTCGCCGAAATCCGTAAGGCCAAGCTGGAGCCCGGGCCGGCGCTGGACGTCTTCGAGGCCGTCAGCAGCGTCAGCTTTCAATACATCGATCGGTTATCAGAACAGGTGGCAGACGCCTACGAGACCGAGCGCGAGCGCTGGGTCGAGAATCGCAACAGCGTCCGCGCGGTCCGGGTTCGGGAGTTGCTCGACGGGCCCGACGACCACGCCGGGACGATCGACGTCGACGCCGCAAGTACCGCGATCCGGTATCCGCTGCGGCGGACTCATCTCGCGATGATCCTCTGGACCGGCCAGAACGATGCTCCGGGACGCGAGTTGCTGGATCTCGAGCGCTTCGTTCGCGAGCTCGGCGAGTCCCTGAAGCTGCGGGATGGCGCGTTGTTCGTGGCGGCCGACCGCGTCAGCGGGTGGGGCTGGCTCCCACTCGGCGATGCCGACTCCACAGCCGATGCCATCGATCACCTTCGTCGATTCGCGTCCGATACCCCCGATGCACTCTGCCTGGCCGTGGGCGCCCCGCTGCCGGGGCTTAACGGCTTTCGGCGGTCGCACCGGCAGGCGCAGAATGCTCGCGGCGTCGCGGTCGCCGGGTCGTCGGAGCCTCGTCTGACGATGGCAGGTGACCCGGGCGTGGCTCCGGCCGCCCTGCTCGCCGGAGACCTCGCGCAAACGCGCGAATGGGTCGGCGACACGCTTGGCGCACTGGCCAAAAACACCGACAACGACGCCCGCCTGCGCGAGACCCTGCGCGTTTTCCTGCACGAGAATGGCAGCTACAAAGCCGCCGCCGAACAGCTGAATCTGCACCACAATTCGGTCAAGTACCGTGTGCAGCGCGCCTTCGAGCGGCGTGGCCGGTCAATCACCGACGACCGCCTCGACGTGGAACTGGCGCTGCTCGCCTGCCATCATTTCGGTTCTGCAGTACTGGCCGCGCCGACCTCCGATTGATCAGGTCTGGCGACCCACGACTCGTCAGATCACCCGGTATCCGATGGTGCGCGCCTGACTACGCACAAGTGTCTCCACCGCCCAGAGTGCTTCGGAAAAGTCCGGGTGGACCGGAAACGCATCGGCGGATCGGTCGGTGACGACAATGTTTGGCGCCCCGGTCATCGTCGAGTGGACATGGATGCCGTCGAGGTCTGGGAACTGCTCGTAGATCGCGCGTGACCATCTGCGACACACGCGTTTTGGTGCCGCGTTGAGTACGAACGACGCCCCGTTGCGGATCGCCCAGGTGTCGGTCAGATCGAGAAGCCGCAGCGGCCTGGTGGGACGCCACGCGGTGAGCTGGGGGCCGTTACCTCGCAGATCGATGACCCGGTCTTGCTGGTAGACCTCGGCGAGGGCGGTTTTGATGTCGGTGGCGTTGTAGTGCACCCCGACCGAGCTTGCCGCCGGTCGAGGACCAGGGTGAGGGTCGTAGCGCATGTCGGCGAGGGGTCCGAAGGTGCGGGGTGTGTTCCATGCCAACACGTGGATTCCTGCGGTGCGGTGAATGCGCCACAGGATGCCGGCGAAGCTCGTGACGTCTCGCGACTCCGCACTGAGATCGGCCGGCGGATTCTGGGGGACCTTCGGCAGCCTCTCGTTCACCACTGGCCCAGTGCTTCAACCGCTTCCGCAGCCAGGGTGGGATCCCCACCGTCGATGAGGTACTCGACGATCGTTCGACTGTCGAGTTCTTCTCGTGGAGTGGTCATCCGAGCTGCGATCGTTTGCGGGGCATATCCCGGGGGAATGGCAGCGACGATGCGGTCGAGTCCAGGGATGGTGTCGTGCTCGGTGAACTGCCAGGTGGGGATGCGCTTCTGCCCTCCCAGATCGATGGCCCACAGTCTACGGCGGCCGATGCGGCGCGAGATGGTAGAGCGGTCGAGGTTGAGTCGGTCGGCCGCTTCTTGCACGCTGACTGTGGTTGCGAGCAACTCGGCGGCCCGTCGAGCAGCAGCCTCTACGTCTTGCGTGCGCACCGCGTCAATGGGTACCTCCAAAGCCTCGGCGACGCCTTCGCCCCCGTGTTTCTTCAGGTAGTCGACGGAGGCGGCCGTCAGCGGGGCGTGACGCAATGAGTCGAGCGTGTCGAGGACATGGCGCAGCACTGTGGACGCGGTTGCATCCACATTTCTCGCGGCCAACGCGACGTCGAAGTCGTCAACGCTCGTCATGTGCACATGGTAGACCTTCCGTGCACTGGTGTGCATCGCAGCTCGTTGCACGGGCCTGCTCGACGGCATCCCCGGAGCGAAGGATGGTCGATAATCACCACATCATGACCATCGACCGCTCAGGACGACCCGAATGACCGGACCCGCCGAACCTACCGCCCCTGCCACGCCAGCTGATCCGCTGAGCATGACCGACCGCGAGCGCGTGCAGCGCCGCACGCTCACCGTCGTCGTGTGCAGTCAGGTCCTCGGCGGCGCCGGACTCGCGGCCGGGATCACCGTCGGCGGCCTGCTCGCCCAACAGATGCTCGGCTCCGACACGCTCGCCGGTGTGCCCACGATGCTGTTCACCCTGGGCTCGGCGCTGGCCGCGTTCCTGGTCGGCCGCTTCACCCAACGCTTCGGACGGCGCATCGGCCTCGTCGCGGGATTCGGTGCCGGCAGTATCGGCGCCATGGGGGTCGTGGTGGCGGCCACCACCGACACCGTCTGGCTGCTGTTCGTCGCGCTGTTCATCTACGGCGCAGGCACCGCCACCAATCTGCAGGCCCGCTACGCGGGAACCGATCTGGCGTCGCCCGCGCGCCGCGGGACCGCGATCAGCGTGGCCATGGTCTCCACCACCGTCGGCGCGGTGGCCGGTCCCAATCTCGTCGAACCCTTGGGCGCACTGGCCCGCAGCCTGTCGATCCCCGAACTCGCCGGACCCTTTCTTCTCGCCGCGGCCGCCTATCTCGCCGCCGGCACGGTCCTCTTCGCACTGCTACGCCCAGACCCGCTGCTGCTCGCACGCCGACTCGATCATGCGGCAGCGACACAGACATCGGCCGCGCAGCCGACCGACGTCCCACCTCCGGGTGTCGGGGCCTACGTCGGCGCGACCATCATGGTCCTCACCCAGATCGCGATGGTCGCGATCATGACCATGACACCGGTGCACATGCGTGCCCACCATCACGAACTCGGCGCGATCGGGGTCGTCATCGGCATCCATGTTGGCGCCATGTACCTGCCCTCCTTGGTCACCGGCGTCCTGGTAGACAAGGTCGGCCGGCTCCCAATGGCCGTTGCCGCCGCGGTCACCTTGTTGTTGGCCGGTCTGACCGGCGCCCTCGCGCCCGACGACTCTCTCGGGTTGCTCATCGTCGCGCTCGCGCTGCTCGGGCTCGGCTGGAACTTCGGCCTGATCGCCGGCACCGCACTCGTCGTCGACGCCACGGTTCCCGACAACCGCGCCCGCACCCAGGGCAGCATCGATGTCCTGATCGCACTCGCCGGCGCCGGAGGCGGGGCCATGTCCGGCATGGTCATGTCCGCGACCAGTTACGCCACCCTCGCGCTCGCCTTCGGCTCGCTGTCCCTGATGTTCATTCCGGTCATGTACTGGGCACGGACGCGTGGACGACGGGACGCGAATGCGGTGGAGGGCGTGTGAGGACACGGTTCAGCCGTCAGCGTTCCGCGGAACGCAATGCACCGTGTCCCGCTGCTACACCGCCGCCCGGATCTGCTCGACGATTCGCAGGGTTGCGAGGGTGCGCTCGTGATCGGCTGTCGGGTCGTTCTCCCCAGCCACGAGTTCGGCGAATCGTCGGATTTCGTGGACCATATTGTTGGCGGGTCCGTCGAACGTGTGCTCGGTGACGGTGCCGTCGAGCAAACTGAGCGTCGCCGACGTCGGTTCGGCGACGTGGTCGAACGTGAGAGTCCCCGACTCCCCCTGGATCTCGTTGACTCGATCCGACGCGGTGATCTTCGAATACGACAGGTCCACGACGAGACCGTCGTAGATCGCCAGCGCCGCACCCGCTCCGTCGGCACCGCCGGGAATCGGCACCGATGCGGACAGCACTCGAACCGGCTCACCGAACAACCGCAGCATCGCCGCGATGGGATAGACACCGAGATCGAACAGCGCTCCACCGGCAAGTGCGGGATCGAAGATGTTCACGCGTTCACCGGCAAGCACTTTGTCGTAGCGGGCCGACCGCTGACAGTAGGCCAGCGACGCACGACGCAGCACCCCGAGTTCGGGCAGCAGATCGCCAATTGCGTCGAGCGCGGGGTCGTAGCAGTTGCGCATCGCCTCCAGCAAGATCACACCGGCGTCCGACGCGGCCTCCGCGAGCCGGATGAACTGAGCCTCGGTCGGGACGGCGGGCTTTTCGACCAGAACGTGTTTGCCGGCGGCGATGACCGCCTCGGCCTGCTCAGCGTGCACGCCGTTGGGCGAACCGATGTACACCGCGTCGATGTCCGGCGAGGACAACAAGCCATCGAGATCGGAGCTCGACGCGGGCAGACTCATCTCCGCAGCGAATCGTGCCGCGCGGTCCGCATCGCGCGAATACGCCGTGGTGACCGCGACGGCGGGCACCCCGGCGGCTGCGGCGATGAACCGGCCGGTGATCATGCTGGTGCCGATCGTCGCCATCCGGATCATGAGGTCATTGTGCCGGTCCGGAATAGATCCCGGTGGCGCCTGCGTTGAATCACGCGACGGTCTCGGAATCTCTGCCCCGGGCCCCAACTCATTTCGCCGCTTCGAGCGGCCACTCGCCGAGAGGCGCATTGTTCTCCGACCGTCGCCTTTCACGGAGCCGCCGCCCCCACCCCGGGCGGCGGCTCGGTGTCCATCAGCGCGTGGCGCGGCCCATCGTGTAGAACTCCGCATTGGGTGCCAGCGCCGCCAGATGAGCCAGCCGGTTCGAGGCCGCGAACAGTGCAGTGATCGAGCCGACATCCCAGATCTCGTCGTCGGTCAGTCCCGCGGCGCGTGCCGTGTCGATGTCGTTCTGGCCGAAGAGTTCGGGTTTGCGGGTCAACGCGAGGGCGAGGTCGACGATCGCTCTCCTGCGGTCGTCCAGTTCGGCTCCCCAAGGGTTGGTGGCGACTCGATCGGCGAGATGCGGGTCCTTCGTCCGCACTCGCAGGATCGCACCGTGCGCGACCACGCAGTAGCCGCAGTGATTCGCCCCGGAGGTCGCCACGACCACCAGTTCCCGCTCGGCTTTGCTCAGCCCTTCGTCGCGCTCCATCAGCGCATCGTGATAGTCCAGGAAGGCCCGCAGCTCGTCGGGTCGGCGGCCGAGCGCCCGAAAGATGTTCGGCACGAATCCGGATTTCTCGGCGATCGGCGCGATCCGCTCGCGTAGATCATCGGGTAGATCGTCCAGTTCGGCGACTCCGAATCGACTGTCCGCCATGAATGGTCCTCCTCAGACCGGAAATGCGCACAACAAGCTACCGGCCTCACTGTGCCACAACGGTGGTCACCGAGCATCCACCATGCTGACGATGCGGGTCCTCACGCAGTGTTCATCGCAGTTGGCCACCCTGGGGTGATCAATCGTCCTCGGCCATTGAGATCGCCTGCCGGGGGCAGGCTCTGACGGCAGCGCGCACGTCATCGTCGGCCGATTCCGGTGGGTGTTCCTGCCACACAGCAAGATCGTCGTCGCCGATGTCGAAGACGGTCGGCGCGAGCTCCACGCACAGGCTGTGTCCTTCGCACAGATCTCGGTCGACGCTGACTTTCACGGTGCGCCTTCCCACGGCCACCACCTCCTACCCACTCGTTTGTGTCGTCACAATCGGCTCCCATGAGGGAGTGGCGCTGTTCTCATCCCCCGGATTCCATCCAAGATTCCAGAGCCACAACCGTTTCCGTCGATGGTTCCACGATGAGTACGGCCACCAGAGTATCGAGCAACTGGCTCACATGAACCGCGTAAGGTGGCACCTTCTCGCCGAGCACCTTCATGCGGTGCCGGTCGGCGCATGCGTGCAGACACATCGCCGACGCCTGCAAGATTCGGACAAGCCGCAGACTCTCCGGCACGTCGGTCAACATTGTCCCGACTCGCTCGAAGTAGTGCTGCTCCACCTGCTGATTGGCTGCCGGTAACTGGTACAGCGGATGCACCTTCTGCTCCAATTGCTCCACGAACTGCAGATAGAAGCAGTCTTCGTCCTCACCAAGCTCGATCAGAGGTAGGTGATGGGCTTCGACGACGCCACGGAGGTCGCCGGGCCGGACACGTGCCAGCAGCAGTGCTCGCCGCCGATCCAGATCGTCCATGCGATTGGCGAGAATCGCGCGCACAAGCCCATTCTTCGACCCGAAGTGGTACTGAACTGCCGACTTGTTCGCCATTCCCGCTTCGAGTCCGATCTGGCGCAGTGCGACTCCGTCGAGACCGCGTAAGGCGTACAAGCGTTCAGCCGTGAGAATCAGCCGCTCCTTGGCGGATCGAACCTCTGTCGCCATGAACTAATGAAACCATAGACAAGATTAGGGCACACGACTTAATCTTCAGTCACATGATCTAGAAGGTGAACCACGTGGCAGGCGCCCTGACCCGATGCCCTGACGCACATCACCGAGGTTCAACCACCCACCGCCGAAAGGATCCATCGATGAGCGCCACGACCTCCGTCGACTACTTCACCGATCCAGACATATCGCAAGACCCCTATGCCTTCTGGGACCACCTTCGCAGCGTTGGACCCGTCACCCGGGAGCCGTATCAGAATGTCGTCGCGGTCACCGGTTACCAAGAGGTACAGGAGGCCTTCAAGGACACCGACTCGTTCTCCTCCGTCAATGCGATCGGGGGACCGTTCCCTCCATTGCCGTTCACTCCGGACGGTGACGACATCACCGAACAGATCGAGAAACACCGGCACGAGTTCCCGATCTTCGAGCACATGGTCACCATGGATCCGCCCGATCACCAGAAATCCCGGTCACTGCTGCTGCGTCTGCTGACACCGCGGCGCCTGCAGGAGAACGAGGACTTCGTCTGGGAGCTCGCCGACCGCCAGTTGGACGAGTTCATCGCGGATGGCCGGTGTGAGTTCCTGAGCCAGTATGCAAAACCCTTCGCGACGTTGGCGATCGCAGATCTGCTGGGCGTTCCGGCCGAGGACCGCGAGGAGATACGCCGCAATCTCGGCGCCGGCGCCGAGCCGGGCTCCCGGGTCGGCGCGCTCGACCACGAGCCGGTCGGCAGCAATCCTCTCGAATACCTCGACGGCCTGTTCAGCGGCTACATCTCTGACCGACGGGACAGCCCACGCGAGGACATCCTCACCGGCCTCGCGTTGGCCAAGTATCCGGACGGATCTGTTCCACCGGTGATCGATGTGGTACGACCCGCCACGTTCTTGTTCGCCGCCGGGCAGGAGACCGTCACGAAGCTGCTCAGCTCCGCGGTACTCGCCTTGTGTGATCGGCCCGATCTCCAATGCCGGCTTCGCGAGGATCGCCAACTCATCATGCCGTTCATCGAGGAGGCCCTCCGCATGGAGAGCCCGACCAAGGTGGACTTCCGCCTGGCCCGAAAGACGACGAGACTCGGCGGTGTCGACATCCCCGCCGGCACCGTGATCATGTTGTGTCTCGGTGCGGCGAACCGCGACCCACGGAAGTTCGAGAGCCCGAACGAGTTTCGTCTGGACCGCGCGAACGGACGCGAGCACCTGGCGTTCGGTCGAGGAATCCATACCTGCGCGGGGGCGCCGCTCGCCCGAGTCGAGGGTCGTGTGACGATCAACCGGCTGCTCGACCGGATGCACGATGTCCGTTTCGACGAGAACACCCATGGGCCTGCAGGTCAACGGCGCTTCACCTACGAACCCACGTTCTTGTTGCGCGGTCTGACCGAGTTGCAGATCGAATTCGGCGAGACGACGTGAGGTGAGGTGTGGGAGACACGGCCGTAGACCGGACCCATCTGTCTTGCGAGATCCCGGTTCCCAAGGCCCCGACTTCGAGCTCCTAGTGCGCCTGCGCCTTCTCCGACCGGAAGTCGTCTCGCTCCAGCAACCCGGACACCGCCAGGCCCGCGATGAGCCCCCAAAAGGCGGCCCCGATGTTGAGGAAGCTCAGATCCGAGATGGTCACCAGAAATGTCACCAGCGCGCCCATGGTGAACCGCGAACCGAACGCGGATCGGAACGAATTCAGCAGCGCACCCAGGAGGGCCAGTCCGCCGACGGTGGCGATGAACGCTGCGGGCATGGCGAACATCAGCTCGACGAAGAGCGGGGCGAACAGCCCGACGACGATGGCCAGCACCCCGAAGGTGAGTGCGGCGGTGTACTGCCGCTGCCGATGACCGCTCGCCACCAGCAGTGCATTGGTCGGTCCGGTGAGGCAGGTCGAGATCGCGCCGAAGACCGACGCCAACATCGACCACACGCCGCAGGCGATCGTCACCACATTGATCGGGGCGTCGTGACCGGCTGCCTTCAGCACCGCGCCGCCCTGCCCGTTCTGCACCACGATCACCGTGATCGCCAGCGGAACCACCAGCTCGAGAAGAGCCCGAACACTGAACTCCGGGGCCTGCACCAGGGGGATCGCCACCCAGCCGGTGTCCTGGTGACCGAGATGGAATTTGCCGCTGACGGCCACCGCCACCACCCCGGCGAGCACCGCGCCGATGATCGGCGGCATCCACCGCGACAACCCGGGAGCGGCCTGCAGGAGGAAGAAGACCACGACGATCGGCACCGCCACCGCGGGATCGGTGTCCACCGAGCCGACGATCGCGGTCCCGAACTGCAGGAAGACCCCCGCCACCATGGCCATCACGATCGGTGTCGGCAACGCGGACATGACATTTCGGACACGCCCGGTCAACCCGACGACGAGGATCAACACGCCGGTCACCAGGAAGGCCCCCAGCACCTCGGCCCAGGACAGGTGCTGCAGCGACGACCCGACCAGCACCGTCCCCGGGATCGTCCAGGCGAAGGCCAGCGGCATCCGGTACACCCAGCTCGCGATCAGCGTGAGGATTCCGTTCAGGACGAACACCCCGAAGATCCACGACGACAGTTCGGCGGCGCTGAGGTCGCCGGACTTTCCGGCGGCGAGGATGATCGCCACCGGACCCGAGGCCGCGAAGATCAGGCCGATGAGGCCGTTGACGAGGTAAGTCCCGCCGAAGTCGCGCACCACGTGCCGGGGTGACAACAACCCCCCGTCGGGACGTTCGACAACCCTCGGGGGTCTACCTGATTCGGTTGCCTGCGCTGCGGGTTCGGACGTGGGCATGATCTGAGGCCTCCTGCCCCGTCGGGTGGTCGCGACCCGGCCCGGGGCCGGCCGACACTCAACGGTACGTCCCGGATTCTTCGTCGAGAAGGACTCGTTTTGTAGCCATTGATCGCGCGTGCTTATCGGCGCAGCGAATGGCATGTGTGGGCGGCAGCCCTGGTCTTGTGTCTGGGCAAACAACGGAGGTACAACCGATCCCGTGGACGTCTCCGGCCGTCGGACGGCCCTCCCGATGTGGGCGAAGCGTAGTTGGGCGTCGACCTCGCCACCGTGAGCACGACGAATGTGGTGATGTTGACGATCACCCTCACCGTCGGGGTCGCCGCGTCGGGGTGTGCCGTCACGGCCGCCTACGTCTATCTGCGCCCGAATCCTGACCACGATCGAGCCACTCGCGATCGTCTGGCCCGCCGCTGGCTGGCCGCCACGGCCGTCCTGGGGTTCACTGTCATCGGGCTGCGGTTCGTGTGGGTGTTGCTGATCTGAGAGTCCCGGCAGCCGAGGGTTGCGGTCGTCAGGCTCTCCAAGTTGCCGGTGACGTCGATGTATTCGTGCACCGTCGTTCGGACAAGTGTCGACCGGCCGCCGCGCGCCGCGGTTCTGCGACGATGGACGCCATGCCCAACGACGATCACGAATCCCAGCCCACCCGCCCGACCGTCGACGACGGTATGACCGTTCGCCGTGAGGTGATGGGTGACGACTTCGTCGACCGCGCACTCGCGCGAACCGAGGGCACCGAGTCGGCCGAGCTCCAGCGGTTTGTCACCGAGCACGTCTGGGGTGGCATCTGGACCCGGCCCGGACTCGCTCGTCGCGACCGCAGCCTGCTCAACCTGGGCATGCTCATCGCGCTTCGCGCACACGAGGAACTCGCCGGCCATGTGCGTGGCGCGCTGTCAAACGGGGTGACGCGTGACGAGATCGTCGAGGCGGTCGTCCACACCGTCGGGTACTGCGGTGCGCCCGCTGCTTTGTCGGCGATGCGAGTGGTGCAGCAGACCTTCGATGCCATGGACGAGAACTAGTGGACGATCCGTGCGCCGCCGCCGACTCGGTACGCGACGTCGGGATTCGCTGATCCGATCACGTCAAGGTGGGTGGGCTGGTCGGTCCGTTTTCGGCGGTGGACGGGTCATGCGTCGGTCGGTGGATCATGTCCGATCGTGTCGTGCCACCGCGTAAGCCATGGTTTCGTTCAGCGGCAGACGACGGGTGGGCGTGCACCGCCGGTCCCGCTGTCGACGGCATGTTTCCGCGCGCACGCTGCAGGATTCGTTCGGCCCGACGATATTCCAGGGAATGGTTCAGACCCGTGGCGGTGGCGCTGTTGCTTGCCAACCGAAGCAGAATGGCCGCCAACGACGATGCGGTCCGGGGCGGTATTACCAGCAGTGTCACGCTGGTCTGCTGTGTGGTGAGGGTCATCAGCGGAGGAGTCGGGGGCGAGTCCAGCGAATCGAGACCGGGAAACCGGCGAAAGCTGTGCCAGTTCACTCCGATGCGGACGACGTCGCCGAACAGTGGTCGCGCGGCCAGCAACACTCCCGGAAGCTCATCAGCGAGCTGCACGCTATACGGGTACCAGGCACCGCCGACCGGAGCGGTGGGTTGACCGCTGAATCGAACCCGGACCGGGCCGAGTAGTGGAATGGAGGTCACGGTGGCGCCTATGACGCCGACATCTGGTCGCGCGTTTGCATCAGTGGTGGGAGCCTTGTTCGATGTTTATCAGCCCGAACTGGCCACAAAACGAGAGTGGCCGTTTCACACCGGAGACGCCGACAGAACCCTGTCGGATATTCAGTCCGGCTGCCGCCCACTCTACGCCCACCGACGTCAACGACGGTCAGCCGACATGATCACCTGGTAGGTTGGCAGGTGCCGCCGGGATCTCGGACCCGGTTCACACACCCTCTCGTGACACGCATCAAGCTTCCGACATTTCTCGAAGCGTGCCTGGCACCGAACAGAATGCAGCGAGGTGCAGTCGTGTCCGCAACCCATCCATCCCCCACCCGTGACAACAGATTCGTCAGCTCCTACACCGATCTGGTGGCCGAGGTCCGCGATCGCGGTCTCCTCGAACGACGCCACGGCTTCTACCTCACCCGGATCGTGGGCACTGTCGTCGCCTTCGCCGCAACGTGGACTGCGGTCATCGTTCTCGGTGACAGTTGGTGGCAACTCGCCTGTGCCGTCGTAGCGGCCGCAGTCAGTACACAATTCGGATTCCTCGGACATGACGGCGCCCACCGACAGATCTTCACGTCCACTCCCGCGAACGAATGGACCGCACGTATCCTCGCCGCCGCAGGCGCCGGCCTGTCACTGCACTGGTGGCGCAACAAACACAACCGACATCACAAGGCACCCAACCAGATCGGGATCGACCCGGACATCGCCGACGGGCCCATCGCGTTCGATCCCGACACCGCAGCAGCTCGATCGGGCCTCTACGCGTGGTTCACGCATCGCCAGGGATGGTTCTTCATTCCGCTGCTGACGCTGGAAGGCGCCGCGTTGCACTTCGCGAGCCTCCAAGGACTGACAGCACGAGCACCTGTGCCCCACCGACTCCTCGAGATCGCGCTCATCACGATCCGACTCGGCCTTGGCATCGCGGTGCCCTTCATCGTGATGACTCCGGTGCAAGCCGTCTGCTTCATCGTCATGCAACTCGCCGTCTTCGGTCTCCTCCTCGGCGGTTCATTCGCACCCAATCACAAGGGGATGCCTCTCGTTCCCAAGGACATGCGTGTCGACTTCCTCCGCCGCCAGGTCCTGATGTCTCGCAACATCAAGGGCGGAAGGGTCACCGACTTCATGATGGGCGGCCTCAACTACCAGATCGAGCATCACCTGTTCCCGAGCATGCCGAGACCAAACCTCGCCAAAGTCCAGCCTCTCGTCCGCGCCCACTGCGCCCGGCACGCCGTGACATACACCGAGACCTCCCTCCTGGCCTCCTACGCCATAGTGATCCGATATCTGAACCAGGTCGGCCTCGGACACCGTGACCCCTTCACCTGTCCTCTGGTGCGCACCTACCGTTAGAGCCTCAGGAGACCTCCGGCATCTGGGCGTACTCGTCGTCGGTGACCGGCGGCGCGGCTGACGCAACTCGGGTGGGCCGTGCGGTCACGATGGTCCCCATGCTGGCGACGATCACCAGCGTGATGGCGGCCAACCGCAGCGGTCCGGTCGGCTGATGCAGTAGAGCCCAGCCGGCGATCGCCGCCACGACCGGTTCCAGGCTGAGCAGGATACCGAAGACGTGGCGTGGAAGTCGCCGCAGCGCAGCGAGTTCCAGCGTGTACGGAATGACCGACGACATCATCGCGACAGCCAGCGCGAGCACGAACGGAATCGGATCGCCCACCGCGCTCGCCACTCCGGACACCCCGAACGGCAGAACGAGCAGCGAGGAGAACACCAACGCCATCGCCAGTCCACCGGCACCGGGTACGCGTTGTCCGACCCGCGCACTGGTCAGAATGTAGAGCACCCAGAACGATCCGGCGACGAGGGCGAAGACTACGCCGACCGAGTCCAGTGACTCGGCCTGCGTGACACTCTCGATGCCGAGCAGTCCGAGACCCACGAAGGCGAGGGCGACCCAGGCGAGGTCGATCATCCGCCGCGACAACGCAGCCGACAGCAGCAGGGGTCCGAGGAATTCGATCGTGACCGCCACACCCAAGGGCAGACGATCGATCGCGCAGTAGAAGGACCCGTTCATGCCCGCGAGGGCGACGGCGAACAGCATCACCGATCGCCACTGCAGCGGCGTCCAGCGCCGTACACGCGGTCGGATCGCCACCATCAGGATGACGGCGGCGAACCCGAGTCGTAGCGCCGTCACTCCCCAAACGCCCAATGTCGGGAAGAGGTGCACGGCGATGGCGCCCCCGAACTGCAGCGACACGCATGAACCCAGGATCATCGCGGCGGCGGTACCCGTGCCGCCCGAGGTGCGCGAGGAAGTGTCCATGTGTCCCATGGTTCAGGTGATCAGAGTCATCAGTCCAGTGAATGTTTCTTCCGATATATGATCATCTTTGCTAATCAATGGAGGTGGGACCGATGCTGAATGTGACCCGCCTGCGTATCCTGCGTGAGCTTCACCTGCGCGGAACCCTCGCACAGGTTGCCCAGGCGCTCTCGTACACGCCGTCGGCGATCTCCCAGCAGCTGTCGATCCTCGAACGAGAGACCGGGGTCCAACTGCTCGAACATGTGGGGCGACGTGTGCGTCTCACCGACGACGCGCTCACCCTCGTGACCCACACCGAGATCGTGCTCGCGCAGCTCGAGCAGGCCGAAGCAGAGCTCGCCGCCGCACAACCCACCGTGCGCGGAACACTGCGGCTGGCGTCGTTCCAGACCGCGGTCCTGGAGATCTTTCCGGCGGTGCTCACGCTGATGGAACAGAAGCACCCGGCACTGCAGGTCGAGATCACCATGCGGGAAGTCAACGCCGCCTACGGCGGGCTGCTCTCCAGCCAGTTCGACGTGATCCTCGGCGAGGAATATCCGGGCCTACCCGATCCCGTGCGCGATGGCACGGAGCGGACCGATCTGGTCACCGACCCGCTCTACCTCGCAACGCCCGCACACGGCCCACTCGGCGGGGCACCGCGCAACATCGCCGAACTCGCTTCGACACACTGGGCATTGGACCCACCCGGCAGCGCCGCCGGCGACTGGGCACGCACCGTCTGCCGCAACGCCGGATTCGAACCACAGGTCCGATTCGAGGGACCCGACCCACTACTGCACGCCCACCTCGTGCGGACGGGGCACGCCGCGGCCTTCGTCCCGGCGCTCATCGCCGGCGATCACCTGGATGGCACCCAACTCGCCGGACTTCCGGGCGATCCGCACCGCATCCTCTACACCGCTGTGCGCGCCGGACGAGCCGGCCACCCCGCGGTCCGCGCGCTCCGCGAGGCGCTCGCACATACCGTCGCGGAGCGTCAGCCGCAGCGTCCGACCCGGACCGCGCGCATGTGAGCCCCATGCGCAAGTCAGCCTGCGTCCGAACGCGTACCGTGCCACCCGGCGACGATACGGTCCGCGGCGGCTCTATCGACCGTCAGCGCAGCAGAAAGTGCACCACCAGGGCGACGAAGACGATCGAACAGCCGATCGCGCTCAACGCAAGGGCGATCACGATGCCGCTGTTGGAAGGGAACGTCCCCACACCGGGGTGCGCGGCCAGCACAGCTCCCGACAACGCGCTACCGCCGGCGCCACCCACGGTGCGCAGCACCTGGTTGAAGCTGACCGCACTGCCGAGTTCTTCGGTCACGACGGTGCGCGCGATCAGCGCGGGCATGGCCGCATACGCGGTGCCGAGGCCGACACCGAACAGGAACATCCCGATCAGGATCTCCCACAGAGCGTCATGCGCGAACAGCATCAAGAACGCCGCGACCGCCATCGTCGCGGTACCCAACCGCAGCAACGTGGGCAGCCCGATTCGGGACGCGACCAACCGCACCACACGGTTCGCCCCGAAACTCCCCACCGACAGCGGCAACATCACGAAGCCGGCCCAGAGCAGCGGCAGCGCGATCCCGTACCCGGTGTCGGTCGGCGCCTGCGCGATGAGACTGGCGATCGAGAGACCGATGTACAAGGCGGCACCGAGTCCGATCGCGGTGCCGTTGGCAAGCACTACATCGGTGTGCCGGAAAATGCGCAAATTGATCATCGGGTGTGCCGTGCGCAGTTCCACCACCCCCCACCCGACAAGCACGACGACGGCGATCACCAGGACCGTCAGCGTGCGGACATCGAGCCAGCCCCAGCCGGAGCCTTCGCTGATCGCTAGCAGCAGCGCGGACAGCCCGATACCGAGCAACACCGCCCCGGGTACGTCGAACCGTTGACGCGGCGCACGCTCGTCGGGCCCGGACGGGACGACAACCCAGACGGTTGCCATCGCGGTGACGAGGAAGACCGCGGCCGCCACGAAAGCCATTCGGAACCCGAAGCCGGCCGCCAGGACTCCGGTCAACGGATAGCCGACGCCGAGTCCGGTGGCCACCGTCACCGACAGCGCCGAGATACCCGGCCGCACTTGCTCGTCGGAGAGATACCGACGTGCGAGGGCGATCGTGACGGGCACGATGCCGTAGGACAGGCCCTGTAGGGCCCGACCGGCCAGGAACACGCCGAAGGTCGGCGAGACCGCGGCCATCACCGAACCCAGCAGGATCACCGCGAGCGCCCAGAACAACAGCCGCTTCTTGTGCGGGCCGTCGCTGAGCCTGCCCATCACCGGTGTGGTCACCGCACCGACGAGCAGATTGATGGTGAGCATCCACTGCGCTGTGCCGACCGCGACGTCGTACTGCTCGGCGACACTGGGCACCAGGAGCATGCCGAGCGAGCTGACAACAGCGGTGGTCAGCGCGGCGTAGACCAGACCCGGCAACAATCGTTTCGAGGTTCCGGTCATCCGAACACCCTATCGGTGACGGACGCGTGCCCGACGTAAGGGACGCCGCACCCGCGATCAGCAGTGGTCGTCGCCGTTGCCTGAGACGGGATTTGCCGGCATTCCCATCACGTGCGAACGGCGGACCTGCGATCAGGACTACAGGTTCGTCGCATGCCACCAGCACACCCGACGATTCGCATGCTGCCACGTTTGAAAAACGTTCCTGCAGCATGGTTTCTGACCTTCTCAAACATCACCGGGATCGCGTCCGCAGTTGGAGGAACACCCCACCAGACAGGATCGCCCGCGGGGTCGCACATGCAACTTGGGTGCGCCCGGAGGCGGTGGTGACGCCTACCGTTGTGGCGTTGCCCGTCTCACAGCGGACGGGTTACGCTCGCCCGTGAGGTTTGACAGGGGAAGCGCGATGAGGAAGCTCGCGATCCTTGTGTTGCTGTTGAACGTGCTTGCCGCCCCGCCTGCGCGAGCAGAGGTGGCGACGATCGAAGCACCGCCGTCGCTCGGCGTGGCGGGCATGTCGCAGCTCGAGCGGCTGCCAATCCTCGACGGCCGCGCGCAGGCGCTGGGCGCGTCGAGTCACGCGCGCGACGGGGGTAACTCCGATTCGGACCCGTATCTCGAACGCGATGCTGCGGGGCGCTTCGTCCTGATGGAGGCCGAAGGCCCGGGGGCGGTGACTCGAGTGTGGATGACGGGCCAGTCGACGCGGGGCACCGGCGACACGGCGCGCTACGGCAACATCGCGTTCTTCTTCGACGGCGAGTCGGTACCTCGCATCGACGTCCCCGTCGCGGACTTCTTCCGCGGCGACCAGGCGGCCTTCCCCGCGCCACTATGCGGCGACTACCACGTCTCGAGCGGTGGCAACTACTGTGACCTGCGAATCCCGTTCGCGAAGAGTATGCGCGTCACCACCACGGGCGCGCCCGGCTACTACGACATCGGCTACGAAACCTACCCCGCCGACACCAGGGTCCACAGTTTCAATCCGAAAGATCCACGCACGCTGACCGATCTCGACGAGGCGGCACAACTGTGGTCGCGCGCTGGCGACGATCCGGGAATTCTGCCTCCCGGCACCGTCCACAGCGGGCATACCAGCATCCCGGCCGGCGGCAGAACAGCGCTGCTCCACATCTCGCATGCGGGCACCATCCGCGCCGTGCGGATCGCGTTGGACCGCCACGACGATGCGACCATGCGGTCGGTTCGTCTTCGGGCACGGTGGGACGGGCAAGCGATGCCCGCCGTCGATGCGCCGCTCGCCGACCTGTTCGCCAGCGGCGCCGGAGAGCGCAGTCCGGCGACGGGCTTGCTCGTGGGCTACTCGCCCGCGCGACACGAGGGCTACCTGTACTTCCCGATGCCCTTCTCCTCGAGCGCTGACGTCGAGCTCGTCAACCCGACCCGGCAGCCGGTGGTGGCGACGTGGACGGTCGAGGAGGCGCCGGTGACGTACCGCTCCGCCGGCCTGTTCCACGCGACCTTTCGCGACGAGCCGCAGACGACTGTGGGGCGCGACTTCACGCTGCTCGATGCCTCTGGTGCCGGCAAGGTGGTCGGGGTTTGGTACACCCAGACGGGACAGAGCGTGGCGGACTTCACGACGTTCATGGAGGGCGACGAACGCGTGTACGTCGACGGTTCACGCTCGCCGGCGCTATACGGCACCGGCACCGAGGACTTCTTCAGCGGCGGTTACTACTACACCAGCCTCTTCGCGCTGCCCGACCATGGCGCGACGACGAAGGAACAGGTCGGCCCCCTCCACGCACAGACCGCGCAGTACCGGCTGATGCTCTCCGATCCGTGGGAGTTTCGCGACGGTATCCACGCCGGGATCGAGCATGCGGCCGGCAATGGGCAGGTCACGGCGAACCGCAGCGTGGTCTTTTGGTACGCCGGGCAGGACATCGACCGACGAATTCGCCAGACGGCCGCGATCGACGTCCCCTCGGCCGGCTATAGCGGCGTGGGGACGGACGTGACGCTGACGGCCTTCTTCGAGGGCGACCACGACGGCAACCTCTCGCCACCGCTCGATTGGTTGGTGCCGGGATCGTTCCCCCCGCCACCCGGCACCGACCCGATGGGCGAGTCGATGACCGAGATAGGCCGGACACATCGGGTCGGCGCGACGATCCGCTTCACCGTGACGCTGGACCCCGCCAACGATGGCGCGATTTTGCGGCGCCTGCTCGACCAGGGCACATTCGGCCAGCGCGCCGAGGTGCTCGTCGACGGAAAGCCCGCAGGGATCTGGCTCACGCCGAGCGCCAACCCCAACAAGCGTTGGGCGGAAAGCGACTTCGCCCTGCCGGCGAGCCTCACACGCGGCAAGTGCCGCGTGCTGATCGAACTGCACGTTCTGCCGCCGGTCGACCCGCCGTCGGGGGCCCCGACGGGCTGGACGGACTTTCGCTACGTCGCACTGAGCTGAGGCCGCCTCGCGCGTGGTCAGGACCCCTCACCGCCGACACTCGCGCATAGGCCCGCGCTGTGACATCCTTACGCAAGCCCAGATCCGGTCACTGAATCGCCCTCGGGCCGATTGAGCACGAGGTAGGCGGCCGACCTGGACTTCTCGTTGAGCAGCGCACGATCAACGAGGTCAGGGGGCGGGGACGCTCCCGGTGGCGATGTTGCGAGCGCTGGTCGACCTCCCCAAAGCCTCCACCTCCGCATCGATACGCGGCAGGAGCTCGTTCGCGGAAGGAAGAGTCGCTCGATCGCCGACCCTCGACGTCAGGACCGGCTTGAGCCACCGCAGCAGGCCCACCCAACCGGGCACGTTGACGCGCCGACGCCGTTCGGCGATCCCACGGACAATGCGTCGATACAGACCTCCGTGTCAGTGGTCTTGCTGAGCGGACCGGGCATGCTCGCGAGAGCCTCGTTGAAGGAGGGCAGATCATCTTTCGCATCTTGGTACAGCGGCGTGTTGATCCAGCTCATGTGCGCCGACCCCACGTCCACCCCACTCGGCGCCAGCTCGAGCCGTAGCGTATTCGCGAAGTGTTCCACCCCGGCCTTGCTCGCGTGGTAAGGCAAGTTTCCCGGCATCGCAGTGTAGGCGGCGAGCGACGAGACAATCAGGATGTAGCCCTTGCGGTCGATGACGGACGGCAGAGCCGCGCGGACGGTGTGGAAGACACCGGTGATATTGATGTCGATCACCTTGCGGAAGGTGGCTGGGTCGATCTCTTGCACAGACCCGTATCCCGCGATCCCGGCATTCGCGAGCACCGCGTCCACTCCGCCGAATCTCTCGATTCCCTCCACCGTGGCCGCCGCCATCGCGTCGAAATCGGTCACGTCGGCAACCGCGGCGACCGCGACGTCGTCACCGAGTTCGGCCCTCAGGGTGTCGAGCGCTACAGCGTCGACGTCGATGAGAATCAGCTTCGCTCCTCGCGCAGCAAGTGCTTTCGCGGTGCCGCGACCGATCCCCTGCGCTGCACCGGTGATCAGCACGACCTTCCCCGCCAAGCCCTTCGTGCTCATACGCAGCTTCATCTTGAGGCCTCCGACCACGCCAAACCGGCACCTATCGTCCAGTGGGACCTCTGCAGTATGCACCCCCTCGTCGTCCGTGCGTCGAAAATCGTCGATTGCGCACTCAAGATCGCACGGTCGACGATTCGAGGTGCACGGTCGACGGTAAGTCCTGCACGATCTGACCCTCCTTGGGCGCCCGAAATACATGCGCCACAGCAACTTCACTGCCGACCGCAGCACCGGCCTGAGCATCACATGCCGATCACTCCGGCGGCTTACAACTGCTCACCGACGGACGATGCGGCGTCTTTGACATAGCGTGCGCAAAGGAGACGGACCTCGAGGCCGGGGCAGATCCGAGTGCCGGTGGCGTAAAGAACTGGCCAGCAATCGAATACGTGTCGTATCATCGACGCCGCCAGCAGTGTGATCGCTTGCCAGGGCTATTACCCCTCACTCCGCCGTGCCGGCGATAGGGAGGTCAGCTGACCATCAGCCGAGATCCCATTCGGTTAATGCCCGGAACCGTCGTCGAAGTGCCCAGTGGCGTCTTACGTGAGGTTCACCGCAAGGTGAAGGCCACAACAGTGCGTAGCGAATCAAACTGCGGCATGGGAGGTCTCCCGACTCGCTCGGCTGCGGGTCACTACGGCCTCGGGGACCGATCCTCTCCGATCGTTGATGGTCGCCTACGAGGTGGCGATGAGCGCAGTCGCGACCAAAGAGTCAGCCGGTGATCTCGCGAACCACATGTTCCAGCGCGTCGGCCGTGCGATCCAGCGCATCCGTGCTCCGCTGGGCACGACACATGGCCACGGTGCCCTCGATCGCAGCGACGATGAGGGTGGCCGTCTGCTCCGCGGCCTGCGCGTCGGCCCCGTGTGCGCGCAGCGATTCGGCAAGCATCGACGTCCAGTGTTCGAAGGCGACCGCCGCTGCCCGGAGCGGGGCGTCGTCGTCACCGGGTTCCTCCACCGAAACGGCCAAGACGGGGCACCCCGCGCGGAAGTCGCTCTTGACCACGACGTCACGCCACATGTCCACGAAGCTGGATAACCCGGCGATCGGTCCGGCCGAGGCGAGTTCGTCGGCGAGCACACGGATCGTCAGCGCGTCGGCGAACTCGACTGCCTCGACCGCGAGCTGGGACTTGCCGCCGGGGAAGTAGTGATACGTCGATCCCAGTGGCGCGCCGGAGTGTTTGGCGAGCTCCCGCACACTGGTCGCCCGGAGTCCGCGACGACCGAGCATGTCGGCGGCGCCCGCGACGAGCTGGTCACGCACGGGTTGCTTGGCCATCGTTCGCCCCTCTTGCCTATGACAGTCGTCTTAGCGTACCGTACGCATCAGAATATGACGACCGTTATAGTCCACCGGTGAGCGAGGTCAACACCATGCCGATGATCCAACTGACACTGCCCGAGGGCGTCCTGGACGCCGACACCCGCGCGAGCCTCCGGACCACGCTGGCGGCCACGCTGCTGCGGTGGGAGGGCGCACCGGACAACGCGTTCTTCCGTTCGCTGGCGTGGTGCCTGATCGACGAGGTCGACCCGTCGGCGTTCGGCAGTCCGGAAGATGACCTGCCCCGGTTCCGTGTCGATGTGACGGTACCGCAGGGCGCCTTGTCGGACCGCCGCAAAGCCGGGTTGATCGAGGAGGTCACCCGCGACGTCTCCGCGGCGGCAGAACTCGGTGACGCCGACAGCCTGCGCGTGTGGGTGCTGATTCACGAACAGCCGGAAGGTACCTGGGGTGCGGCGGGCAACGTGATTCGTTTCGAGGAGCTGCGGGCCGTCGCGGCTGCCTCGAAAGACAAGCCCTGATGCGGGAACTCGCACTGTTCGGGGTCAACCGCCTCGACTGGCGAGAACTTCCCGACCCACAGCTGCGCAGCACGCGGGATGCCATCGTCCGGCCCTTCGTCGCCGCCCGCTGCGACGGTGACACCTTGCCCATCCACCGCCACGTCTCCCGGGCGATGCAGATCGGCATGCGAACAGCCCTGATCGACCCGATCGTGGGCAGTATTTGCGGCGCGGTTCCGTTCCGGGGCCCGTTCGGGATCGGACACGAGGGTGTCGCCGAGGTCATCGAACTCGGCGACGAGGTCACCGGTCTCGCTGTCGGTGACCTCGTCGTCGTGCCGTGGGCGGTCTCGTGCGGTGACTGCGTCGAGTGCCGGCGGGGACTCACGGCCAAGTGCTCGACCACGTCGACCAGCACCCTCGCCGCGTTTGGATTCGGTCCCGCAAGTGGCCCCTGGGGAGCGATGGTCGCCGACCGGCTACGGATTCCGTTTGCCGATCACATGCTGGTCAAGCTCCCCGCGGGACTGGATCCACTGCGCGCGGCTTCCGCCAGTGACAACCTCGCCGACGCATGGCGTTGCGTGGTGCCTGCACTCGCCCAGCGCCCGGGTGGCTCGGTCCTGATCCTCGGCGGGGCAGCGGCGAGCATCGGACTCTACGCCTCGGGTCTGGCCGTCGCGCATGGCGCCGGAACCGTCGACTACATCGACCACGAGCCGCAACGACTGGCCATCGCCGAGAAGCTCGGCGCCACCGTTCACCCCATGCGGGGCAGGAGAATCCGGCCATCAGACATTCCTCCGCGCGGATACGACATCGCGGTCGAATGTACGTCGAGTGCCGCAGGTGTCGACGCGGCGTTGCGCGCCTTGCGGCCCGGCGGAGTCTGCACCCCGGTCGGCTACTACGTGTCACCGGGTACCAAGGTGCCCCTGATGCACATGTACGCCAACGATGCGACTCTGCGCATCGGGGTTTCCCATGTGCGCCCGGTGTTGCCGGCACTGTTGGACTTCCTCATCGACCACGACTTGCCCGCCGAGACCGTGACCACCACGCTCGCCGACTGGGATGATGCGCCACAGGCATATCGGGCGCACACCACCAAGCTGGTGCTGCACCGGGCACCACTTGGTGTCTCTTGACCATGAAAAGGTATCGATGACAACCCTTTCGGATCTGATCGCAAAGTTTCAGCCGGCCACCCCGATCGCCATCCCGGACCGATGGACCCAGGGCCGCACCGCGTACGGCGGCCTGACTGCCGCGCTATCGGTCCAGGCCGCACTGATGACCGAGGACGCCAAGTTGCCCACCCTGACCTCGGCATAGTTCTCCTTCACGGCGCCGGTGATCGCCGAGGTCGAGATCGCGGCACGTCGATTGCGCCGCGGACGCTCCGCCACCAGCTTCGCCGTCGAAGCCACCAGCCAGGGACAGGTCGGTGCGCAGGCCAACCTCGTGTTCGCACATTCCCGCGACAGCACGGTCGACCACGATTTCCTCCCCTGCCCCGACGTTCCGGAACCACAGGACTGTCCGGCGTTCGCCGAGCCATCTCCGCTGCGACCGGCCTTCGTCGACAACTTCGACACTCGCCGCGCCGGCGGGACGACACCCATGTCGCAGGCGGATACACCGACGATCCCCCGCCGCCCGACGAGTGGTTTCTGCTCGAATCGACCCGCACCTTCACCCGGCACGGCTACTCCCACCAGAACATGACGATGTCGGACGCCGATCGCCGACCCCTGATGACCGCCACCCAAACCGTTGCAGTGTTCGCCTGACAACCAATCCCGAACAGGAGAAGCCCGATGAGAAGTCTGATGTTCGTCAAGCCCGGTGAGTTGCGATTCGACGAGGTCGACGAGCCGGTGCTCGTCGATCCCACCGACGCGCTCGTGCGCCCGATCGCGTCGACCACCTGCGATCTCGACCACCACGTGATCGCCGACAAGACCCCGTTCTCGCCATTCGGGCCCTTCCCGCTCGGGCACGAATGCGTCGGCACGGTGGTCGCAGTCGGTGACGAGTGCACGGCGGTCTCCGTCGGCGACAAGGTCGGCGTCGCATGGCACATCGCCTGCGGCACCTGCGCGCAGTGCTCGATCGGGCATCCGGCCCGCTGCCTCGTGCACGGCGACGCGCAGTACGGCCTGCCGGTCAACGGCCAGTGGGGCGGCACCTTCGACGAACTCATCCGGGTGCCCTTCGCCGACTACAACCTCGCGAGACTCCCCAACGGCGTCGACCCCATCCACCTCGCCTCCATCGGCGACAACTTCGCACTCGGCTGGGAAACGGTGATGCCGGCCATCGAGGGCATCGACGCCCCCAAGGTCGGCGTCTTCGGCGGTACCGGATCGATCGGCCTCTACACCGTCGACGTCGCCGTCCACTGCGCCAAGGCCCACACCGTCTACTACGACGACGATCCGGTACGGATGGCGGTCGCCGAGAAACTCGGCGCCGAGGTACACGACATCAACGGCAAGCGCGACAAGGACTTCCACGTGGCCGTCGACGCCAGCTGCGATCCCGACACGCTGCGCAAGGCCTTGCTGTCGGTGGTTCCCGAGGGCACCGTGAACAGCGTCGGCATCTACTTCGCCGACGTGACCCTGCCCCTGCTGTCGCTCTACCAGCGCGGCGTGAACTTCCACAACGGCAAGGGCATGGCGCGCCCCAACATGACACCGACGCTGCAAGCCGTCGCCGACGGCACGCTGCATCCCGAGCTGGTCACCAGCGGCATCTACCCGTGGGAGCAGATCCCCGACGTCCTCACCGGACCCAACCCGGGCCACAAACCCATCTTCATCCTCGACCCCGCCTGACGCGGCGTCACGACACCAACTCAGACGACCCGCTCGTGGCCTTCCATACAAACACTTGACGAAGCGAGGATGCCCACCGAAGGACGCACGAGGTCGGCAAGGCCAGCGAGTCGTTGCTGCACACCGTCACCGGGGTCTTCTGGATGCGTTCATCGCGGCGCGGCTTGGTGAGGACGGCGCGTTGCCGGATGGTGCCAACCTGGGGTGATCATCCCTGCGCTGGATCACGCTGAGCCGCGACCGCCGCGCACTCCTCCGCGGTATCTGATCGACGTGCCACACAGTGCAGAGGCCGCGCAAGCCCTACAACCTGATCAACGAAGCGACCCAACGGGTCTCGTAGATCATCGACTAAGAGAACGAAACCAATTCCATACCAGGCCATTTCGCCGACGGTGTACGAACTGTAGCGGACCCCGCCGATCTCACTGATGCAACTCGCGGATCTCGACCGGTCGAGCGCGCGTATGCCACGGGCTCGGACACATGATGCGGCGCGAGGCCGGTCCCGACCAGGTCCGGTGACCGGCCTCGCGCGCGCCGATGCCAGTTCGGAGGTGGATCAGCTTCTTGACCAAGCACTCCTCCGCGATCCACTGGACTTCACTCCGCCGAACGGCGCAGTCGAAATCGAGCTTGGCGTTGTCGACGCCACCGACCGATACCGTCATTGTTGGGGCTCCCGGCCTGACATGGGCCGAGCGCGGGGCGACCGGGGGGCCAATCGAACGCTACGAACTCTGGGGAGCCACCGTCGTACCGCACAGCGGAGAGTTCTTTGGCTGGGGAACGAAGCTGTCGCCCTTCAAATCGACCATGTAGAGGCACTCGGTGTCACTGGCGGTTGTGGAGAAGTCAACCGGGTGGGCGAACATGCCCCCGTCGTCCCAGGTCTTGTCCTCGCGCAGCGTCGACCGGTACTCGGCCGGCGACGCGTTGCAGCCCGAGATCTCCAGTCCATGGAGGAATAGATCTGTTGTGTTCCAGGCGAACTGCTGCGACATGGTCGGGATTCCGGTGGCCGAATCCGCATACTTCTTCAACGCGTTCGACATCTTCTGGGTGGCCGGGGTGTTCATCTCGGCCGGCTCCGACCAGGAGAGGAACGTCACCCCTTGGGCCGCCTGCACGGCCGGTGGCGAAGCGAGAAGGTCGCCACCGTACCCGCTCGCGGATACGATGCTCTCGAGGTTCACTCCCGCTTGACGCAAACCGGCCACGATCGCCAGGGACGTGTCGGGATTGATCGGCAGGTAGAGTGCCTGCGCGCCGGAGTTCTTGATACCCAGGACTGTCGAGCCGACGTCGGTGGAGCCGAGTGGGATCGTGTCGTTCACATACACGCGCTCAATCCCGGCGTCCTCGGCGGACCGCATGACGGACTCCATGCTGTCTGCCGATGCCTTGTTGTCATAGGCTACCGAAGCAATCTTCTTGATACCCAAGGACTTCCAGTAGTCGCCCATAGAGGTGTAGGTCTTCGACGTGTCCGGGACGGTCATCATCGCGGCAAACAGATTGTTGCCGTCCTCCAGCCACTGAGGGGCAGCGTCGATCGCAGCACCGAGAACCGGCGTGTCCTTGGCTGCTGTGGTGGCGAAGGTTGCAGCCCCGAAGAAGTACGGGGTGACCTCGAGCATAGAGTGCACGTTGTCCTGCTGCACCAACTTCTGCGTGCCGACCAGCGCACCCTGGGGTGAAGACTGGTCATCGGCCATCACCACATCGATCTGCTTGTTCGAGCACTTGCCGCCATCTGCCTTGTAGGCCTCCAGGCGCGCCTTCACGGCGCCTTCGGTGCCCGCAAACGCGGCACTCGCAGGTCCGCTCTGGGACGTCAGCACACCGATCTTGATCGGACCCTCCGCACCGCCGCTCGAACCGTTGTCATCACTGCATGCCGCGGCTGCGATCACGACCACCGACAGGAGTCCCGCAGCTTGAAGCGCCTTCTTGCGCATACCCTCACCAACCTCGTTCTATTCTATGGGCTACCCCACATTCGGCAGCCCTTGTGGCGGACACAATGCCCCAAACCTTTGAGGTTGTCACTGTCATCGAAGTGTTCGGCCGAGAAGTGTGCGATTCCGGCCGAAATACCGGCGATACCTTGACAGGTTTCGTCTCGGCAATCAGATAATCGAGGACGATTTGCCGCGTATCCCAACATATTTCGATTTCTATCGAACCTTCTCGCCGCGGCACCCCCTTGGGGCGCCCGGGGTGTACACCCGGGACCGTCCTCAGAGCCTTTGGAGGTTGAGGTGCTCTCGTACATCCTGGCCGGACTCGCACTCGGATCGATCTACGCGATCGCAGCCGGGTCGATGGTCATCACCTTCGTCGCGTCGGGCATATTCAATCTGGCGTTCGCGGCCATGGCGTTCTCAGTGGCCCGCTGCTACTACTTTCTCCACACCGAACAGGGGTGGTCCATCCTCCCGGCGGCGGTCGTGTCGCTCGGAATCTTCGCCCCGCTCTTGGGTGTGACTCTCTACCTGTTGCTCTTCCGTCATCTGCGTCTGCGCTCGATGCTGATCAAGCTGGTCGCGACCATCGGTCTGTCGGTTGCATTGCCGCCACTGGTCAGCATGGTCTTCGGCCGACTCGTCAATGTGACCGCACCGGGTCTGGCACCCCGCCCGTTGGCCGTGTTCCATCTCTTCGGTGCGACGATCACCGGCGATCAACTGGCCATCTACCTCGGGCTGATCGTGGTCGTGGTGGTCGGGGGCGGGCTACTTCGGTTCACCGACGTCGGTATGAAGGTACGCGCACTTGTCGATTCGGAGGCGATGACATCGTTGAGCGGGATCAGCCCGGGACGCGTGTCCATCGGGGTGTGGGCGGCCAGCGCGGTTCTCGCCGGACTCGCCGGCATCCTCATCGCTCCCACCGCGGGGCTCTCTGCGGAGGCCATGACCGGGCTGATGGCGACCGCATTCGCCGCCGTGGTCGCAGCTCGGCTCCGAAGTGTGCCGGTGGCAATAGCGGCCGCCCTCCTGATGGGTCTGGCAACCGGTGTCATCCAGAAGTTCATCGACCCGGAGAGCGCATTCGCCGCGAAAGCCATCCCCAGCGTGCCGTTCGTCCTGATGTTCGGGTTTCTCCTCTATCACGCGTTTCGCGGCCAGGCCGGAGACGTCGTCGCCGGCGGCGGACTCGATCGGGCGATCAGCACCAACGGCAACGATCCGACAACGGCACCACGCAGTCAGAGCAGGACACGCCCATACCTGCGTCCCTCGCTCATCGCCGCAACCATCACCATTGCGGTCGTCGCGCTCCTTCCGTTGACGATGACCACATACTGGACAGGACTCGCCACGGCCGGAATCTGTTGCGCGATCGCCCTGTTGTCCTACACGCTGGTCGTCGGCGAGGGCGGCATGGTGTGGTTATCCCAGATCACCTTCGCCGGCATGGGCGCAGTGCTGTCTGCGGAACTCGCCACCAACCACGGGTGGTCCCCGCTTCTCGCGGTCTTCGTGGCTGCGCTTGTCGTCACCCCGGTCGGCATCCTCTTGGGCCTGTTGACCATCCGGCTCGGAGACCTCTACGTCGCCCTCGTGACCCTCAGCTTCGGCCTTCTCATCACCACCTTGGTCTTCACGCAGGACACGCTCTACAACTACGGTACCGGCGTCACGATGGCACGGCCCGATTTCGCAGCGGGACCGCAGACATTCGCGTACCTGGCCCTGGGAGTCTTCCTGGTCTTCGGTCTGCTCATCACCAACCTTCGCCGGTCGACCACCGGTCTGGCCGTGGGTGCGGTGCGATGGAGCGAGAATGGATCGCGCACATTGGGACTCAGCGTCGTACAGGTCAAGGTGATGCTGACCGCGCTCGCTACATTCGTGGCCGCGGTCGGCGGCGGGTTCCTCGCGATGAACTTCGGTTCGACGTTGCCGGACAGCTTCAATCCCTTCATCGGAATGGTGTGGCTGGCTGTCCTGGTCACCCTCGGGTCGCGCTCCATCATCGCCGCACTGGTCGCGGGCCTGCTCATCTACCTGATGCCGGGCTTCTTCTCGAGTTACCTTCCGTCGGATCTGGCTGACGTACCCACCATCCTCTTCGGCCTCGGTGCGATCGGTGTGGCACGCAATCCTCAGGGCGTCATCGCCCAGACAGGCAGGGACCTCGGCCGTCTGGTCGCGAGATTCCGACGCCCAGATGCACTGGCACCGGAAGCCGACAGCGTCGAAACAACCTCACCGCCAGGCGATTCGGAACACACCCCGGAAATCCCGATCGCGAGACGCGCCGACGAGATCAATGTTGGAGGGCACGTATGAGCACCGAGACCGGCAACGCACGCATCGAGGCACGCGACATCACCATGCGCTTCGGGGGCCTCACAGCACTCAGCGATGTCTGCATCTCGGTTCCCCCCAAGTCCATCGTGGGACTGGTGGGGCCGAACGGAGCAGGCAAGAGCACACTCTTCGGCGTTCTGTCGGGATTACTCACGCCCACTTCGGGCACCGTTCTCATGGATGGCGCGGACGTGACCCGTACGACGCCCCAGTCCCGGGCCGCACGTGGAATGGCACGGACGTTCCAGCACCCCGAACTGTTTCTCTCCCTTACGGTTCGCGAGCACGTCGTGCTCGCCGATCGAATTCGGCACGCCAGGAGCCGAATCTGGAGCGATCTGTTCACCGGTCGTGGATTCGCGCGGTCATCGAGTGCCGAGGACCAGCGCGTGGATGCGCTGGTCGACGCGCTCAACCTCGGTGCGATCCGGGATCGGGCTGTCGGCGATCTGCCGCTGGGATCCTGCCGACTGGTCGAGGTTGCGCGAGCGCTCGCGGTCGAGCCCAGCGTGATGCTGCTCGACGAACCATCGTCCGGACTCGACGTGCGCGAGACCGAGGAACTCGCGAACGTGATGGAGGCGGTCGTCCACGACCACGGTGTGTCGCTGCTGTTCGTCGAGCACGACGTCGAACTCGTGCTGCGCATCTGCGACACTGTGCACGTCCTCGACTTCGGTGCGAAGATCGCCGAGGGGACTCCGGCGGAGATCCGCAGTGATCCCTCCGTTCGCGCCGCTTACCTCGGTGAGGAGATCGACGATTCCGTGGCACTGCGGGAAGCAGCGGCCGACATCGACCAGGAAGCAATCGCATGAGCGCCACACCACTGCTGCACGTCCGGGCACTGTCGGCCCGATACGGTTCCGCCCAGGCCCTTTTCGGGATCTCTTTCGACCTGCCGACCAACAGCGCCATCGCGGTCCTCGGCCCGAACGGCGCGGGCAAGAGCACTCTCGCACGCACCATCTCAGGGCTGATACCCGCCACTGCCGGCACCATCGAATTCAACGGGACGAACATCACGAGACACTCGGCCGACAAGATCAGGCGGGAAGGTCTGATCCACCTCCCGGAAGGACGAGGGGTATTCGCTCGCCTCACTGTCATGGAGAATCTCCGACTCGCACTCGCGGTGGACAAGGTGGATCGATCGGAGGCCATTGCCCGCGCCTTTGACTACTTCCCCGTGCTCGCCAAGCGCCGCAAGCAGATAGCAGGGACTCTGTCCGGCGGCGAGCAGCAGATGCTCTCGCTGGCGCGGGCGCTGATGGTCAACCCGAAGGTGGTCATCGCAGACGAGATGTCCCTGGGACTCGCCCCCAAGATGGTCGACACGGTGTTCGATGCCCTGACCGCCGCCCGCCAGGAGGGAGTATCGGTGATCATGATCGAGCAGTTCGCCGGACGTGCAATACAATTCGCCGACCACTGCCTGATCCTGCAACGCGGCAACCTCGCCTGGTCCGGCCCAGCCCACAAGGCCGGCGACGAACTGCTACATCGTTACCTGGGCTCCGCCACCGCGGCCTGATTCTCCTCACCGGACCACGCCAGGCGTCGACACGCGCGACCGGCGATGACGCCGCTTTTCGTGAGACCGTTCAGCGACGCTCGAATCGCGGTGTCCGATTCTCGCGGAAGGCGAGGATACCCTCGTGGATGTCGGCGGTCGTCATCGTCACCGGCTGGGCAAGCGCCTCTCACTGTAGCGACGCCTCGAGCCCCGCCGCCGACTGTTCAAGACACGTTTTGGCCAGCCGCGATGCAATTGGGGCGGCGAGTGCGATCTTTTCGGCCACCGCCAACGTGTGCGTCAAAACCTCATCGCTGATCTCGGTGACCAATCCCCAGTCGAGTGCGAGCTCGGCGGACACCTGTCGCCCGGTATAGAGCATGTCGCGCGCACGGCTCACCGCACACACGCTGAGGTGGTGTCAGATGCTGATACCGATCAGCTTGGTATCCAGATACTCCAAGATGCCCTCGGCGGCGCCTTCGCGGCCGAGCCCACTCTGCTTGACCCCTCCGAACGGTGCAGCCGCCGACGTCGGATTGATGTCGTTGATCCCGACGATGCCGAAACGCAGTTGTTCGGCGGTCCGCAGGGCCAGCGAGAGATCCCGCGTATAGACGTACGAGGCCAACCCGTAGTCGGTGTCGTTGGCCATCGCAATGATGTCATCGTCATCATCGAAGAGGATGACAGGCGCGATCGGCCCGAACGTCTCTTCCCGATAGATCTGCATCTCCGGCGTTACCCCGGAGAGCACGGTCGCCTGGAAGAAGTTACCACCGGCGTGCTCGTCGCCGGTCAACCGTCCACCGCCGACGAGCACCTCGGCACCGTGGCGCGTCGCATCGGAGACCTGATTCTCCATCTTCTCCATCGACGATTCGTCGATCAACGGGCCGATGCCGCTGGTCGGGTCGAGACCGTTGCCGGCCCGCAACCTGCCGGCCCTCCTGGTCAGCTCGTCGAGGAATGCCGGGGCGATCGACCGGTGCACATAGATGCGATTGGGGCTGATACAGGCCTGCCCGGTGTTGAGGAACTTCACCAACGAGACGCCCTTGGCCGCGTGGACCGGGTCTGCATCCGGAAATACGATGAACGGCGCGTGCCCGCCGAGTTCGAGAGACACCCGCTTGACCGTGTTCGCCGCGTCCCGGGCCAGTACCTTGCCGATCTCGGTGGAACCGGTGAACGTGACCTTGCGGACTGCCGTGCTGTCCATGACCTCCGCGCTGAAGACGCGCGGGTTCTTCGTCGTCACCAGATTCACCACGCCCGCAGGGATCCCGACCTCCTCCAGGATCTTGAATACCGCGATCGCGGTGAGCGGGGTCTGTGTGGCCGGCTTGAGCACGATGGGCGCACCCGCGGCCAGCGCCGGACCGACCTTGCGGGTGATCATCGAGATCGGATAGTTCCAGGGGGTGATCGCCGCAACCACACCGACCGGCGCACGGTGGACCAGAAACCGCTGGTCTGCGCGCGCCGACGGGATGGTCGCACCATAGACGCGTTTGGCCTCCTCGGCGAACCAGATGAGGAAGTCCGCGGCGTATCTGACCTCGTTCCGCGACGCCTTCAGCGGCTTTCCCTGTTCGAGCGTCATCAGGTGCGCGAGATCCTCAGCGCGCTCCAGCATCAGATCGTGCGCAGCCGTCAGATAATCGGCGCGCTCATAGGCGGTCAGGGCCGCCCACCCCGCGAAGGCGGATTCGGCTGCGTCTATCGCTTCACGCACGTCTTCGCGCTCTGCGACCGCGACGGCTGCGAGCACGTCACCGGTCGCCGGATTGGTTACATCAAACGTCTCGCCAGACACCGCGGGGCGCCATTTGCCATTGATGAACAGTGACTCCTTGGTCGCTGCAGAACTCTCGAGAAGTGGTGGCAACACGTAATCTCCTTGACCTTTCAAGCCGGGCAAAACGCGCTCGAGGCCCGAGCAAATACACCAAATCAATCAGATATCCAGCGCCTGGCGGCCGGATCTCACCACATCGAGCATCGTGCCCGCGTCGATGAACTTGATCCTCGGGCGACCTCGAGACCCGCCTGCCTCGCGCTCGGCCCGGTCGAGTCGAGTCCAGTCCTCGAAATCGAGACGGTCGGGCTGTCGGGAGGCTATCGTCTCGTCGAGATCCTCCTGCGAGGAGGCGGGACTATCGAGCGTCTCGGCCAAGAAGTCCTCTACGAGCGACTTCACCACGTCGTCGGCGCATTTCTTGTTTGTGCCGATCGCCCCTGACGGACCACGCTTGATCCAACCTGTCGTGTAGACGCCCCGAAGCTGCTCGCGTGTCTCCGGGTCGATGACCCGCCCGTGCTCATTGGCGATGACCCCCCGCCTTTCGTCGAAGGGCACCCCAGGTACCGCGACGCCTCGGTAACCGACGGACCGGAACACCAGGCCCGTGTCGATGACATCCGTTGCGCCGGTCGCAGTCGCCGACACCGAACCATCGTCGTCGACCTCCAGTCGGTTCAGTGCGATCTCCACCGATTCGACCCGCCCCTCACCGTGAATCCGCATCGGAGAGGCCAGGAAACGCATGACGAGTCGTTTGGACCTACCGGTACCGGTTCCGGCGTGCTCCTGTGCGAACCTCACCTTGAAGTCGACCGAGGACTCGGTCTCTTCATCGTCGAGCACGTGCTGGACGACGTCGTCGGTCCTGACCTCGGACGGATCGAAGATCACATCGACATCCGGTAGATTGCACAACGCGATCATCTCCGGATTGGTGTAGCCGGCCTGGGCGATGCCACGGCGACCGACGACGACGACCTCCTTGATTCTGCTGTTGCGCAACGCTTCCAGGGCATGGTCGGCGATGTCGGAATCGGTGTGGAGATGCTCGGGATCGGATAGCAGGATCCGCGCGACATCCAGGGCGACATTGCCATTGCCGACGATGACCGCACGCGTGCCCGACAGATCGAAGGTGTGATGAGTGTGATCGGGATGACCGTTGTACCAGCCGACGAACTCGGTTGCCGCGTGACTGCCCGGGAGATCCTCGCCGGCGATTTCCATCCTGCGATCAGACGAGGCACCGACCGCGTAGACAACCGCATGATTGTGGGCCAGTAGTTCCTCGTGGGAGACGTGCTTGCCGACCTCCACACCGAGGTTGAGGGTGAAGGTCTTCGACCTGTGCAGGGACGCGAACTGTCGAGTGACCGCCTTGGTGGTCTGGTGGTCCGGTGCCACGCCGTATCGCACCAGCCCGAACGGTGTGTAGAGACGCTCGTACATCTGGACAACCGGACCACGAAGATCGTCGAGCGCCATCGCTGCGAAGAAGGCGGACGGGCCTGAACCCACGATCGCGACCCGCAGATCAGCGAGATCCTCCACGGGACCTGGTGATTCGAAATCCGGTGGCGCACCGTCGAACGGGTGCACACGAAAGTAGTCGGCGTTGAGCTCCCGGTAGGGCTCCTCCTCCTCCGTGAGTTCATCCTCGGCGACGATCGCCTCGACCGGACACTCCTCGACGCATGCGCCACAGTCGATGCAAGCCTCAGGGTCGATGTGCAGCATCTCGGTGCGCATGAACGGCGCCTCATCCGGCGTGGGGTGAATGCAGTTGACCGGACAGACCGGGATGCACGACGCATCGTTACAGCAGGCCTGGGTGATGACGTAAGCCATGTGGTTCTCCTTTCGCGGCCTACCCCTTCTTCTTTGTCACCGACTCGGCGAGACGCTGGTCGTCGACGATCCGCTGGGCGCGCTTGATGGTCTCGACAAGACCTGGTCCCTGACGCACACCCGGCGTGAAGGTTGCCGGCAGATTGACCAGACCGTTGATCACCGCCACCGACTCGTAGTACACGACCTGGTCGGCGTCACACTCGAAATCCGGCATCCGCTGCAGGACCGCGGTGATCATGCGCTTGTAGATGGTTCGCGCGACGTTGGAGCCGATGCAACGGTGTATGCCGAGTCCGAAGCTGGCGTGGCGGTTTCCGCGCCGGTGGAAGTCGACCTCGTCGGGATTCGGGAAGGCCTCCGGTGACCGGTTGGCCATGGCCCACGACAGCCAGAGTCGCTCACCCTCTTTGAACTGCGCGCCGTTGATCTCGAGATCCTGGCTGAAGGTCCGACCGTCGCCCTGGGCCGGGGTGAAGTAGCGCAAGAACTCCTCGGTCGCGGGGTCCAGCAGATGAGCGAGGTCCTCGGAGAGTTCTTTGCGTTGCTCGGGATGCGTGGAAAGCCACAGGAGCGACTGGCCGGTCAGTGCTGTGGTGGTGTCGAACCCGCCTCCGATCAGCAGTGTGGTGGTTCCGACGATCTCGAGATCACTCAACGGTTTGCCTGCGACGGTCCCGTTCATCAGAGCGTTGATCAGGCCCGGCCGTGGCTTCGCTCGGATGTCCTCGACCGATTTCGCCATCGCCGCGCGGCTTTCCTCGATCATCTGCCACACCCGAGGGAATTCCGGCGAATGCGGAGGTGTGTACACCTGCGCATGCGCGGGTTCGTTGTGGATTTCCCAGTCCGTCAGCGGGAATCCCATGAGCCCCATGGTCACCACTGCGGGCACGATGTTCGCGAGATCGTGGACGAAGTCGATCTCGCCGCTCTCGATCTTCTCGTCCAGGCAGGCGCGGATGAGGTCGTCGATGACGGGAATCCAGCGCGCCACAGCGGCCGGCGACAGATACGGGTTCAGGATCTTCCGGAAGTCGGTCTGCTCGGGTGGATCCAGTTCGAGGAATCCCGGTAGCGCGTACGGTCCGGATTGCGGGAGGGCCGGGATGCTGATGCCCTCGTAACCGTTCTTGGTGCCATCGGCATCGCGGAAGTTGGTCACCGCATCGGAGCGGCGCGCAATGGCGAAGACCTCGTCGATGCCGCTGGCGATCCAGTGGCCGCCGTAGGCCTCGGTCCAGGCGATCGGGCACTTGGCGTGGAGTTCGTGGGTCTTCTCGACGAACTCCTCACGGAAATGTGGGCCATGGCGCTCGTAGTCGACCGGGCACTTCTTCAGTTCGTGCGGGTCAACCTTGGATACGTTCTCCGTGGTCATGGTTTGCTCCGGGTCTCAAGCAGAATGGGGGACTTCGGCGTTGGTGACGTCGGGGATGGCACGCTCGGGGCTTACTTGTGGAAGGAGTGGAATTTCAGGTACGAACCGGCATCGATGCGCATCTGCATGCCGGTGACGTAGCGCGACTCGTCGGAGGCGAGGTAGACGACAGCGTTGCTGATGTCCTCCGGCTCGACCCACGGGATCGGCATCGCCTGCTGTTCCGGGAATGCGATGATGGCGTCTTCCTTGGTCGGATTCTCGAGGTCCGGACGGAAGGCCTTATACATCGCCTCGGACTGCAACATGCCGGTGTTGCAGTTCGTCGGATGTACGACGTTCGCGCGGATCATCTCACCGGACAGCATGCGCGCCAGTTCGTGGATGTAGTTTGACAGCATGAGTTTCGCGACCGTGTAGCCGGCACCGCCGGGATCGGCGCCCGGACGCTCTTGGATCTCGTTCGGCATGAACGCTGCGGCCGAACCTGTCGCGATGATCGAAGCGCCCTCCCCGAGGTGGGGCAGAGCGGTGTGGATGGCGTTCTGCACACCCATGAGATTGACACCGATGACGTCCAGCCAGCCTTGGCGGCCCGAGTTGCTACACATCGGCGCGATACCGGCGTTGGCGACGACGACATCGACCTTGCCGAATGCCTCGAGACCCTGGTCCAGAGCGGACCTCAGCTGGGCGGCCTCGCGGACATCGGCCTCCGTCGCGACGATCCGGCGACCAAGCCCCTCGACCAGCCGCACGGTCTCCTTCAGGTCCTCGGGACCCGACAGCGGATAGGAGTTCGATTCGATGTCGCGACAGATGTCGACGGCGATGATGTCGGCGCCTTCCTCGGCCAGACGCACCGCGTGGCTGCGTCCCTGACCGCGGCCGGCACCGGTGACGAACGCGACCTTGCCTTCAACTCTTCCCATGTGATGTCTTCCTCTCGATCGATCTGTCTCTGTCGTGGTGAAGTTCTGGTGGTGATGGGGATCAGGCCGGGCGAGCGATGGATTTGGTCTCCATGAGGTCTTCGAGCCCCTGCACACCCCATTCACGCCCGACACCGCTCTGCTTGTAGCCACCGAACGGCACGGACTCGTGCATCCACATGGCGCCGTTCACTCCGATCGATCCGGCACGCATGCCGCGTGCAACGTTCATGGCGCGTTCGACGTCGGCGCTCCAGACCCCACCGGCGAGGCCGTAGATCGTGTTGTTGGAGATGCGTACCGCGTCGGCGTCGTCTTCGTACGAGAGGATGGACAGCAGCGGACCGAAGATCTCTTCCTGCGGCACGGTCGACAGGGAGTCGACGTCGGTGATCACGGTCGGTTCGACCCAGTAGCCTTTCTCGAACCGATTACTGGCCTTGCCCCCGAGCACCACGCGGCTGGTCTGCTGCGCGATGTCGTAGAACCGGAGTACCGACTCGTACTGGCGCTTGTTGGCCAGCGGGCCCATGTAGTTGCCGGGATCATTGGGATCGCCCCACGGCATCTGCTGCATCACTGCCACCGCGATCTCGACCGCCTCGTCCAACCGCGAGCGAGGAACGACCAGACGAGAATAGATCCCACATCCCTGACCAGCGTGGCTGCACGTACTTCCCGCGACACCGGGGATCACCGACCCGAAGTCGGCGTCGTCGAGCAGAATGGCCGATGATTTGCCGCCGAGTTCGAGCGTGACGCGCTTGACGGTCGGTGCCGCAGCGGCCATGATCCGCCGACCTGTCGCGGTCGATCCGGTGAAGGTGATCGCGTCAACCTCGGGGTGTGAGGTCAGCACCGCGGCGACCTCGTTGTCATCTGTGGACACGATATTCACCACGCCATCAGGGATATCTGTGTACTCCTTGACGATTCGTCCGATCTCGAGCGTGTTCCACGGAGTATCCGGAGCGGGCTTCAGGACGACGGTGTTGCCTGCCGCCAGCGCTGCGGTGAGTTTTGCGATCGCCAGGTAGAAGGGATAATTCCACGGGGTGATGGCCGAGACCACACCGATCGCCTCGTGCCGGATGATGCGCCTGAGACCGGGATCGTCACCGGGTGCCGGGTCGATGGTGCGCTCGAAATCGTAGCTGTCGAGCAGGTCGATGTAGTGAGACATCATCGGGATCGACGTGTCCAGCATGATGTCGTAGGTCAGCGCGATGGGTGATCCCGCTTCCGCCACCAGAATCGGCCGCAGCGTGTCGAGGTTCTTGGTGAGCGCGGCCTGCAACTGGCCGAGGCTCCTGCGACGCAGGGAGGCGTCGGTGGACCACGATGTCGTCTCGAATGCTTTGCGGGCCGCTCGAATCGCCCGCTCCACGTCGCCGACCGATGCATTCGGTGCGGTACCGATGACCTCTTCGTTCGCCGGATTGATGTTTTCGTAGGTTCTCCCGCCCTCGGCGCCGACGAGCTCGCCATCGATCAGCATGCGGTATTCCTGGATGCTCATGTGCCACTCCCGTGAATCCTGTTGTGAAATAGTATTTTCGGTGATCGGTGACTCGATCGACCGATGGTCTGACAAGGCGGCGCGGCGGCGCGCGATGGGCAGTCAGCTGGGTGCGCGCTCCCCGATGTGCACACCCAGGACCGACCGCCCGTCATCACTGTCGAGCACGTCACCGATCGGCCCGAGGTCGACACCGATGTCATGGGTGATCCGACGGACGACCACGACATCCTTGCCCAGGAACTCGCGCACCATCTCAACGAACGTGTCACTGCTCGGACTTGCGGCGATCATGGCCAACGCCTTGCTGTCCGAACTTCCGTAACGCATCGCTTCCACCGCGGCCTTCTCGTCGAAACCGAGCTCAGTGGCGATCCGCGCCGCCTGTACCGCGAGCGCGACGTTCGCCGCGAACACCGCGTTGTTGAGGAGTTTCACGGTCTGCCCGCTGCCCACCGCACCGACATAGATCATCGGGTCGGCATAACTATTCAGGTAGGGGCGGATGCGCTGCACGTCATCCGGATCACCGCCCTGCCACGACGTGATCCGGCCTGCGGCAATGTCATCGGGTCCCCCACTGATCGGCGAGTCGACAACCTGTACGCCGTGTGTGGCGGCGTATTCCGCGAGAGCCTGCACTGTACGAGGGCTGCACGTCGTGTGCACGACGAGCACCGATCCCGGCTCCATCGCATCGATGAGACCTTCATCGAATGCGACCTGTCGAACCTGCTCGTCGGAGTAGACACAGATGATCACCACGGCCGCGTCGTCGGCGACGGCTCGCACGGCGAATACCGGAGTCGCGCCCTCACGGGTGAGGAGAGACCCTTCTTCGTTCGACAACGCCGACACCCGTACCGGATGTCCAGCCGCCACGAGCCTGCGCACCATCGGAAGGCCCATCCGCCCGGCCCCGACAAATCCCACCGCCATCGTTGTCTCCATTCTTGAGCCTGGTCGATTCCCTGTCCGGCAACGGATCAGGTGACGGCCCCGGCTATCTTCAGCGCGATGATCCGCTCCTCGTCGAGCCCCAGTTCCTTGAGGATCTCGTCGGTGTGCTCGGCGAACCGGGGCGCTCGTCCGGGAGTGGCCGGCGTTTCGTCGAACTGCACGGGGGAGGTGACCAACTCGTGTTCGCCACCCTCCTCGTCGAGCACGACGGCAACCTGACCGTTGGCACGTAGCTGCTCGTCGAGGCCGGCCTCGAGAGCGTTCTGAACCGGAGCCCACTGTCCCTGAAGTGTCTGGAAGCGCTCGATCCACTCTGCGTATGACCTCGACCGCATCGCCGCCGCAATCTCGCTTGCCGCCGCCGCCCAGTTCGACATCAGCTTCTCGGTGGTGTCGAACCGCTCGTCGCCGATCAGGTGCTCGCGGTCGATGTGTGTGCACAGGTCAGCCCAGTACCGACCTGGCTGGAGCATGCAGAAATTGAGGAAGCGATCATCCTTGGTCCGAAAATTGCCCATCAACGGATTCCCGGTGACACCGGGCATGCCCGTCGGATCGGTTCCCGCCATGATCGATCCGCCCGCCAGCGCGATGTCGATCGAGAGTGCATTGGCCCAGGCACCGCTGGCGAGCAGAGAGACGTCGACGATCGATGGCTCCCCGGTCTGTGCCCGGGAGAACAGGGCGGCGGCGATGCCGCCGGCGATGTTCATCCCACCGATCGTGTCTCCCCACGCCGGCCCCGGTTGTCCGACCATACCCTCCAGGCCCGGCCACGAGGCACCGGCGGCGTTGCCGCCACGGAACCAGAACGAGGGTGCGTCGTAACCACCACTGCCGGCCTCAGGTCCACGCGAACCGAGCGCGCTGCCCCGGACGTAGATGATGTCCGGATTGATCGTGCGAATGTGTTCGACATCGATCTCAAGTCGGGCACGAGCCTCGGGCAGGAAGTTCGTGACGAAGACGTCGCAATTGCGGACGATCTCGTAGAGCACCTCCCGCGCCTCGGGGTTCTCCAGCGCGAGACCGATCCCACGTTTGCCCCTATTCGGATGCTCCATAAGCGGAAAGAATCCGCCGAGGACCTCGACGCCGCCGACGTTCTGTAGGCCGCGCTGCGCGTCACCGGTGACCGCGTGCTCGACTTTGATGACCTCAGCACCCCAATCGGCGAGGACTGCTCCCGCGACGGGAACGTAGGTGAACTGGGCGACCTCGACGACCCGAACGCCACTCATCGGCCTTGCCGGCATGAACAACTCCCACAGATCTCGGTATCGGCGACCTGCGCCGAGACAGATTTGACGTGCGATGCGCCGTTCGGGGTTATCCGTGGTCGCATCTGTGACATCTGCCATGGCAACTCACTCGATGAGAGCCATGTCATGAAAAAAAATGTACTTCCTATAGAGGAATTGCACAAGGGTTTCTAGAATCGAACCATGGTTCACAGAACGGCGGACCATGGCCTGCACGGCTCGCGACCCGCGCCTGTGACTCGACTGCACCGATCAAGACGACCGAACCCGAGCCGACCGTCGACCGATCCAGGAGTGTCCCGATCGATGGACTTCGCCGTGATTACCCGTTGCACAATATCTTTCATACAACCGGATAGGATTCTCGACTCGTGACGATTGGCCACATCTTTCATCTCATCCATGTAACCGGCGACCTCGCCGAGCTCGAGGCATGGTACGACGATGTCTTCGGCGTACGGCGCGGCTTCCTGGACAACCACTACCTCGAGGATGAAAAGCGCGACGCCTCACTGGTTGTCCTCGGGGATGTCGTCATCGAGCCGCTGGCTCCGGCGTTTCGGGAAGAGGGGTGGGAGGACTATCCGCTCGGCAGGTTCTATCGGCGGTTCGGCAACCACTGGCATTCCATCGCGTGGTACTGCGAGGATGACATTGCCTTGTGGCATCAGCTGCAGAGCAACGGCATTCGCATTCTCGGTGAAGCTGCCGATCAACCGCCATCGGAAGATCCTGTCCCCATCTTCACTCATCCGAACGATACGGTCACACAGTTGGAGTTCTTACCGACGCGCATGGCGATCACCGGGCTCGATCCTCGATTCAAGCCCGACTTCGATCCTCAGTGGTGGAGAACCAATCATCCCCTGGGTCTGCACGGAATGGCATACACGACCGTGCTCACCAGGGACCTCCGGCGAGCCACGCACACCTATACCACCGTGCTGGGAGGAACGGTTGTCGGGCAATCGAGCTCGGCTCTCACCGGCACGGATGACGTCTACATCCGAATCGGGCACTCGCTGGTGCAGTTGTCAATCCCCAATCGCGGCGGAACGCTGGCTGCCGACGACCTCGCCGCACATGGCGAGATGCATCACGCAGTCTGCTTTCGGGTGGACGATCTCGACCGGGCCGAGGATTACCTCCGGTCCAAGGAGATCAAGACGGTGGCTCGCGATGATCACACCATTCTCACCGATCCCGACACCACCCACGGCGCACCATTTCGCTTCACCTGCCCTGCGCCGGGCGCCGCGTGACGTCGGTGTGGTCCGGAGTTCAACGACGTCCGGGACCTGGATGCCGTGTGGTCAGCCGGGTAACATCCAGCCTGACCCGGGCGTGGGTTCGTGACCCGCGTCTGCAGTCGAA
>NZ_BAHC01000071.1 GCF_000298195.1 Gordonia rhizosphera NBRC 16068 | reverse complement strand
GGACGTGACGGTGTCGGCGGAAAATCTGCTCGACCGCTCACGTGCCGTGGCCACCGTCGAGTTCGCCGGCTCCCCGATCGCCGGTCTCGAGTCCGGGGGCGACACGATGCTGGGGAGGACCGCGACACTGGCCGCGGTACTCGTCGCCGCCGACGCGTTGGGCGCGGCCGAGCGGATGCTGGAACTCGCCGTCGAGTACAGCCTGCAACGCAAACAGTTCGGCAAGGTCATCGGGTCCTTCCAAGCCGTCAAACACGCCGCGGCCCAGATGCTGGTCACCGTCGAGGCCTCGTATTCCACGGCACTGTATGCGGCAGCCGCCGTGGATGCCGGCCTCGACGACGCCGACACCATCGCCGCGGTGGCCAAATCACAGGTGACCAAGCCCGTCGCGGACCTGGCGGATTCTGCCCTGACCGTGCACGGGGCCATCGGTTACACGTGGGAACACGACCTACACCTGTTCTACAAGCGCGCCAAGCTCGACCAGACCCTGTTCGGCGTGCCGAGCGCCTGGAACGAGCTGATCGCGGCCGCAGTGCTCGACGACAACGCGTAGAGGGGCTGGACGCACCCTCTGGTTATTTGGTCAGGCCATTGATATAGTTACCTCAATTGAGGATTTGGAGAGCAACGTGGATTTCGAACTGACAGAGGATCAGATCACGATTCGGGATGCGGTCGCCGAACTGGCGGCCAAGTTCGACGATCAGTACTGGCAGGAGAAGGACGAGAAGCACGAATTCCCCACGGAGTTCTACAACGCGTTCGCCGAAGGTGGCTGGTTGGGGATCACCACCCCGGAGGAGTACGGCGGCCACGGGTACGGCATCACCGAGGCGTCGATCATCCTTGAACAGGTGGCGGCGTCGGGTGCCGGAATGAACGGTGCGAGTTCGATGCACCTGTCGATCTTCGGGATGCACCCGGTGATCGTGCACGGCAGCGAGGAGCTGAAGCGGCGGACGCTGCCGCGTATCGTCAACGGTGACCTGCATGTCTGCTTCGGCGTCACCGAGCCGGGTGCGGGCCTCGACACCACCAAGATCACCACCTTCGCCAAGCGTGATGGCGACAAGTACATCGTCAACGGCCGCAAGGTCTGGATCTCCAAGGCGGTGGAGTCGGAGAAGATCCTGCTGCTTACGCGCACTCAGAAGTTCGACGAGTCGCCGCGCAAGACCGACGGTATGACGTTGTTCCTCACCGATCTCGATCGCGACAAGGTCGACATCCGACCCATCAAGAAGATGGGACGAAACGCGGTCACCTCCAACGAACTCTTCATCGACAACCTCGAGATCCCGGTCGAGGACCGGGTCGGCGAGGAGGGTAAGGGGTTCACCTACATTCTCGACGGATTGAACCCGGAACGGATGCTCGTCGCGGCCGAGGCGTTGGGTATCGGCCGTGCCGCGATGCGCGCCGGGGTCCGTTACGGCAACGACCGCGAGGTGTTCGGCCGGGCGATCGGCAAGAACCAGGGCATCCAGTTCCCGCTGGCCGATTCCCTCGCCCGGCTCGATGCCGCGGAACTCATGCTACGCAAGGCCACCTGGCTCTACGACAACGGCAAACCCTGCGGGCGCGAGGCCAATACGGCGAAGTATCTGTGCGCGGACGCCGGCTTCGAGGCCGCAGACCGCGCGCTGCAGACCCATGGCGGGATGGGTTACTCGGAGGAATACAACGTAGCCCGCTACTTCCGGGAGGCGCGGCTGACGCGTATCGCGCCGATCAGTCAGGAAATGATTCTCAACTACCTCGGGTCGCATGTGCTCGGCCTGCCCAGGAGCTACTGATGAGTGACCAGCCCGAATCGACAACACCCAGGGGACTCGGCGTATTCGGACTCGACGGCCGAACCGCGCTCGTGACCGGTGCGGGTGGCGGTGTGGGCGCCGCGGTGGCCGAGGCCTTCGCGGCCGCGGGCGCCGCGGTGCTCGTCACCGACATCAACAAGGACGCCGCCGCAGCGGTGAGCCAGCGCATCACCGCCGCCGGTGGGGTTGCCGAGCCCTTCGCACTCGACGTGTGCGACGCCGAGAACGCCCGGGATGCCGTCGCCGCGGCTGCCCGTCTCGGCAACGGGAAGCTCAACATCCTGGTCAACAACGCCGGCGTCATCGCCCCCGCGATGTTCCCGAAAATGGACGAGGACCGGTTCCGCAAGGTGCTCGATACCCACCTCATGGGCAGTTACCACTGCAGTCACGCCGCCCTGGACGTCCTGCCCGACGATGGCACCGGGAGAATCATCAACGTGACATCGGCGGCAGGGCTGACCGGCACCATCGGACAGGCCAACTACGGCGCGGCCAAGGCCGCGATCATCGGCCTGACGAAGTCGCTCGCCCGCGAGCTGGCGAGGCAGTCGGTCACCGTCAACGCGGTCGCTCCGCTGGCCGCCACCGCGATGACCGAGAACATCCGCAGCAACGAGAAACTCGCAGCGAAGACGCTGGCGCGTATCCCGCTGGGCCGCTGGGCATATCCGGATGAGATCGCTCCGACCTTCGTGTTCCTCGCGTCCGATGCGGCCGCGTACATCACCGGACAGATCCTTCCGGTCGACGGCGGGACGGTGATCTGACATGGGTGCACGAGTAACGGGTCCCTTCGCCGACTCCGGACGTGAGGTTGTCATCGCCGAGGCGGTCCGCACCCCCATCGGCAAGTCTCATCCCGAGAAGGGCTGGTTTCGCGACACCCACCCGAACGCGATGCTGGCCGCCTGCTATCAGGATCTCGTGGCCCGGACGGGTATCGACCCGGGTGTCGTGGAAGACCTGATCATCGGGTGCACGGCACCGTTCGGCGAGCAGTCCCGCAACATCGGGCGCAACGCCTGGCTGCAGGCCGGCTACCCGGCCGAGGTCCCGGCAACCACTCTGGACCGTCGCTGCGGATCCGCACAGACGGCGGTCAACTTCGGTGCCGCCCTGGTGTCGTCGGGTGTGCACGACCTCGTGATCGCAGGCGGCGTCGAACACATGGGTCACGTGCCGATGAACTCGCCCGCCAAGATCAGCGAACTGTACGGCGAGCCGTGGCCGGCCGAGTTGCGCGAACGCTACGACTTCGTCACCCAGGGGGAGAGCGCCGAGCTCATCGCCGAGCGGTGGGACATCTCGCGCACCGAAATGGACGAATTCGCGGTGCGCTCGCATGCGCTGGCCGCCGAGGCCATCGACGCGGGGCGGTTCGTCGATGAGATGGTGGACATGGAACTCGACGGCGAGGTGCGCACCGGCGATCAGACGGTTCGGCCGGGTACCTCGCTGGAGACGCTGGGCAAGCTGAAGACGGTGTTCCGCGCCGAGAACGGGCGGGTCACCGCCGGCACCTCGAGCCCGATCTGCGACAGCGCGGCGGCCGTCGTGCTGTGCACCCGTGAAGCGGCCGAGCGCCACGGCCTTCGAGTGCGGGCCCGGATCGCCGACCAGACCACCGTCGGCGTCGATCCGATCATCATGCTCACCGGTCCGATCCCCGCGACCCACAAGCTCCTGGAACGAAACGGACTGACGGTCAACGACATTGACCTGTTCGAGGTCAACGAGGCGTTTTCCTCGGTCGTGCTGGCCTGGCAGCGGGAGCTCAAGCCCGACGAGGACCGGGTCAACGTCAACGGCGGGGCCATCGCACTCGGCCACGCCGTCGGGGCCACGGGTGCGCGGCTGATCGCGACCATCCTGCACGAGATGGAGCGCCGCGACAGCCACCTCGGTCTGGTGACCATGTGCTGCGGTGGCGGTCTCGGTACCGGCACGCTCATCGAGCGGGTGGACTGATGGTCGACTTCAGCGGGCTGCTGCGGCCGGGTATGGGGGTCTGGTGGAGCCAGGCCGCCGCCGAGCCGCGTCCGCTCGTCGACGAGTTGCTCGCGCAGGCCGGCGCATTCGGGCCGCTTCGGCTGTTCACCGGACTGAGCTGGAATGATCAGTTGGCGCAGTCCATCTCGCCCACCGACACGATGGTCTCCTACGGCGGCCTGGGCGCGTTGCGGGATCTCGGTGCGACCAACCAACTGGAGGTCGTGCCCTGTCACTACTCGGCGCTGCCCCGGATGTTCGCCGAGCACCGGCTGCCCTGCGATGCCGGTCTTCTGCAGGTGTCGCCCCCCGATGTCGACGGCATGTGCTCACTGGGTATCGGCGTGGATTACATGGCCGACGCCATCGACCACACGTCTCTGCTCTTCGCCGAGATCAACGCGCAGATGCCGGCGATTCCGGGTTCGCCCCGTATCCCGTTGCGGCGTTTCGCCGGAACCGTCGAGACCGACCGCCCACTGCAGGAGGAGAGTGCGCGTCCACCCGGAGACGTCGACCGCGCCATCGCGCGCCACATCGCCGAACTCGTCGACGATGGCGACACGATCCAGATCGGCATCGGAGCCACGGGCGCAGCCGTGTGCGACGCCCTGGCCGGTCACCGCGACCTGGGAGTGCACACCGGCATGATCACCGACGGTGTCATGCGCCTCATCGACAAGGGTGTCGTCACCGGAGCCCGTAAGCAGGTCGATGTCGGCCTCGCGGTCGCCGGCACCGCGCTCGGCTCGTCGGAACTCTACACCCGGGCAGCGGACCTGCCCCTATTGTTCCGGCCTACCAGCTACACCCATGCACCCCAGACACTCTCGCAGTTGTCCTCGCTGGTCGCGGTCAACTTCGCCATCGAGGTCGACCTGACCGGGCAGGTGGGCGCGGAGATGAGTCGAGGGACCTACCTCGGCGCGGTCGGCGGACAGGTCGACTTCGCCCGCGCGGCCGCACTCACCGGGCGGCGATCCATCGTGGCCCTGCGCTCCACCATGCGTGGCCGGTCGTCGATCAAGTTCGGTCTCGACGAAGGCGTCGTGACCACGGCACGTGCCGACGTCGACTGCGTGGTGACCGAACACGGCATCGCACACCTACGAGGCCAGCCACTTGCCGAACGGCGACGCAGGCTCATCGCGATCGCCGCACCCGAGTTCCGCGAGGAGCTCGCGAGCGCGGTTCGAGCCGCGTCGTAACCGATCACCGCAGCGACCCCGCATCCACCACATCCGAAACACCATCGAAAGGCTAGAGACACCATGACCAATCGAGTTGCACTCGTCACCGGCGGAGCCCAGGGCATCGGCGAAGGGATCTCCCGCCGACTCGGCGAGGCCGGATTCCGTGTCGCTGTCGCCGACCTCAACATCGAGGCGGCACAGCAGACCGCCAAGGAGATCGTCACCGCCGGGGGCGAGGCCATCGCTGTGCCCATCGACGTCACCGACACCGCATCGGTCAAGGCCGCCGTCGAGCAGGTCACCAACGAACTCGGACCCGTCGAGATCGCCGTGAACAACGCCGGCTGGGACGACTTCATGAAGTTCCTCGACACCGACGAGGATTTCTGGAACAAGATCCTCGACATCAACTTCAAGGGCGCACTTCGGGTCAACCACACCGTCGTCCCCGGCATGATCGAACGCGGATTCGGCCGGGTGATCAACATCGGCTCGGACGCCGGTCGCGTGGGCTCGTCGTTGGAGGCCGTCTACTCCGGCGCCAAGGGCGGGATCATCGCCTTCACCAAGACCCTTGCCCGGGAGGTCGCCACGAAGGGCGTGACCGTGAACACCGTGTGCCCCGGGCCCACCGACACCCCGGCCCTGCGCAAGTTCGCCAACAACTCCGGACAAGATGCCGACAAGGTGATCGGCGGCATGACGCGCTCGGTGCCCATGAAGCGGCTCGCGCAACCGGCCGACATCGCCGCGGCCGTGGCCTTCTTCGCCTCCGACGAGACCGGCTACATCACCGGTCAGACCCTGTCCGTCAGCGGCGGCCTGACGATGGCGTGATCCGACCGTGACAGACGCAGCGGTGGAGTGGTCGACGGTCCGTCGCTACGACGACGTCGACTACTCCCGCACCGACGACGGCATCGCCAAGATCACCATCTGCCGCCCGGAGGTGCACAACGCCTTTCGTCCCCAGACCCTCATGGAGATCTCCGACGCGCTCACTCACGCGCGAGAGGATCCGACGATCGGGGTGATCGTGCTGACCGGTGAGGGCGACAAGGCCTTCTGCTCCGGAGGCGACCAACGCGTGCGCGGAGACACGGGCTATCTCACCGAGCCCGATACCCCCGGTGCGGTGGGCCGCTTCCATGTGACCGACCTACAGGTGCAGATCCGGCGTCTGCCCAAACCCGTCGTCGCCATGGTCGCCGGCTACGCCATCGGCGGCGGTCACGTCCTGCAGATCGTCTGCGACCTGACCATCGCCGCGGACAACGCCCGCCTCGGCCAGGTCGGACCGCGCGTCGGATCATTCGACGGCGGATTCGGTGCCGGACTGCTCGCCAATATGGTGGGCCAGCGCAAGGCCAAGGAGATCTGGTTCCTGTGTCGCCAGTACACAGCGGCGCAGGCCCTGGACATGGGCCTCGTCAACACGGTGGTGCCATTGGCGGACCTGGAACGTGAGACGGTGGCCTGGTGCCGCGAGATGCTCGAACTGTCCCCGATGGCGTTGCGGTTGATGAAGGCCAGCTTCCATGCCGCCGAGGACGGACTCGCCGGCATACAGCAACTCGCGCACGACACCAATCTGCTCTTCTACGCCTCGGACGAGGCGAAAGAAGGGCGAGAAGCCTTCAAGGCGAAGCGATCACCGGAGTTCGACCGATTCCCGCGGCGCGCCTGACACACGATCGACAGGAGTACATGAGATGACGACGTTCGGCGTCAACGCATTCGGAGTCGGCACCGGCAGACAACGCTACGACACGATGGTCGACCTCGCCCGGGACGCCGAGGCCGCCGGGTGTTCGGCCGTGTGGACCAGCGAGCTCTACAGCAGATCCGCGACCATCCCGATGGCGATGCTCGCGGCGGGCACGAGCACGATCCAGATCGGCACGAACATCGCCTACGGAGTCGGGCGCAGCCCGCTGATGTGGGCGGCCGAGGCCCGGGATCTCGACGAATTGTCCGGCGGCCGCATCATTCTGGGCCTCGGCAACGGAACCCCGAAGATGATGGAGGCCTGGCACGGGGTCAGCGGCGAGGCACCGGCCGCGCGCATGGCCGAACTGCTGACGGTGTTGAAGAAGCTGTGGCAGCTGCACGAGGGACCCGTCGACCATGACGGCCGCTTCTACACCGTGCACATCGCTCCGACATCGGACGTGCCCGAACCGGTCCGGCCGACCATCCCGATCTGGATCGCCGGCGTCAACAAGCTCATGCTGCGTACCGCAGGTGAGCATGCCGACGGCCTCGTCGGCCATCCCATGTTCACGTCGGAGTACATCCGTGGGCCGGTGGCCGACGAACTCGCGGTGGGAGCCGCACGCAGCGGCCGCGACCCCCGCGATGTCACTATCATGGGGATCCGGATGTGCGCGATCGACGACGATGTCGAGGTGGCGCGGCGGCAGGCCGCCTACGCCATCGGACAATATGCCGCCTCCCGTGTCTACGACCGGCTGTTCGACCTGCACGGCTGGAGTGCGGAACAACGCGTGATCCGCCAGGCGGCACGCGACCGCGACACCGAGGCGCTGATTCGCGCGGTGAGCGACGACATGATCGACACGATCAGCATCGCGTGCCGACCCGACGAGTTCACACGCAAGCTGGCCGAGATCCCGCCGGAGTTCGACCACCTCGATCTCGTCGCTCCGCCCTGGGGGCTGAGCGACGCACAGACCCGCGCGATCAACACCGAGATCCTCACGGGTCTTCGCCAGCACTTGTCGACAACGGTGCCGGCGTAGTTGCCGTCTGAGTCGGACCTCAGTAGAGAGGACCGACCCAGACGGGGCTTCCCTTCCCTGACAGCGTCAGGAATCGCCCAGCTCGATCTCGGTCCGTTCCTCGACCTGGACCACCGCCTCGGCGTACCCGTGGACGTGCTTGGTCATGCGCCGCATGGCCGCAACCGCGTCACCGGCACGGATCGCGTCGGTGATCGTTTTGTGCGCCTTGAATGTCGTCTTGCGGACCTCGTCGTCCACGAAGGCCTTGTTCTCGGTCGAACTGTAGATCGCGCTGGAGAGTGCGGTCATGAAACCGGTCAGCAGTTCGTTGTGGCTCGCGGTGGCAACCGCGATGTGCCAGTCGACGTTTGCCTGAAGGAATGCTTGGAGCGGAGTGGCGGGGTCCCCGATCGTCGCATTCGCGGCATCGAGCGCGGCCAGGTCGTCGTCGGTACGGTACTTTGCGGCCAGGCTCGCGCACGCGGGCTCGATCGCCTCGCGTGTCTCCAGCAGTGCGGTGAGTCGCAGTTGCTGCCCACGGATCAGCAGGCTCACCGAGGTGGCCACGGCGTCGCCGCCGGGTTGTTGGACGAACGCGCCGCCGGATCGTCCGGTCTTGATGACCACCAGGCCCTGGACCTCGAGGATGCGCAGCGCCTCACGCACCGTTGTCCGGCTCATGCGGGTCTGGGTGACCAGTTCCCGTTCCGGGGGAAGTGCGGTTCCGGAGGGGAATTCTCCCCGCAGAATCCGCTCGCGGAGGTCGTTTGCGAGGACGTCGGATGCTTTGGGCACCTGCATCGGCTGCAACTTGACCGGATGTCGCGCAACCGCGCTCGACGTGCTCGACTCGGCCATGGTCACCTGCTTCCTGTGTATTTGGTCGTACCTAATCTAGCAGCAAAGAGTGCGGCCGTGGGAACACCGTTGCCCGGGCGCGCCCGATAATGTATTTTGGTCATACCAAAGTAATCATTGACTTGGCTTGGTCGTCTGGATAGCGTCCGACGAGAGCGAGTCGACCGGCGCGAAGCCGATGAACAGGCGAATTGTGAGGCGAGATGGCAGGCCAACCGCACGACGTCGTCAGCTGGACGACGGTCAAACCCGGGATCACCGCGGTGAGCCTCGAGCGCCCGCCGGCCAACGCGCTGGGGATACCGCTACTCGACGGCATGCACCTCGCCATGGATGCCGCCGAGAAGGCCGGTGACGTCAAGGTCATGGTGATCGCCTCGGCGATCTCAGGGTTCTTCGCGGCCGGTGCCGACATCAAACACCTCTCCTCCATCGACGCGGAGAGCTTCACCGCATACGGCGACAAGATGCGCGAGGTCAACGACCGCCTCGCGGCGGCCCCCTGGATCTCCATCGCCGCGGTCGACGGTGTGGCACTCGGCGGCGGTCTCGAACTCGCGATGGCCGCCACCCTCCGGGTCGCGGGAGTCGGCGGCAGGTTCGGTCTGCCGGAGGTGAAGCTCGGGCTGATTCCGGGTGCCGGCGGCACCCAGCGGCTGCCGAGACTCGTCGGCCGTGGCCGTGCACTCGACATCATGCTCACCGCCCGGCAGGTGAGGGCAGACGAGGCGTTCCGGATCGGACTGGTCGACAGGCTGACCGACGGCGATGTGCTCGAGGCCGCGATGGCGTTCGCCGACGAGCTCGTGGGGCCGTCGCTGCCGGCGCAACTCGCGGTGGTGCGCACCGTCGACGCGGCCTTCGACCTGCCACTCGAGGACGGTGCGCGCTTCGAGGTCGAGCAGATCCAGACTCTGTTCGAAGACGGTGAAGCCGCAGAGGGTATCCGAGCATTCGTCGACAAGCGCACGCCCGATTTCCGCTGACGCGCTTCGTCGAACCACACCGATCTAGGAGTCATTGTTGTGAAGACATTGGAAGAACGCTTCGAAACCCTCCTCGCCGAGGAGGTCAAACCGGGCATCGTGCTCGTCACGCTCAACCGGCCCGACCGCTACAACGCGATGACCAACACGATGTTCATCGAACTGGAACGTCTCGCATGGGGGTTGGAGACCGAGGACGACTGCCGCGTCGTCATCCTCACCGGCGCCGGGAAGGCGTTCTGTTCGGGATACGATCTCGCCGACGCCGACGACCTACCCAACCTGGGTGCGCTCGGCATGCTCGACCAACAGGAGCGTGCGGCACGCGCCCTGACCGCCATCCGATCGTTGCGGGTTCCGGTGATCGCCGCGGTGAACGGTGCCGCCGCGGGTGGCGGGTTCTCGCTGGCGCTGGCCGCCGACATCCGGATCGGCAGCGCGGCAGCCAAGTTCAATGCTGCCTTCGTCCGGATCGGCCTGTCGGCGGGTGATCTCGGTACCTCCTGGTTGCTGACCCGGCTCATCGGACCCGCGAAGACGAGTGAAATCTGCTTCACCGGCCGCATCGTCGGTGCCGAGGAAGCCGCCGAACTCGGTCTGGTCAACTCGCTCAGTGAGGCCGACGATCCGGTTGCCGACGCGCTCGCGCTCGCCGAACAGATCCTGGCCAATTCCCCGGGCGGCGTACAGCTCTCCAAACGTGCGCTGCAGGCCAATCTCGAGGTGGGCTCCTACGCCGCGGCGATCGAGTTGGAGAACCGCGGACAGGCGCTGCTCACCCGCAGCCCCGACATGACCGAAGCGCTGAACGCCTTCAAGGAGAAGCGCGCACCGGTGTTCCAGGGCAAATAGGACTCTTCACCAGAATCAAAGGCAAGGTGCCAGCACATGTCCATCCTCTTTCCAGATCTCGAGACCCTGACCTTCGAGGAGGCCGAACCCGGCATCGGCATCCTCCGGATCAACCGTCCGGACCGGATGAACTCACAGACCGTACAGATGTTCCACGAGTTCCTCATCGCCGGACGGGCGTTGCGGGACAGCGGTTTGCGCGCGCTGATCGTCACCGGCACGGGTGATCGGTCCTTCTGCCCCGGGTTCGATCTCGACGAGGTCCACGTCATCGCCGAGATGGGTGTTCGGGAGTTCCTCAAGTTCCAGGAGACCGCGACCAACGGTATCCAGTCGATTCGCCACCTGCCGTTCCCGGTCATCGCGGCGATCCACGGGCCCGCCACCGGCGGCGGATTTTCGCTGGCACTCGCCGCCGATATCCGACTGGCCGCCCCCACGCTCAAGATGAGTGCGGCATTCGTGAAGATCGGGCTCTCGTGCGGAGAACTCGGCACGTCCTTCAATCTGAGCCGTCTGGTCGGGCCCGCCCGAGCCGCGGAGATCGGCTTCACGGCCAGGGTCGTCGAAGCGGACGAAGCGCTGCGCATCGGGCTGGTAAACCACATCGTGCCGACCGATCAGCTGCTCGACGAAGCCATGGCGATGGCGCGCTTGATCGCGCAGAACTCGCCGGGCGGTGTCCGAATGTCGAAGCGAGCGATCCAACGCAATGCCGAGATCGGTTCGTACGAGGCGGCTCTCGAGCTGGAGAACCGAGGACAGGCGCTACTCACCCGCACCGATGACATGCCCGAGGCGCTGGCTGCCTTCAAGGAGAAGCGCGCCCCTGTGTTCACCGGGCGGTGACCGACATGACCTGGGACTGGACGCCGGACACGCGGAATGCACTGCAGCGATTTCTGAGCGAGCGTGGAATCACGTCGGGTGAGATCACCACCAAGGCGATCGGCGACGGACACTCGAATCTGACCTTCCTGGTCAGCGACGGCGTGCGGAGTGTCGTCGTGCGCCGGCCACCGCCGCCACCGATCCCGCCGGGTGCCAACGACATGTTGCGGGAAGCGAAGCTCCTTTCCGCCCTGCGGCCGACCAAGGTACCGGTACCCGAAGTCCTCGCCATCGCGCAGGCGGATGAGGTCATCGACGTCCCGTTCTACGTCATGAGCTTCGCCCCCGGTCCCGTGGTCACGACACGGACCCCGGCGCCCCTGAACACGCCCGAGCAGCGGCTCGCGGTGGCACAGAGCATGATCGAAACACTCGCTGACCTCCACGCCGTCGACTGGCGAGCCGCCGGACTCGAGAAGATGGGCCGACCCGAAGGATTCAACGCACGGCACCTACAGCGCATGCGTCGCCTCGTCGCCGACGAGGACGGCAACCCACCCGCGGATTTCGCCGACATCGACGCCTGGCTCGAGGCACACACCCCCGCGGAGTCCGGTGCGACATTGATCCACTGCGACTTCCGGATCGGCAATGTCGTCCTCGCCCCGGAAGCCCCCGGGCGGATCGCCGCGGTCCTCGACTGGGAGCTGGCCACCATCGGCGATCCGCTGCTCGATGTCGGATACCTGTTGGCGACCGTCCCCGAACAAGGCCAACCGATGAACCCGACGGCCGCGCTCGGTGCGGCGATGCTCGAGGACGGGTTCCCGTCGAAAGGTGCACTCGCTCAGGAGTACAGCGTCCGCACCGGCCGAGACCTGACCGATCTCGCCTGGTATACGACATTCTCGCTGTGGAAACTGGCCGTCCTCTATGAATACAGCCGCCGCCGGGTCATCGACGGCATCGGTGATCCCTACTATTCGGATCCCGCCCTGGTCCAGAGCTTCCTGGCCGATGCCCGCCGATCGGCGGGATTGCTCGATGTCGCTGCCCCACAACGCTAGCCACGCGCACCCTACGTGCGCAACGACCAAGGAGTTCTGGTGACCACCACACCTGACCACACGACATTCCACGATCGCCTGGTAGGGGCCGACGCCGTCGACCTGCCCGCCGGATTCTTCGACCGGCTCATGTTCAACATGCATCCTGTCGACGTCGCGGCGCCCTCGGTGATCATGGGGTTCGGGATGTATCCGCTCAAGGACACCGTCGATGGCTTCGTCGTCGTGACCGACGAGAAGGAGCAGCGGAACCTGCGGTTCGCCTCGGAACTGAGCGCCACCGACCGCAACGGTGCCGGACCGTTCCGGTTCGAGGTCGTCGAGCCGAATCAGATCTGGCGACTTCGGCTCGATGACAACGTGATCGGTACCGAGTTCGACATCACGTGGCGCGCGCGGACCCCGGCATGGTTCGGGGAGGTGGCGGTGACGAACTCGTCGGATCAGCGCACCTCGTTCGATCATCTCTTCCAATCAGGACGATACGAGGGGACCCTGTCGATCGACGGGCACCGCTTCTCGGTCGACGGCTGGTATGGACAGCGTGATCGCTCACGCGGTGTCCGCACGATGGCCGGCGGCCAGGGGCTGCACATCTGGTATCAGGCGCAGTTCCCGGACTTCTCGATCGGTTTCCTGCTGGTCGAGACCCGCGCCCACGACAGGCTTCTCCTTGAGGGTGCGGTGATGCACGAGGACGGCGGACTCGATCCGATTGTCGATGTCCGTCACGCGCTCAGTTTCACCGATGGACTCGATCTGGTCGAGGGCGACGTGGAGGTGACGACCGCAGCAGGGCAGCGCTACCGGGTGCGTGCCGACGCTCGCGCAGGGGGCGGGTTCATGGCAGGTGCCGGCTATGGCGGTCACCACGGAACGTCGCACGGGATCGACCACGTCGAGTCGGATCGTTACCCACTCGATGGGTCGGTCACGCCCCGGAGCCTCGACTCCGCCCTGACCGATCGTCTGTGTTCGTTCGATCTGGACGGTGTTGCCGGGTCCGGGATCTTCGAGTTCGCGTTGACGCGCAGCAGTTCGTACCAGTACCTGCCGTCGCTCTGACCCGGCGCTTACGTCCGCATACAACAAAGGGAGGGTGTGTATCCAGTGGATACACACCCTCCCTTTGTCGGTGCGGCTTCGGGGTCGCCTCACACAGCGCGTTGTGCCTTGCTGGACTCCGAGGCGGCCTTGCTCGATTCTTTGATCTGTTGCCAGTCCTGGTCGGTCAGCGTGGTCAGCCCCGCGAACGTGCCCGGCCCGGCGAGCATCTGCCCGCCGTCCATGGCGATCGTCTGCCCGGTGAGGTAGTCGCAGGCATCCGACAGCAGGAACATGGTGAGATTGGCCAGTTCCTGGATGGTTCCGGCTCGCCCGGCTGGGATCTGGTCGGTCTGGGTGGCGCCGACGGAACTCTTGTCGGTCGGGTTCAACATCTCCCAGGCGTAATCGGTGGGAATCGGGCCCGGAGCCAAGGCATTGACCCGAATTCCGTACTTGGCCCACTCGACGGCCAGCGACATCGTCATCGAATGAACTGCGGCCTTCGCCATCGCGGAGGGAACGACGAACGCCGAACCAGTCCACACCCACGTCGTGAGCGTGGACAGGACACTCCCGGGCAGTCCATCGGCGATCCAGCGTTTGCCGGCGGCATGGGTGGTGTGGAAGGACCCGTTCATCACGGTACTCGTGATCGCCTGGAAGGCGCGGGGACTCAGGTCCTTGGTCTGCGCGATGAAGTTGGCCGCCGCGTTGTTCACGACACCGGTGAGTGGGCCGTGGTCGGACCAGATGGCCCCCATCGTCGCGTCGACGTTCTCGTAATCGCGGACGTCGACGGTGTGGTAGTGCACGGCGCCCGGGCGAGACGCCGATGCCTCTTCGGCGGCCTCGGCCAGCACCGCGTCTCGGCGCCCCCACAGGTGGACCTCGGCACCGTGGTCCACGAGATGACGCGCAACGCCACGTCCCAGGCCGGTGCCACCCCCTGTGATGAGAATCCGCTTCCCGGACAGCAGTTTCGGTGAGAAGGTCGAGTCGTCGGTCATCATGTACCTCGTTGTCAGATGTATACGGCCGGTTACAGGCCGATGTTCTTGGCGATGATCTCGCGCTGGATCTCGTTGGCCCCACCGTAGATCGGTGGGGCGAGGGCGCGGCGGACCTGGCCCTCCATGCCGTATTCGCGTGCGTATCCGTAGCCGCCCATCATCTGCATCGCCTCGAGGGTGGTGTTCTTGGCGACTTCCGTGCACCGCATCTTGGCCATCGCGCTCTCGCGCGCGAGGTCGTCCTCGAGGCCGAGATCGATCTTGCTCGCCACGTCGTAGAGGAACACCCGGGCCAGCTCCACATCGGTGGCCAAATCCGCGATCCGATGCCGCAGTGCTTGGAAGTCTGCCAGTTTCTGGCCGAACTGTTCGCGCTCCCGCACGTAGGCGATGATGTCGTCGAGGGCGCGGCGGGCGCCGCCCACGCTCATCGCGGCGATGATCAGGCGTTCGATGGATAGCCCTCGCATCAGTTGTTTCCACGCGTTGCGGGGTGTTCCGACCACGGCCGAGGTGGGGACCTCGACGTCGGTGAAGAAGACGTCGTTGCACGTGCGCGGTTCCATGGTCTCGATGCCCCGGATCGTGAGGCCGGCCGCGGAGGTAGGCACCATCAGCAGCGTCATACCCTGGTGCTTGCTACCCGAGGAATCCTCACGTGCCAGTACCAGGATGTGCTCGGCCACGTGAGCCGCCGAGATCCAGGTCTTCTGACCGTTGATCAGATAACGGTCACCGTCCCGACGAGCCGTCACACGCAGGCCCGCCAAATCGGATCCGGCGCCGGGCTCGCTCAGCGCGATGGCCTCGAGACGTCCGGCGGCCATATTGGTGACGATGGTCTTCTTCTGCTCCTCGGTACCCCACCGCAGGTAGGTCTGTGCCGCGGTCAGGCCGGTGGAGTATGCGGTGATCGGAGCAAGGCCGCGTGCGGACTCCTCGAGGAAAATACACTCGTCGACGAAACCCGCTCCGCCACCGCCGAACTCCTCGGGTAGCGACACCCCGAGCCAGCCGTGCCGGGCCATGTCGGCGAGGACGGTTGGGCTGTTGGCGAGGGTGCCGCCCTCGGTCACGGCGTCGCGCTGGGCGACCGTCGCCAGTTCGCGGCGACAATAGGCTTCCACCGCCGCCGCGAATTCGCGTTGTTCTGTCGAGAACTGCATGTCACTTCCCCCGATACGGTGTGAAGTCCGGCTTGCGCTTCTCGTTGAACGCAGTGATCCCCTCGCGTGCCTCGGGAGTCTCGCCGAAGATCTCCAGCGTGGAGTACGCCATCTGGCCGACACTCACGAAATGCTCGGTGTCGGTGTTCAGCGACTGCTTGAGCACCTTCAGTGCGGTCGGGGAGAAGTCGAGCATCTGGTCGGCCCAGGCACGTACCTCTGCCTTGAGATCTGCGGCCGGGACGACCTTGTTGACCAGGCCCCAATCCAGCGCCTCCTCGGCGGACAGGCGACGCAACATGAACCAGATCTCGCGGGCCCTCTTCTCGCCGACGACGCGGGCCAGGTAACCCGAGCCGAGGCCGGCGTCGAAGGACCCCACGCGCGGCCCGTTCTGACCGAACTGGGCGGTATCGGCGGCGATCGTGAGATCGCACAGCACATGCAGCACGTGTCCGCCGCCGATCGCCAATCCGTTCACGGCGGCGATCACCGGCTTGGGGTTGTCACGGATGACGCGGTGCAGCGATTCGACCTCGAACAAGCCGCTGTGCGACGGACCGTAATCGCCGGTCTCCATGCGCTGTTTCTGGTCGCCGCCGGCGCAGAACGCCTTGTCGCCGGCACCGGTCAGCGCGACCACACCCACCTCGGAACTCGCCCAGGCGCGCTTGAACGCGAGAATCAGTTCGTCGACGGTCTGGGCCCGGAAGGCGTTGTACCGCTCAGGGCGGTTGATGGTGATCCATGCCAGCCCGTTGTCGACCTCGTAGGTGATGTCGGTGAATTCGGCCATCAGACTTCGGTGTCCCTTCTTGTCGTCGGCCCCGGAAGGGCCTTGCATTTGTGGTCATTAGGACTGACCATTTGCACAACAGTAGCGTTGAGTACTGGATGTGCGCAAGGCTGCGAAAGTGTGGCGCCGGCGATGGGCGTGCGAGGTGCTCGCCTGATCGGTTCGCCCCGTCACGGGATGAATGCCGGCGGGCAACTTACCGGTTGACTTTCTGGTCAGACCATTATACTAAGTGCGTAGTGGAGCGGAAATGCGTTGGTCGGCAACCATGTCCGCATTGATGGTGGAATGCAGAGGTGGTCTATATGGAAGACTGGCGGAACGCGGCTTCTTCCGATTTCACCGGTCCACTGCGCGGGGTACGGGTGGTTGAGCTCGGCGCGATAGGTCCGGGTCCGTTTTGTGCGATGCTGCTCGCCGATCTGGGAGCGGATGTCATCAGGGTGGACCGACTCAGTGGGGGCGGGCCGGTCGGGCCGAACAGCGACCATCGAGCCGAGTTGATCAACCGGGGGCGTAGATCGGTTGCGGTCGACCTCAAGGTGGCTGCCGGGCGTGACATCGTCCTGGAGATGACAGATCGCGCTGATGTGCTGATCGAAGGTTTTCGCCCGGGCGTGATGGAACGGCTCGGTCTGGGCCCTGAACAGTGCATGGAGCGTAACCCGGGTCTCATCTACGGCCGCATGACCGGATACGGGCAGACCGGACCGATGTCGCAGGAGGTCGGGCACGACATCAACTATGTCGCTCTCAGCGGCGTGCTGTCGATGATCGGTCGACGCGATCAGCCCCCGACACCGCCGCTGAGTCTCGTCGGCGATTTCGGCGGCGGTGGCATGGTCCTCGCGCTGGGCGTCTTGGCCGCGCTGATCGAGCGTGACCGGTCCGGGGTGGGGCAGGTGGTCGATGCCTCCATGGTCGAAGGAGCGTCGCTGCTGGCGACGGCCTTCTATGGTTTCCGCCAGAACGGCACGTGGAACGCGCCGCGCGGAACGAATATCGTCGACAGTGGTGCGCCGTTCTACGACGTCTATGAGACCTCTGACGGGCTGTGGTTGTCGGTCGCCGCGATGGAGCCGCACTTCTATCGCGAATTGATCGATCTCCTTGAACTCGGCGACGATCTGCCCGACCAGAACGACCAATCGCAGTGGCCGGAGATGAAGAAGGTCTTCGCCGATGCGATCAAGCGGCGCACCAGGGACGAGTGGGTGTGCGCCGCGCGTGGGCGCGCGGTCTGCATCGCACCGGTTCTGGATGCAATGGAAGCGCCGAACAGCGAACAGAGTCGGTCCCGGTCATCGTTTGTCGATGTCGATGGTTACCTCCAGCCTGCGCCCGCGCCCCGATTCGGCAGAACCCCGGCGACCGTCGATCGCCGACCGCCGTTGCCGGGCGAGCACACCGACGAAATCCTCGCGGATTGGGGGATGAATCGCGCTGCGGTCGCAAAGGCAGTCGCTGCGGGTGCGATCGTCCAGCGTGAGGTGAGATGACCCGCCGCGACCAGCGTGGCGCGGTAGCCCGGATCGAGGAAGGGATACACCAATGACGATCTTTGCGGGTGACACATTGGTCGACCTGTTCCGTGCGGCCGTCGCCGACCGCGGAGACGACGTCGCGCTAAGCGGCCCGGATTCCATCATGTCGTGGAGACAGTACGGAGGACATGTCGACGCACTGGCAGATCAACTGCGCTCAACGGGGCTGACCCACGGTGAGCGCGTCGGACTGCTCATGGGCAACCGGCCGGAGTTCCATGTGGCCGACATGGCAGTACTCGTGGCGGGTGGGGTCCCGTTCTCCATCGAACCCGGAGACGCGGAAGCGAAACTGGACTCCGTAATGCGCGTCGCGGCGCCCCGGATCCTTCTGGCGGATGCATCCAGCGTCGATACCGCCCGTATGCTCGCGTCGGCGGCCGGTGGCGTGCGCGTGATCTCGTCGACGGAATTCGCGCAGCCCACAGAGGGTTTCGCACCGAATTCCTTCGCACCTCCGGATTCCGAGGACATCGCCACGTTGATCTTCACCTCTGGCACAACGGGGGAACCGAAGGCGGTCCAGCTCGCGCATCGGGTCATGGTCTCGAGCTTGCGCGGAACCGACAAGGTCGCGCCGATGGCAACGGGGGGCAGGGTCCTCTCCTACCTGCCATTGACCCACATCGCCGAGAGATTCATGAGTTACTACTTCGCGGTGGCGACTGGATCGACCATCCATTGCGTCCCGGATGCCGACCTCCTCTACGACGAACTACGTCGAGTGCGACCCACTCGATTCTTCGCGGTTCCCCGTGTCTATGAGAAACTGCGTGCGCGCGGTCGCGCCCTGCAGGACGCCGACGAGACCGTCACCGGTCGGCAGATCATGGCGGAGTTCGGGCTTGACGCCTCGGAATACCGTGGCGTCGCCACCGCTCCGGCATCCGAGGACCTCCTCGGGTACTTCGCAGAACTCGGAAGTCCGGTCTCGAACATCTGGGGGATGTCGGAGGCCATCATGTGTACCGTCAACCCACCCGAGCGACTCGTCTCCGGCTCGGTCGGGGTCTTCCTCGACTCCTGCGAAGGCGTTGTGGCCCCCGACGGCGAACTCCTGGTACGCGGCTCAAATGTCATGAGCGGCTATCTCGGCGATCCAATCCGAACCCGCGAGGTCGTGGACGACGACGGGTGGCTGCACACCGGCGATCTGGGCCGGATCGACACCGACGGGTATGTGTTCATCCTTGGGCGGAAGAAGGACCTTCTCGTGACGGCGACGGGAAGGAATATCGTCCCCACCCGCATCGAGCAGGAGGTCCGTAGTCGCTCCGATCTCGTCTCGGCCGTCATGGCGATCGCTGAAGGGCGTCGCCACGTGACCCTGCTCATGGTGCCGGACGAGTCGAATCTGCGTGCGTTTGCGAACGAGCACGGAGTGGAAGGGACGATACCCGAGCTGACGGCAGACCCAGTGGTGGTCGCTGAACTCGACCGGCTCGTCCGTGAGACGAACAAGGTTCTGGACAAGGCGGAAACGATCCGCAACTGGATACTGATGTCGGAGGAATGGAGTCCGGGGTCAGATGAGTTGACCTCGACGATGAAGATTCGCCGGGCGGCGGTCGAACGCAAGTACGCGGCCGAGATCGACCAGATGTACTCCCAGCAGTCGTAGTCGAGGTCTGCGCTCGACCAGCCTGAACGCGCCAGTGAAGGCGGCTGCCGAGCGACTCGCCGCTGGATAATAGCGACCCGACTTCGGAAGTCTGCCGGGCCGGGCGTGTGGGTGTTGCGCACCTGATTTCTCGGTGTCACATGGACGATCCCGATTCACACCGCCGGCGGGCCGATCCCTACCTCATCAGCATCGCGACTCCCGCAGTGAGTTTCGTTGCCAAATACCTGCCATCGCGCGCGGATCTTCGTGTCTTCGAAGCCCGGTCGAATTCGCTCGGTTGACCGACTCGGCTGCATCGATCTCAGGCGCGAAGAATTTAATTGGGCTTAGCTTTACATTTGGTCTGTCCATATGTTGTAATGGTGTGACGCCGGGCACAGCTATGGCCCCGCGGTAGTCCTTGACACAGGAATGGCAGGAGAGCTCGATGGCTTTGGCTACACCCATCTCGCAGGGCAGACAACTGAATCGATGGTGGTATGCCGCAACAGGATTCCTCACACTCCTGTTCGGCACGACCACGGTCAACGTGTTGTTCAACGTTCTCGGCAAGCCGATGGCCGATGACCTCGGCTGGGATCGGAGCGTCATCACCAATGGCTTCTCGATCGAGACCCTTCTCGTCGGTGTCAGCATTGTCGCGCTCGGGATTCTGGTCGATCGATACGGACCCAAGTTGCCGTCGGTTCCGATGGCCATGGGCTTCGGCGTGGGCTTGATGCTGATGGCGGCGCTACCGGCCAATCAGGCGATCTTCTACCTGCTCTGCGTGCTGATCGGTCTCTCGGCGGGTGCGGTCAACCCCATCGCTCATGCCACGGTCGTGAGTGCCTGGTTCGTCGATCGGCGTGGACTCGCGCTGGGCTTCCTGATGGCCGGACTCGGCGCGTGCGGTGTGATGATGCCGTATCTGGCGAACTGGATCTTCGACTTCGCGGGGTGGCGGGGCACATTCCTGATCATCGGCGCGCTGTGCACGGTGATCCCCGCCGGGGTCTACGCGTTTGTCACGAAGATGCCGCATGAGCACGAGAAGGAGCGGCTCGCGGCGAGGGCGGCGGGCCGGACCGCAGGCCAGTCATTGTGGGCGCTCGCACGCACGTCGCGGCAGTTCTGGCTGCTGAGCGGGTCGATCTTCCTTGTCTCGAGTGCGACCTTCGGACTGATGTCCCAGGTGGTTCCCATGACGACGGACAAGGGTATCGACAAGAGCGCCGCGATCGCCGCGCTGTCGCTGTTGAGCCTGTCGTCGGTCGGCGCCCGGGTCCTCGTCGGCTACGCCCTCGACCGGTTCTTCGCGCCGATGATCGGGGCGATCATCTTTGCGCTCTGCGGAGTCGGCGTGATCCTGTTGATCTCGTCGTCTGGAACCGCCGCGCTGATGGGCGGCGCGCTCTTGGTTGGGCTGGCGTTGGGCGCCGAGGGGGATGTGGCCGCGTACATCACGAGTCGGTACTTCCCGAAGCACTCCTACGCCCGGGTCCTCGGCTTCATCTATTTCCTCTATGCGATGGGGGCGTCGTTCGGGATCTTCTTGCTCGGCCAGGTCTACAGTGCTACCGGTTCGTACAACGCCGGCATCGTGCCGATCGTGGGCATGGTGGTGGCGTCTATCGCGTGCCTTCTCGCCATGGGGTCCTACCGCTACTCGCTGGACCACCGCGAGGTCAGCGAGAGCGTGGAAACCGCGGTCGCTGCGGAGGGTGCCACGGCAGTCTGACCGGAACTGTCAATTCGCGGTGGCGGCATCGAACGGACCTGGGTTCGTTCGATGCCGCCATTGCGCTCGTTTGGGGCGCAGCTTGGTACGTGCCCGTGATCATTGACCAACTATATTTTTGGTCGTACCATTTGAACTCGATATGGAGGTTGTGATGGCTGGTGTGTGGTTCGATGAACTCTCGGTGGGGCAGAGGTTCGAGCATCCGATTCGGCGAACGGTGACCGAGACGGACAATGTCCTGTTCACCGCGATGACGCACAATCCCGCGCTCCTCCACCTCGACGAGGAGTACATGAAGGGGACGCCGTTCGGCCAGCGGATCGTCAACAGCGCGTTCACTCTTGGTCTGATGGTC
>NZ_BAHC01000072.1 GCF_000298195.1 Gordonia rhizosphera NBRC 16068 | reverse complement strand
GTCAGGGTGTTCACGCAACTTACGGTACCGTAGGTTGCGCCGTACCGGCTTCGGGGTGTCCGTGGTCTCACAGGCGGGCGCTAGGCTTGTTCGCGATGAAGCTCCTGCCCGACCGTGTGCGTCGACCGATGCTCCGCGTCTACGAACGCCGGCTGATCCAGCTGATGGACGACGCGCCGCTTCCTCGCCACGTCGCGATTATCTGCGACGGCAACCGGCGATGGGCCCGCGAGGCGGGGTTCGAGGACGTCAGTCACGGTCATCGGGTCGGCGCGCAGCGGATCGCCGACATGCTCGGCTGGTGCTCGGAACTCGGCATCGAGACGGTCACCATCTATCTGCTCTCCACCGAGAACCTGCAGCGGGCCTCCGACGAACTCGAAGCGCTCATGGAGATCGTGCCCGACATCGTCGACGAGATCTCCGCACCCGAGGGCGACTGGCGGGTGCGGATCGTCGGCACCCTCGAGCAGTTGCCCGACGCGGTCGCCAAGAGGCTGCGGATGGCGTCCGAACGCACCGATGACCGCGTCGGCATGAACGTCAACGTCGCGGTCGGATACGGCGGACGACAGGAGATCGTCGACGCCGTCCGGTCGCTGCTGCGTGAACGACTCGTCGTCGGCGACAGCCCGGAGCAGATGATCGATGCGGTGACCGTCGAGGCCATCGACCGCAATCTGTACACGAAGGGCCAGCCCGACCCGGATCTGGTCATCCGCACCTCCGGTGAGCAGCGGCTGTCGGGATTCCTGCTGTGGCAGAGCGCGTACTCGGAGATCTGGTTCACCGACGCGTACTGGCCGGAGTTTCGCCGCGTGGATTTCCTGCGTGCGCTGCGCGACTACTCGGCGCGCAGCCGCCGTTTCGGCAAGTAGTCGCCGATCAGGTCGACGAGCGCGTCGACATCGCGGGAGTAGGTGGAGGCCGACGGGGTGCCGAAGCCCACGACGATGCCCCCGGCGTCGTCAGGTGGCGGCGCATCGGGATGCCGGAAGAGCGACAGGGCGGCGAACGCGAATCCCCTGCGCGACCCCTCGGTGAGGATCGCCGATTCGTCCCGGGGATCGACGGGGATCACGGCATGCAGTCCGGCGGCGATGCCGTGGGATTCGACGCCGGTCGCGGCAAACCGCGCCGTCAGGTGATCGCGGCGACGGCGGTAGTACTGGCGGCTGCGCCGGACGTGACGGTCATAGGCGCCGGTCTCGATCATGTCGGCGAGTATCAGTTGATCGACGATGCTGGCGTCGGGTTCGCGAATGCCCTTGGCCCACGCCACCGTGTCCACGAGGTGCGGTGGTAGCACCAGCCACGCGATCCGGAGTGCGGGCGAGATACTCTTGCTCACCGAGCCGGTATGGATCACCACGTCGGGACCGAGCGCCTGGAGGACGCCGACCGGGTCGCGGTCGTAGCGCAGTTCTCCGTCGTAGTCGTCCTCCACGACGAGGCCGCCGCGTGCCCGGGCCCAGTCGACGACGGCGGCCCGGCGTGCCGGCGACAGCGCGACGCCGGTCGGGAACTGATGGCTCGGGGTCAGCAGGACCGCGGTGGTGCGGTCGGGGATCGCGTCGATGACGGCGCCGGCCGTGTCGATCGGAATGGGGGTCGTGGTCGTCGCACCCCGTTCGATGGCCTGCCGGTGAAACGGCAGGCCGTGGCTCTCCACCGCGATCGACTCGCCGAAGACGTTGCGCGACAACAGCTCCAGAGCGTACTTCACCGAGGTGGTGAGCACGATCTGATCGGGGTCGGTGCGTACGCCGCGAGCGCGGGACAGGTATCCGGCCAGCGCCCTCCGCAGCGGCGAGCTGCCCCGTGGGTGACCAGGACCGAACGCGTCGTCGGGGGCCGCGGCCATCACGCGGCGGGTCGAGGCCACCCAGTCGGTGCGGGGAAAGAGTGATGAATTGGGTTGTCCGAGAGCGAAATTGTGCACGGGTGTGTTCGAGGTGGAGGAGCTCGCGGGTGCCGCGGCGGCCGGACCCGGTCCACGCGCGCCGTCGGCCACCCGGGTTCCGGAACCCTGCCGCGCGACCAGCCACCCTTCGGCGACGAGTTCCTGATACACGGTCGCGACGGTGCCCCGCGCCAGCCCGACGTCGGCGGCGAGTGAGCGGTATGGCGGCAACCGGGAACCCGCCGGCAGACGTCCGTCGGCGATCGCCGCACGCAGCGCCTCGGCCAGCGCATGTCGTCTCCGCGCGCCCCGTCCCGGGGGGCCCGTCGAATGATCCGGCGGCAGATCGAGGTGCAGATCGGACCCCAGACGCTGTGCCACCTTCTCCCACGGATCGGAATTGACCTGTGAATCCACGTCCGAATTGAACCATCTTCCTGCGTCAATCGGCGACTAACCTCGAGATATCGAGATGAGGTCGGGAGAAGGTGACGCTCGTGAGGGTTGTCGTACTCGGTGCCGGTGGCGAGATGGGGCGGGCGCTGTGTGATCGGTTGCGCGCGCAGGGGATCGAGGTGTTCGAGGCGCAGCGCTCGACCGGTGTGGACGCGTACGCGGGCACCGGTTTGGTGGAGGCGTTCACCGGTGCCGACGTGGTGGTGGACTGCACGAATGTCACGACCACACGGGCGAAGACGGCGATCGACTTCTTCGGCACGGTGGCCGCCAACGTCGCCATCGCCGCGACGCAGGCGGGAATCGGGCGCGTCGTGTGCCTGTCGATCATCAATGCCGCCGACCCCGAGGTGAATGCGAAGTTCGGTTACTACCAGGGAAAGGCGGCCCAGGAGAAGGCCTACCGCGATGGCCTGGACGCCGGACGACTTGTGGTGGTGCGGTCCGCCCAGTGGTACGAACTCGCACGCCAGATGATGGGTAGCCTGCGGGCCGGTCCGGTCGCGGCCGTGCCGCATATGCGGTGCCGTCCGTTGTCGGTAGCCGACGCCGCGGTGGAGGTCGCCCGGGCGGTCACCGCACCGGTGGCCGACGACATCGAGATCGCCGGACCCGACGTGCTCGATCTCGCCGACGTCGGCAAGGCCATCGCACGGCGGACCGGGTCACCGAAATGGGTGTTCGGCGTGAACGTCGGCGGCGCGGCGATCCGCGACGGTCATCTGGTACCGGATCACCCGGACGTCGTCACGCAGACCTCGCTGGACCAGTGGATCGAGCAGGCGTATCCGGCTACAGCTTCCGCAGTCGGACGCGGTTGATCGAGTGGTCCGCGTCCTTGCGCAACACCAGGGTCGCGCGCGGGCGGGTGGGCAGGATGTTCTCGTTGAGATTGGGCAGGTTGATAGAGGTCCACAGGTCCCGGGCCGCGATCGTCGCCTGCTCGTCGGTGAGTGACGAGTAGTAGTGGAAGTGCGATTCGGGGTCGGCGAACGCGGTGGTGCGCATCTGCAGAAAACGTGACACATACCACTGCTCGATGTCGGCGGTCTTGGCGTCGACGTAGATCGAGAAGTCGAACAGATCCGAGATCGTCAGCGTCTCCCCGGTCTGCAGGACGTTGAGTCCCTCGAGGATCAGGATGTCGGGTTGGCGCACATAGTGCAGCACGTCGGGCACGATGTCGTAGGCGATGTGGGAGTAGACCGGGGCGGTCACCTCGTGCGCCCCCGATTTGACCTCGGTGACGAACCGCAGCAGCGCGCGACGATCGTAGGATTCCGGAAAACCCTTGCGGTGCATTATTCCCCGACGTTCCAACTCCGCTGTCGGGAGTAGGAACCCGTCTGTCGTGACCAGGTCGACCTTCGGGTGGGAGTCCCACCGGGCGAGCAGCGCCGCGAGCACGCGGGCGGTCGTCGACTTGCCCACCGCGACGCTGCCGGCGATACCGATGACGAAGGGCACCTGTCGGTTCGTCTGACGTTCCCCGAGGAACGTCGACGTCGCCGCGAACAGGCGCTGGCGGGCCGCGATCTGCAGGTGGATCAGACGCGACAGCGGCAGGTAGACGTCGGCGACCTCGTCGAGGTCCACCTGCTCGCCCAGGCCGACCAGTTGTTGGAGCTCGTCGTCGGTGAGCACCATCGGCATCGATTCACGCAGCTCACGCCACTGTCGCCGGTCGAGCTCCAGATACAGACTGGGATCGCGCCCGGTTGTGTCGCGTGCCATGGTCCTACAGCTTAGGGCGCAACGTTTTCGCGCGGTCGGTAGCCTCCGGTCATGACCTCTCGCATCTCCTCTCCGGTCACCGACTACCTGCGGCTCGGGCTGGCCTTCGACCGTCTCGAGGAGGGGTTCGTCGACGCCTTCACCGGCGACCCCCGGCTGCGCGCCGAGGTGGAGAACGCTCCCGCGCCCGATCCCGCCGCCCTCGCGGACCGCGCGCGGGGGCTGCGGGCCGACCTGCCGGGCGATCTGCCGCCCGCGCGTGCCGAATTCATCGGCGCCCACCTCGACGCCCTGGAGTGCTCGGCGCGCAAGTTCGCGGGCGAGGAGATCGGATTCGTCGACGAGGTCCGGGCGTACTTCGACGTCGACATCACCGTGGGCGACGAGCAGGTCTACCGCGAGGCGCAGGCCGCGCTGGCGGTCGAGCTCGGGGTACCCGGGGCGACCGGCGACGCACTGGCCGACGCGTATTCCGCGTACCGGCAGGCCGACGAGATCCCGCCCGAGCGGGTGGACGAGTGTGTGCGCGCCTTCAGCGGAGCGCTGCGCGAACGGGTCCGGGAACGATATCCGTTGCCCGACAACGAAGTCGTCGATTTCGAGGTCGTCACCGACAAACCCTGGTCGGGCTTCAACTACTACCTGGGCGGATACCGCTCCCGGGTGGCGATCAACACCGACCTCACCCAGCACATGTCGACGCTGCCGCATCTCATCGCCCACGAGGCCTATCCGGGACATCACACCGAACACTGCCGCAAGGAGCAGATCCTCGTGGGTGGCGGGCAGGACGAGCAGACCATCTTCCTGGTCAACACGCCGCAATGCCTGATGGCCGAGGGGCTCGCGGATCACGCGCTCGTGGCGGCGATGGGGTCCGACTGGGGGGTGTGGGCCCAGGAGATCTACGCCGACCTCGGTCTGCGGTTCGACGGCGAGCGGGCGCAGCGGATGGGGCGCGCATCCGCCGGGCTACTCGGGGTCCGGCAGGATGCGGCGTTGCTGTTGCACGATCGCGGTGCCGACGAGGACACCGTGGCGGGCTTCCTGCAGCGATGGCTGCTCGCCCCACCCGCCCGCGCCCGCCAGATGCTGCGGTTTCTGACCTCGCCGCTGTGGCGGGCATACATCTCCACCTATGTGGAGGGGTACCGATTGCTGGGTGAGTGGCTCGACGCCGTGCCCGACGACGGGCGGCTCGATCGCTTCGGACGGCTCCTCGACGAACCGCTGACCCCGGCCCAGCTGAGAGCCGAACTCGGTGCCGGACGGACGGGCCCATAGACTTGTCGCCATGAGCGTGAATTCGATGTCCCTGGCCGAGCTCGACCCGGACGTGGCCGCGGCGATGAACGGCGAATTGAGCCGGCAGCGCGACACCCTCGAGATGATCGCGTCGGAGAACTTCGTCCCGAGATCGGTCCTGCAGGCGCAGGGCAGTGTGCTCACCAACAAGTATGCCGAGGGCTACCCGGGGCGCCGGTACTACGGCGGCTGCGAATACGTCGACGTCGTCGAGGACATCGCCCGGGATCGGGCCAAGGAGCTCTTCGGGGCAGACTTCGCCAACGTGCAACCGCACTCGGGAGCGCAGGCCAACGCCGCGGTCCTCATGGCGCTCATGAATCCGGGCGAGAAGCTGCTGGGACTCGACCTCGCCCACGGCGGTCACCTCACCCACGGCATGCGTCTGAACTTCTCCGGCAAGCTCTACGAGATCGAGTCCTACGGGGTCAGCAAGGAGGACTTCCGCGTCGACATGGACGAGGTGCGCAAGGTCGCCCTCGCCGGCAAGCCCAAGGTGATCTGCGCGGGCTGGTCGGCCTATCCGCGGACGCTGGACTTCGAGGCGTTCCGGTCCATCGCCGACGAGGTCGGCGCCTACCTGTGGACCGACATGGCGCACTTCGCCGGTCTCGTCGCCGCCGGCCTGCACCCGTCGCCGGTGCCGTACTCGGACGTGGTGTCCACGACCGTGCACAAGACCCTTGGCGGACCGCGTTCGGGCATGATCCTGGCCAAGCAGGAGTGGGCTAAGAAGCTCAACTCCGCGGTGTTCCCGGGCCAGCAGGGCGGACCGCTCATGCACGCGATCGCGGGCAAGGCCGTCGCCCTCAAGATCGCCGGCACCGATGAGTTCGCCGATCGACAACGACGCACGCTGTCGGGTGCGAAGATCCTCGCCGAGCGGCTCACCGGCGCCGACGTCGAGAAGGCGGGCGTGTCGGTGCTGACCGGCGGCACCGACGTGCACCTGGTCCTCGTCGACCTGCGCAACAGTGCGCTAGACGGGCAGCAGGCCGAGGATCTGCTCCATCAGATCGGCATCACGGTGAACCGCAACGCGGTGCCGTTTGATCCACGCCCGCCGATGGTCACCTCCGGACTCCGGATCGGCACCCCGGCGCTGGCGACCCGTGGGTTCGGCGACGAACAGTTCACCGAGGTCGCCGACATCATCGGCACGGCGCTCGCCGCCGGTACCGACGCCGACGTCTCGGCGCTGCGCGGGCGGGTCTCTGCTCTCGCCCTCGACTTCCCGCTCTACGAGGGCCTCGAAGAGTGGGGACTGATGAGTCGGGTGTGACCCGAATTCGCCAGGGGATCGGCCGATTGCCTATCCTTGCTGACGATGAACGCATTGACCGAGGACGAGCTGATCACTGCGCTTGAGAAGGCGCTTCCGGAGATTGCGGAAGGCCATCAGGCCGGGGCCACCGCATGGAACCCGCACGACTGGGTGCCGTGGGATCTGGGTCGGAACTTCTCGTTCCTCGGAGGTGAGGACTGGGACCCGTCGCAGGCGACGATCTCCGACGAAGCCCGCGCCGGGGTGCTCGCCCTGTTGCTGACCAAGGACAACCTGCCGTCCTACCACCGGGTGCTCGCCAAGCACTTCCCGGCGTTCTCCGACTGGCGCCAGCTGGTCGGGGTGTGGACCGCCGAGGACAACCGGCACGCCATCGTGCTGCGTGACTATCTGGTGGTCACCCGTGCGATCGATCCGGTGGATGCCGAGGAACGTCGTCGCATTCACGTGACCGCCGGCTACCGGCAGCACGAGGCTGCGGTCGCCGAGCTGGCCCCGATGGACGTCCTGGCGCTGATGGCGGTGCACGAGAACCAGTGCGTCGGCTACCTGGACAAGCTCACCGGCGCGGTCACCGACGACGTGTTCTCCCAGATCCTCGCCAAGATCGCCGCCGACGACGCGCAGCAGGCCAAGACGTTCGGCGCGTTCCTGGCCGCCGGCCTCGTCGCCGACCAGGAGGCCTGCATCCTCGCGGTCGATCGTGCCCTGGCGCGGCTGGCCACCGAACCGATCGGCTACGACATCGCCGACTTCGACGCCGAGCGGGCCCTCATCGCCGGTTACGAGACCGACGCGACCCGGGCGGCGATCGCGGCGACGCTGGCCGATCAGCTCAAGCTGGACACGGTGCAGGAGCTCAGCGAGACCGCCGACTCGGCGCGTCGCCGAATCTTGTCGTTGGCGGGCCGCTGACCTCCGGGTAGCCGCCGGGTAATACCCGTTAACGCATAATTCACGCGAACACACCCCGCTACGGCGCGCCGTGCGGGGTGTGTCGGCGTACGTTGACGAGTGACGGGCCGCGGGGAAGCGGTTCGTCCGGGAGGTTCGATTCGTGGTCTGCACCAGCACGCGAGGGGACCGGCCCCGGTCCTCGTCCACCCCGGCTATCCAGCCGGGCGGGACACGAACCAGCCGGTCATCAACACTGGTTTGTGCGGGCGCCGCACAAACGTAGGAGCCCTACGTGACCACACGCACCTACGTCCTCGACACCTCTGTGCTGCTGTCCGACCCCTGGGCGGTCATGCGCTTCGCCGAACACCACGTGGTGTTGCCGCTGGTCGTGATCGGCGAACTCGAGGGCAAACGCCACCATCACGAACTCGGCTGGTTCGCACGCGAGGCGTTGCGCATGCTCGACGACCTGCGCCTCGAGCACGGTCGCCTCGACATTCCGCTGCCGATCGGTGACGAGGACGGGACCCTGCAGGTCGAGCTCAATCACACCGACCCGAACGTGCTGCCCGCGGGTTTCCGCACCGAGACCAACGATTCGCGGATCCTGGCCTGCGCGTTGAACCTTCGCGCCGAGGGCAAAGATGTGACGCTGGTCTCCAAGGACACGCCGCTGCGGGTGAAGGCCGGTGCAGTCGGTCTCGACGCCGACGAGTACCACGCGCAGGACGTGGTGGTGTCCGGATGGTCGGGGATGACCGAACTCGAGGTCGACACCGCGGCCGTCGACACGCTCTACTCCGAGGGCGTCGTCGACATCGACGAGGCCCGCGAACTCCCGTGCCACACCGGTATCCGGTTGCTGGGGCACGGTTCGAGCGCGCTCGGCCGGGTCAATTCGGAAAAGCGGGTGCAGTTGGTGCGCGGGGACCGCGAGGCGTTCGGGCTGCACGGCCGGTCCGCGGAGCAGCGCGTGGCGCTCGATCTGCTGCTCGACGACTCGGTGGGCATCGTGTCGCTCGGCGGCAAGGCCGGCACCGGCAAGTCCGCGCTGGCGTTGTGCGCCGGCCTGGAGGCGGTGCTGGAACGACGTACCCAGCGCAAGGTCGTGGTGTTCCGTCCCCTCTACGCGGTCGGCGGGCAACAGCTCGGCTACCTGCCCGGAGGCGAGGCCGAGAAGATGGGGCCGTGGGCGCAGGCGGTGTTCGACACTCTCGAGGGCCTGGCGTCACCGGAGGTGATCGAAGAGGTACTCAGCCGCGGAATGCTCGAGGTGCTGCCGCTGACCCACATCCGCGGTCGCTCGCTGCACGATTCGTTCGTCATCGTCGACGAGGCGCAGTCGCTGGAGCGCAACGTGCTGTTGACGGTGCTGTCGCGGCTGGGTTCGGGATCACGCGTGGTCCTCACCCACGACGTCGCGCAACGTGACAATCTCCGGGTCGGCCGTCACGACGGTGTGGCGGCGGTCATCGAGAAGCTCAAGGGTCACCCGCTCTTCGCCCACGTCACCCTCACGCGCAGCGAGCGCTCGCCGATCGCCGCGCTGGTCACCGAGATGCTCGAGGAGTTCGGGCCCGCCTCGCCCTAACCATTGATCGACGGTCAACGCGCACCCGTCACGCTCCTGCGCACGTCGCGACGAGAGCGTTCAGACGACGGGTGCGCGTTGTCGTCGGCGGCAGTGACCGTATCAATACCGCACCGTGATAGCTCCGAGATTCATGTGCTCTTGCGCGCTGGCACACTGGTGTGGTGTTGAAGTTACTGATGAGGCATATGAGGTTATTGGGACTGCTGGTGATTGCGGTTTTCGCCGCGATCGCCGGTGGTGCCGGGACGGCTGCGGCGGCTCCCGGAACGACCACGACCCCGACCACCCCATCGACGACGAAGTCGGCGGATTCGGTGATCCCGGCCACGGGGATACCGCTGCTCGACGGGCTTCTCGACACCATCGCCGGCAACCTCGGCACGGGCGGGAGCGGGGGCAGCGGGAGCGCCGAGGCCGACTCCAGCCAGATGATCGTCGTCACCGCGCCCAGCGCGACGAATACCACCGCCACTCTGACCGCCTTCGAACGTGGCGCCGATCAGAGCTGGAAACCGGTGCTCGGGCCGACGAAGGCCTTCCTGGGCTCGCTCGGTATGGGCGAACCCAAGGACAACGTGCCACGAACTCCGGAGGGTACGTTCGGCTTCGACAAGGCATTCGGGCGGCTTCCCAACCCGGGTACCAAGATGCCCTACACCAAGGTCGACCGCGAGGACTGGTGGGATGCGAACACCAAGTCGCCGACCTACAACACGCTCGTCCGGCAGACCCAGAGCCCCGGCGGTGACAGCGAGAACCTCTACGACGCCGGCCCGGTCTACGACTACGCGGTCAACATCGCACACAACGCACAGCGGGTGCCGGGCAAGGCGGCGGGTATGTTCCTGCACGTCACCAACAACGCCCCCACCGAGGGATGTATCGCCGTCGCCGAGGACGTGATGCGCCAGGTGCTCGTCTGGCTCGATCCCGCCAAGAACCCCAAGATCGCCATCGGCGTCAACAAGAGCGGACCCGAGGGTTCGGCGCAGGGCGCCACCACCCCGCCCGCGACGACGACCCCACCGGCGACTTCCACGCCGCCCTCGCAGGCCGCGCCGGGCAGTGATTCGTTGACCCAGTTGCTCGGCCAACTCGTCGACCTGATCCCGGCCCTGGTGGGAACCAGCGCCGGTAGTTAGTGGGTTTCACCTGAAGAGGGCGGGGACCGTGCGTCAGGCCGGTCCCCGCCTTCGTTGGAAACAGGCGGCCGCCACCCCGCCGAAGTCGGCGCGCGGCGCGGTCATCCGGTCGATCTGGGCGCGGGCCTGGTCGATCACCGGGGTGTCCGGGTCGAGCACCGACAGATATTCCTGGTGTGCGGCCAGGGACCGCACCGCGGCGTCGATCTGATCCGTGACGTCCACGGCGTGGGAGGGTTGGGGACCGTTCTCGAACAGCCACGTCGGTCGTCGGTCGGCCGGCAGGGCGTCGAACGCGGCAACGACGGCTGCCGTGAACTCGACGTGATCACGATGATTCGGGGATCCCGGCGCCCACTCAGGACCCCCGAACAAGGTCAGGACCACCTGCGGTGCAATGCGTTCGAGCGACTCGGTCACCTTCGAGCGCAGTTCGGAGGTGTTGCGGATGTCGCCGTCCGGAAAGCCCCAGAACTCCACCTCGTCGACGCCGACGAACGCGGCCGACGCGCGCTGCTCGGCCTCGCGCAGCGGGCCGGCCCGCTCCGGCGCCATACCCTCGATCCCCGCCTCACCGCTCGAGGCGAGAGCGTAGACGACTCGTCTGCCCTCGCCGGTCCAGCGGGCGACCGCCGCGGCCATCCCGTACTCGGGATCGTCGGGGTGGGCGACGAGGACGAGCGCGGTCTGCCAGTCGGTGGGGAACTCCTGCAGATCGCTCATGGGCCGACCATACGACGGCCCGCGCAGTCACGTCGGCGAGTGGCGCAGAACGGTCACCGCGAAGTCCGCCCCGGCATGCCAGGCCCGCAGATCCCAGGTGGCGAAGCGGTGTTCGACGAACAGGTCGGTGTCGGCGACCGCGGCGTCGAAATCGGTCAGGGACAGGTCGCGGTTGGTGTGGAAGCCGACGACAAGCACCCCGTCGGATGCCAGGTGCGCCGACAGGCGGCGCAGCACCTGCGCCTCGGTTCCCGGCGCGAGGAACACCATCACGTTCCCGGCGCACACGATGGCGTCGAACGGCTCGGGTTCGTCGCGTGCGGTCAGGTCGAGTTCGCTGAGATCGCCGACGAGCCACCGGGGACCGGGGTGATCGGCCGCGGCCGCGGCGATGAGTTCGGGGTCGACGTCGACACCGACCACGGTGTGACCCGCCGCGTGGAGAACGGCGCCGATGCGGCCGGGACCGCAGCCGGCGTCGAGGATACGGGCGTGGCGCGGCACCATCGCGTCGATCAGCCGGGCCTCGCCGCCGAGGTCGGCTCCCTCGCGGGCCATGGTGCGGAACCGTTCGATGTACCACTGGCTGTGACCTGGCTCGGTATCGGTGAACCAGCGAGGAGGTGTGGTGGGGGCCATGGTCGTCCGAAGGTCAGCGTTCGCGATCGAGGTTGGCCATCTTCAGCACGTCGAGGCGCGCGTCGAGTTCATCGGTGGACAGATCGTCGCCGATCAGGCCGCGATCGATCACGGTCTGCCGGATCGTCTTGCCCTCCTTGAGCGCCTGCTTGGCGACCGCGGCAGCCTCCTCGTACCCGATCGCGGAGTTCAATGGTGTGACGATCGACGGCGAGCTCTCGGCGAGGGTACGCAACCGATCCTCGTGGGCGACGAGCCCCGAGATGCACCGGTCGGCGAACAGTCGGGAGACGTTGGCGAGCAGCTTCAGCGATTCGAGGACGTTGCGGGCCATCATCGGGATGTAGACGTTGAGCTCGAACGCGCCGTTGCCGCCACCCCAGGTGACCGCCGCGTCGTTGCCGATCACCTGTGCTGCGACTTGCGTAACAGCCTCGGGCAGAACCGGATTGACCTTTCCCGGCATGATCGAGCTGCCCGGCTGCAGATCGGGGAGGGCGATCTCGGCCAGCCCGGTCAGCGGACCCGAACCCATCCAGCGCACATCGTTGGCGATCTTGGTCAGTGACACCGCAATCGTCTTGAGCTGACCCGACAGTTCGACGAGTCCGTCGCGTGCCGCCTGCGCCTCGAAGTTGTCGGTTGCCAGGTTCAGCGCGTCGACATTGGTGAGCTTGCGCAGCTCGGCGACCACCCGCGTGCCGAAACCGTCGGGGGCGTTGAGGCCGGTGCCCACCGCGGTGCCGCCGATGGGCAGTTCACCGAGTCGGGGGAGGGTCGCGCTGACCCGTTCGATGCCGGCCTGCACCTGGCGGGCGTAGCCACCGAACTCCTGACCGAGGGTCACCGGCACCGCGTCCATCAGGTGGGTGCGGCCGCTCTTGACCACATCCCGCCACTCCCGCGACTTCTGCAGCAGCGCCAGGTGCAGGTGGTCGAGCGCGGGCACGAGGTCGGTGACCACCGCCTCGGTGGCGGCGACATGGGTCGCGGTGGGGAAGGTGTCGTTGGACGACTGCGACATGTTGACGTGGTCGTTGGGGTGCACCTCGACACCGTTGGCCTTGGCGATCGAGGCGATGACCTCGTTGGTGTTCATGTTCGAGCTGGTGCCCGAGCCGGTCTGGAACACGTCGATCGGGAACTGGTCGTCGTGACGACCGTCGGCGATCTCGGTGGCCGCGGCGATGATCGCCGCGGCCTTCTGCGAGTCGAGCAGCCCGAGGTCGGCGTTGACCTGCGCACAGGCCGCCTTCAGCAGGCCCATCGCACGAATCTGGGTGCGTTCGAGAGGGCGATAGCTGATCGGGAAGTTCTCCACCGCCCGCTGCGTCTGCGCCCGCCACAACGCGTCTACCGGCACCTTGACCTCGCCCATGGTGTCGTGCTCGATGCGGAACTGCTGTTCGGTCATGTGCGCTGCGCCTCCGGCTCCATCGGTGGAGATAGGTGATCCTTACTCCACCGTACTGCGGCAACGGGGTCACGCGGTGTGAGATTTGACGCGACCGGACCCCATGTTGAGGGACGTCTGCAGTTCGAGACATATACGCATATCAAATGATATGTTGAGGCATATGAGGACCACCGTGATTCTCCCCGACGCGCTCTATGAGCAGGTAAAGCGCGCGGCACGGGAGGCCGACCAGACTGTCACGTCACTGATGGAGGACGCGTTGCGGAGAGAACTCGACAGGCGCGCCACAGCCGGCCGCCACCCGGTGCGTGTGACGCTGCCTCCTCCCTACACCGGGCGCGGCGGCATACGTGCGGACCTCGACATCGCGCATGGCCAAGCGGTCCTCGAGGCCATGGAGGAAGGGCTACCGATCGAGAAGCGTCGCTGACGTGTTGATGCCGGATGTGAACATCCTTGTCGGCGCGTTTCGTGGCGAGGACGCGCGACATGCGCAGTTGTATTCATGGCTCGACTCGGTGCTCGGTCACGACGAGCCACTCGCACTCACCCCGGCGGTGGTATCCGGCTATGTCAGGGTAGTGACGAATGCGCGCATCTTCGCCGACCCGACCCCGCTGCCGAGAGCCCTCGGTCACATCGAGGCTTTGCGCGAGAACCCGTCTGTACTCGATGTTGCGCCAGGGCATCGACACTGGGCGATCTTCGCCGCGCTGTGCCGGGAGTCCGATGCGCGGGGAAACCTCGTCGCCGACGCCCACCACGCCGCGACCGCGATCGAGCACGGAGCAACCTGGGTCACCCTCGACCGCGATTACGCGCGATTCGGCCGACTCACCTGGCGGCTCCCCGAGACATGACGCCGCGAGTTCACTTCTCGCGCGACCGAATTCGCACCCCACCCAGCGGGACGGTAACCGCGCCACCGGGATCGGTGAAGAAGTCATTGCCCTTGTCGTCGACGACGATGAAGGCCGGGAAATTCTCGACCTCGATCTTCCAGACCGCCTCCATACCCAGCTCGGGGTATTCGATGATCTCCTGGCTCTTGATGCAGTCCAGGGCCAGTCGTGCGGCCGGTCCGCCGATCGATCCGAGATAGAAACCGCCGTGGGTGCCGCACGCCTGCGTCACCTGCTTGGAGCGGTTGCCCTTGGCGAGCATCACCATCGAGCCACCCGCCGCCTGGAACTGCTCGACGTAGCTGTCCATGCGACCGGCGGTGGTCGGCCCGAACGATCCGGATGCCATCCCCTCGGGCGTCTTCGCGGGCCCGGCGTAATAGACCGGGTGATCGCGCAGGTAGTCGGGCATCGGCTCACCCGCGTCGAGGCGCTCTTTGATCTTGGCGTGCGCGATGTCGCGGGCGACCACCAGCGGCCCGGTCAGCGACAGGCGGGTCTTGACCGGGTACTTCGACAGTTCGGCCAGGATCTCGGGCATCGGACGGTTCAGATCGATCTCGACGACCTCGCCCCCCTCGATGTCCTCGGTGACGCCCGCCTCGGGCATGTAGTGCGCCGGGTCGGTCTCCAGTTGCTCCAGGAACACCCCGTCGGCGGTGATCTTGCCGAGCGCCTGCCGGTCGGCCGAGCACGAGACGGCGATCGCCACCGGGCACGACGCACCGTGGCGGGGCAGACGCACGACGCGGACGTCGTGGCAGAAGTACTTGCCGCCGAACTGCGCGCCGATGCCAAAGGACTGCGTGAGTTTGAAGACCTCTTCCTCGAGCTCGAGGTCGCGGAAGCCGTGTGCCGACATCGATCCCGACGTCGGGAGGGTATCGAGATAGTGGGCCGACGCGTATTTCGCCGTCTTCAAAGCGAATTCGGCCGACGTGCCTCCGATCACCACCGCGAGATGGTAGGGCGGGCACGCCGCGGTGCCCAGCGACCGGATCTTCTCGTCGAGAAATTCCAAGAGGCGCTTGGGATTCAGGATCGCCTTGGTCTCCTGGAAGAGGAACGACTTGTTCGCCGAACCGCCGCCCTTCGCCATGAACAGGAACTTGTACTCGGGACCCTTCGGTCCCTGCTCGGTCGCGTAGATCTCGACCTGCGCGGGCAGGTTGGTGCCCGTGTTCTTCTCGTCGTAGGTGGTCAGCGGCGCCAGCTGCGAGTAGCGCAGGTTCAGCTTGGTGTATGCGTCGTAGACCCCGCGCGAGATCCACTCGGCGTCGTCGGTGCCCGTCAGGACACCCTCGGACTTCTTGCCCATCACGATCGCGGTGCCGGTGTCCTGGCACATCGGCAGCACGCCGCCCGCGGAGATGTTGACGTTCTTGAGCAGGTCGAGCGCCACGAAGCGGTCGTTGCCCGACGCCTCGGGGTCGTCGATGATCTTGCGCAGCTGCGCGAGGTGCGCGGGCCGCAGGTAGTGGCTGATGTCGTGCATCGCCTCGGCGGTCAGCTTCTGCAGCGCCTCCGGCGCGACCTTCAGGAAGCGTTGGCCGTCGACCTCGAAGGTGGACACACCTTCGGTGGTGATCAGGCGGTACGGGGTCTCATCGGTACCGGCGGGCAGGAGATCTTCGTAGCGGAATTCCGGAGCTGGGGCTGTTGTGCTCACCCCGCGATCGTATCGCGGCCGGTCTATGTGACCCCGCTCACCCACGCGGCCCCCACCGTGCGGGCGCACATGTGGGGGCCGAGGTGGGACTGGGTCGGACTAGACGTCGAGGCGTGCGTATTCGCGGAGCTTCTCCACGCGGTGGACGGCCTCGATCCGGCGCACCGTGCCCGACTTGGACCGCATCACCAGCGATCGCGTGGTGGCGCCGTTGGGCCGGTAGGTGACGCCGCGCAGCATGTCCCCGTTGGTCACACCGGTGGCGCAGAAGAACGAGTTCTCCCCGCTGACCAGGTCGTCGTTGGTCAGCACGCGATTGAGATCGTGGCCGGCGTCGATCGCCTTCTGCCGCTCCTCGTCGTTGCGCGGCCACAGCTTGCCCTGGATCTCGCCGCCCATGCACTTCATGGCGACGGCGCTGATGATGCCCTCCGGCGTGCCGCCGACACCCATCAGGATGTCCACCGAGCTGTAGTCGCCGGCGGCGGCGATCGATCCGGCCACGTCACCGTCGGAGATGAGGCGGATCTTTGCGCCCGCCTTGCGGATGTCGGCGATGAGGTCGGCGTGACGGGGACGGTCGAGCACGACGACCGTCAGGTCGGCGATGTCGATGCCCTTGGCCTTGGCGACGGAGTTGATGTTCCACTCCACCGACTCCTCGATGTTGATCGCACCCTTGGCCTCCGGGCCGACCGCGATCTTGTCCATGTAGAAGACGGCACTCGGGTCGTACATCGAACCGCGCTCGCTGACCGCGATCACCGCGATCGAGTTGGGGCGGCCCTCGGCCATCAGGGTGGTTCCGTCGATCGGGTCGACGGCGACATCGACCTCGGGGCCGAGGCCGTTGCCGACGTGCTCCCCGTTGAACAGCATCGGCGCCTCGTCTTTTTCGCCCTCGCCGATGACCACGACGCCGCGCATGGCGACGGTGGAGAGGAGTTCACGCATCGCGTCGACCGCGGCGCCGTCGCCGCCCTTTTTGTCGCCGCGGCCCACCCAACGACCGGCCGCGAGGGCCGCCGCTTCGGTGACCCGCACCAACTCCATTGCGAGGTTGCGATCGGGGGCCTGTGGGGAAGGTGACATATCGAACTCCTCGGCGTGGCAGCGGTGGCAAAACGGCGGGTAGTACTCATCCTTGCATGTCACGCCGAATACCGGATCGGCCACCCCGACTGCAATACTGGCCGCATGGCCGCCAAACCACGCATCCTGCACAGCAGCAAGGACATGATCTGGTCCCTTGTCCCACTGCTGGTCATCTGCGCGGTGGTCGCGATCGCCTCGGGGAACTGTTCGGTCGGATTGACCGGTCAGGCCTCCGATGACCGCACCGCGGTCTTCGACGTCGAGCACGCTCTCGCCGCCGACGCCGCCGTGATGGCGTTCCCGATCCGACGCCCGGCGACCCCGGACGGCTGGAAGGCGAACTCCGGGTCGACGCAGGAGGTGGGCGGCACCAGCGTCAGCAATGTCGGGTGGATCACCGACAAGGGCGCCTATATCCAGCTGAGCCAGACCGACGCCGCCGAGGAGGACCTGGTGGTGCACCTCGGCGGGCTCGATGCCCTCGGCGACGGCACGCGACAGGTCGCCGGGCAGGAGTGGGTCGTGTACACCACGGCCGACGACAAGAAGTTCTGGATCGCCGACCTCGGCGACGTCCGCATCGCAATCCTCTCGCGGGGCCCGGACGAGGACATGGAGCGACTCGCCACCGCCGTCCTCGCGCAACCCCCGCTCACCTGACGCCCGCGCCGCCGCCCCGTCCCTCGGTTCGTCCCCCCGGAAGTCCGATCGTTCCCCTCCAGCAGACGGGGGATGACCGGCCTGCGGTTGGACGAACCGATGTGGCTAGTCGTCGTGATCGGACAGAGCGGCTTCGATGCGTTGCCGGGCGCCGGCGAGGTGCTCCTCGCAGCGTCTGGCCAGGGCCTCGCCGCGTTCCCACAGCGCCAGCGAGGCATCGAGGTCGAGCCCGCCGTGTTCGAGGGTGGTCACCACCTCGACGAGTTCGTCGCGGGCCTGCTCATAGCCGAGTTCGGTAACCGGTACCCAATCCGGTTGTGCGCCATCTGCGCTCACGTGTCATCTCCTCCCGTCACCTCGGCGGTCGATGCGCCGTCGGCCACTCGGATACGTAGTCGTGCGCCGGCGGGCATCTGGTCGACGGTGCTCACCACGTGTGGGCGATCGGTGTCGACGCGTTGCACCACCGCGTAGCCGCGCGCCAACGTCTGCGCAGGCCCCAGTGTGGACAACCGGGCCGACAGGTGTTCGCGACGACGCTCCTCGGCGTCGATGTGTCGGCGGATGTCGCGGCGGATGTCGGTGCGCATGCGCTCGATCCGTTCGGTGTGGGCATCGATCACCGTCAACGGTCTGGCCAGGACCGGGCGGGCACGCAGGCCGTCGAGGACGTGCGTCTCCCGGCGTACCCAGTTGCGCAGGGCGTGGGCGCTACGGCGCCGCAGCTCGGTGATCCCGGCGAGTTCGGCGGCCACATCCGGGACGACACGTTTGGCGGCGTCGGTCGGGGTGGCCGCACGCAGATCGGCCACCAGGTCGAGCAGCGGGGTATCGGGTTCGTGTCCGATGGCGCTGATGATCGGTGTCGTGCACAGCGCGACCGCGCGCAGGAGCGCCTCGTCGGAGAAGGGCAGCAGATCCTCGACGCTGCCACCGCCCCGCGCGATGATGATCACCTCGACCTCCGGGTGGGCGTCGAGTGCCGACAGGTGTCCCAGGATTCGGGGGACGGCGGTCGGCCCCTGCACCGGGGCGTCGCGCACTTCGAAACGCACCGCCGGCCATCGGGCCGAGGCCACCGCCATCACATCGCGCTGCGCTGCGCTGGCACGGCCGGAGATGAGTCCGATCGCCTTGGGCAGGAACGGGAGCGGGCGCTTGAGCCGGTGGTCGAACAACCCCTCGGCGGCCAGGAGTTGGCGGAGGCGTTCGATCCGCAGCAGCAGTTCGCCGACGCCGACGGGACGGATGTCGGTGACCCGCAGCGAGATGGTGCCCCGCCCGGTGTAGTAGTCGGGCCGGCCGAGCACCACGACGTGGCTGCCCTCGGTGAGTGGCACCTCCGCGCGGTGCAGCAGATCCGGGCTGCACGTCACCGAGATGGAGATGTCGGCGGCAGGATCGCGCAGGGTCAGGAAGGCGACACGGGTCCCGGGCCGCCGGTTGAGCTGGGTGACCTGTCCTTCGACCCAGATCTGCCCCAACCGGTGGACCCAGTCGGCGATCTTGGTGTTGACCGTCCGGACCGGCCACGGGTTCTCGGCCGAGTTCGGCGACGCTGCGGCCGTCACGTGGTGGGTTGCCGCTTGCTGTTCTGTGAGGCGATGCGGTTGTCGATCATCGTCAGGAACGGTGCCCGGGCCTTCGTCGACTTCTCGTAGGCCGACAGCTGCTCGAGTGCATCGAGCCCGACGGTGCGCAACTTGGCGCGCAGCTGGGCGAGGGTCAGGTTGTCGTAGTCGAGTTCCTCGACGATCTCGGGAACCGCGCCATCACCGGTGGAATCGCCCTTGCCCTGGGCCGGGGCCCCGTCAGCGGCGACGAGGTCCTCCGGGGGCGAGCTGTAGAGGGCGAACCGACCCGAGGCCGCGTCCGGTGTGGAGGGCTCGGCCGTGTCCGAGGGCTTCGGTGCGGCAGCCGGCTTCGGTTTGGCGGCACGCTTCGGCGCGGCGGCCGGCTTCGGCACGGGCGGGACCGGCGTCGGCGCGATGACCGCCGGTTTGGACCGACTCTCGATCGGCGTGCGGTCGGCCTCGGCGTCGAGGGTGTCGTCCTCGTCGAAGTGGGCCCACGACGGCTGCTCGGAGGGCTTGTCGAACAGCGACTCCAGGACGAGGTCCCCCTTGATGGCGAGTTCGGCGATGTTCTGCTGAAGCCGCATGCCCGCCTGCAGGGTCTGGCTCACCGCTGTCATGGGCAGGGTGATCACCAGCGCGGGGAGCTTGCGGGTCTCCTCGATCGCGGTGACGACGAGGCCTGCGGCGACACGGGCCGGATAAGGTGCACGAACCATGACCACACTCTGCCATCCGCGGTTGTGGCATTCCAGCCCGACCTCCCGACACACCGCGACCCCGTACCCTGGGGAACATGGGTGATCGCAAACGTGTCCTGTTGGCCGAACCGAGAGGGTATTGCGCCGGGGTGGACCGTGCCGTGGAGACGGTGGAGCGCGCGCTCGACAAACATGGTGCACCCGTCTATGTCCGCAAGGAGATCGTGCACAACCGGCATGTCGTCGACACGCTGTCGGAGCGGGGAGCGGTGTTCGTCAACGAGACCGACGAGGTGCCCGAGGGGGCGATCGTGGTGTTCTCGGCGCACGGTGTGTCCCCCGCAGTGCACCGCACCGCCGCCGAGCGGAGCCTGAAGACGATCGACGCGACCTGCCCGCTGGTGACCAAGGTGCATCAGGAGGCCAAGCGGTTCGCCCGCGACGACTACGACATCCTGCTGATCGGCCACGAGGGCCACGAGGAGGTCGAGGGTACGGCCGGGGAGGCGCCCGAACACATCCAGCTCGTCGACGGCCCGGATCATGTCGACGACGTGGTCGTCCGTGACGAATCGAAGGTCATCTGGCTGTCGCAGACCACGCTGTCGGTCGACGAGACGATGGAGACGGTCAAACGGCTGCGCGAGAGGTTCCCGCTGCTGGCCGATCCGCCCAGCGACGACATCTGCTACGCGACCCAGAACCGACAGGTCGCGGTGAAGGCGATGGCCCCGCAGTGCGACCTGGTGATCGTCGTCGGGTCACAGAATTCGTCGAACTCCCAGCGTCTCGTCGAGGTGGCGCTGCAGAACGGGGCGTCGGCCTCCCATCTGGTGGACTACGCGCGCGACATCGATCCGTCTTGGCTGGACGGGGTGTCGGCGGTGGGCGTGACGTCGGGGGCGTCGGTACCCGAGGTGCTCGTGCGCGGTGTGCTCGACTTCCTCGCCGACTACGGGTATCACGACGTGGAGACGGTCAACACCGCCAACGAGACGCTCACCTTCGCGCTGCCGCGGGAATTGCGGCCGGCGCGGACCGCGAAGTAGTAGCCGTTTGCAACCGGGCCGTGGTGACGTGATCGCACGCACCCGACCCATGGAAATGAGCTGGGCCGCCCATCTCCCGATCAGGTGTGATCGATGATGTCTGCCCCGCAACCGCCGCTGGTGGTCGACCTGGCCTATGGCCGGGTGCGACTGTCGGACGGGCGCACCGCCGATGCGACCGAGCTGCTCAACGCGGTCGATGCGGCCACCGTCCCCGCCGGCGGTGCCGCCCACCCGCCCCAGCAGGCGTGGCAGGGCCTGTGGCGGGAGCTGCGGCTGCCGGACCCAGGTCCCGACGGTGCGCTGCCGATCGTGATCGGGTATCCGAGCACCTGGGGCCGAAACCGGTTGTCGGAGTTGGCCCGCTCGAGCGCCGACCTCGCCGCGCCGGTGAGCCTCGTACCCCGCGCCGTGCTGATCGCGCGCAGCCACTGCGACGTATCGATGCAACGGTGTGCGGTCATCGAGACCACCCACGTCCCGGCGATTGTGGTGGACCCGGCTCGGCCGCCCCGGATGTTCTGGGATGTCACGCTGCTGCGTCGCTCGTCGGCGGGCTGGGAGGTCGACCGCACCGATGTCCTCGACCCCGGCGTCGACGACGTCGCGGCACGTATCGAGGCGATCGTCGACGACTCCGTCGAGGCGGTCTACGTCGACGGCGCCGACCCCGAGCGGGTGGCACAGGCTCTCGACGTCGTCGCCGCGCATGCGGTCGCCGGCCGGATCGTGGCGGTCGACCGTGAACTGATCCGGCGTTACGGCTGGCGCACGGAACGCGAGCAGGGGAACGACTGGCAGATGCGTGTCGCCGATGCGCCGGAGTCCGAGTCGGCGGCCGGCCGTCGCCCGCGGAAACGCTGGATCGCGGTGGCCGGTGCGCTCGCCCTGGTGGTGGCGGTCGGCGCTGTCGTCGTGGGGGTCCTCCAGCACCGTGGTGATGATTCCCCGACCGAGCACACCGTTGTCGTGGGACGTGTCGAGGTCTCGGTGCTGGGGGACTGGCGGCGCAGCGACCTGGACCCGCGCGCCGAGCAGGGATCGGACACCGCGTCGCGGACCGTCTTCGCTGACCCCGACGACGGCCGGCGCATCCTGGTGGTGCAGAGCGAGGTCCGTTCGGACTCCACGCTCGAATCGGTGGCCACCAGCCTGGGTAACCGCATCGCCCAGCGCGGCGACGAGGTGGTGAGCGAGTTCTCGCCGTCCACGCGTTTCGCCGGACGCGAGGTGATCGGCTACCGCGAGGCGCCTGCATCGGGCAGCGCCATCCGCTGGTACGTGCTCGTCGAGGACGGTCTGCAGGTGTCCATCGGATGCCAGGCGGGTGCGACAGGGGAGTCGGTCGACGCCGAATGTGCGCGGGCGGTGTCGTCGGTGGTCATCGCGCCCGACTGACGCGGAGACTGGTCATCAGCGCGAGCACAACAGAACTCCGCGTCGAGGGTGGTTCCTGCAGGATTTTGGGGCGAGAATTGCAGCATGTCCCGTGGGACGATCACCCGCAGGGTGCGCGGGGGCGTCATCGCCGGCCTGATGCTTGTGTTCGCGCTGATGACCTGCGCCACCGCCGCATATGCCGACGTCCCGGCGCCGAAGCTCACCGAGATCACCCATGGGATCAAGCCCCGGCCCTGGACCGGGATGCCCTTCGACCCCATCCGATTCGGATACACACAGACGGAGTACCTGATCTCCGGAACGGCACGTGCATTCGGTAGACAGGCCCTGCCGCCCAGCCCGTACACCGCCCGCATGATGGTCTATCGCCCACGCGATCCTGCGAGGTTCAGCGGCGACGTCGTGGTGGAGTGGAGCAACGCGAGTCTCCAGCTGGACCTGTCACCGGAATTCTCCTGGCTACGGGCGCAGACCATGCGCAATGGTGACGCCTATGTCGTGGTCACCTCGCAGCAGGCCTCGGCATGCGGTTGGTTCCTCGCCGGCCAGCCGATGATCCGCCTCGGGGACCTGACCGTGGCGCCCTGCACGCCGATCTCGATGAAGGGTTATGACCCGGTCCGGTACGGCGGGATGTACCTGCCCGGTGTCGCGTACTCATTCGACATCTTCAGCCAGGCCGGCCGGGCGCTGCGCAACGCCTCGGTCGGCGGGCCGCTGGGGGGCCTGAAGCCGAAGCATCTGATAGCGATCGGGATCTCGCAGTCGGCGATGGCGCTGGACAACTACATCAGCTTCGGGGCCGACGATGCCGCGCGTATCTACGACGGCATCATCATCGACTCCGACATCGCGCAGCAACTTCCAGAGCGCTACCGGGTGCCGACCCTGCATATCTGGAGTGAGGAATCCGCGCGGTCGACATCGCCCCAGGGCCCCAATCACCGGACCTGGTCGGTGGCCGGCGCGCCTCACATCGACACGTTCTCGTGGCTCACCACCGTCGACGGCATCGCTCGAAACACCTCGAGCCGCCCCCTGCAGACCGCAGCGCAGACGCTGGCGACGGAGCGGCGGCTGTCGGAGTACGGACAATCCGGACCGAGCGGATCGGCGAGTTGCCTGATCAGCAGTCAGTTCCAGCGCCGCTACGTCGTCGACGCCGGCCTGTCGGCGATGCAGAAGTGGTTGACCACCGGCGTCGCTCCGAAGCCGACGCCACCATTGAAGTTGAACCCGTTGGGACAGTCGGCCGCCGATTCGCCGGTCAAGATCGCGACGCCCATCTTCGTCGGCGGCGGACCCGACATCGTCAGGTTCCTGACCGCGCCGATTGCGCTCGCGAAGGACGGACACGGGAATGCTCTCGGCGGGATGCGCCTGCCGCAGATCGCGGTTCCGGTCGCCCGCTACGACGGTGCGCTCTGCATGCTCTTCGGCACCACGGTCGCCTTGGAGCCGGCCGAACTCGCTCGCCTCTATCCGACGCATCAGGTCTACGTCGACAAGATGCTGGCGGCCACCCAGGCATCGATCGCGGACGGATTTCTGACCCCCTACGATGGCCGGGAGCAGATGCGGATGGCGTGCGATTCGGCGATCCCGCGATGGGGCTTCACCCCGCCCGAAGCTCAGCCTGCCCTGTGCCGGGACATCGGTGCGGCGCTGAGCTGAGCCCCGACGACGCGTTTTGACCCTGACCAGCGCACTCGCGTACTCTGGATCGCTGGTGCGTGGCATCCCTGATCGGCGTGATCGGACAGGGGTAGTCGAGGCCCGGGTCCCCACTGGTCGCCGGGAACACCCTCTGCCGTCGCACCCGACCAGCATCCACATCGACAGAGTTGAGGACAACTGTGCCTACCTACACCCCGAAGGCCGGTGACATCACACGCACGTGGCATGTCATCGACGCCACCGACGTGGTGCTCGGCCGGCTGGCCGTGCAGAGCGCGAACCTGCTCCGCGGCAAGCACAAGCCGACCTATGCACCCCACATCGACGGTGGTGACTTCGTCATCATCATCAACGCCGACAAGGTTGCGCTGACCAGCAACAAGGCCGAGCGCAAGCTGAACTACCGCCACTCCGGGCGTCCGGGTGGGCTCAAGGTCCAGACCACTGCCGAGCTCCTCGACAGCCACCCCGAGCGCGTGGTCGAGAAGGCCATCAAGGGCATGCTGCCCCATACGAAGCTGGGCAACGCCATGGCTTCGAAGCTGAAGGTCTACGCCGGCCCGACCCATCCCCACGAGGCCCAGCGCCCCGTGCCCTTCGAGATCAAGCAGGTGGCCCAGTGAGCAACGAGAACATCAACGAGGCCGTCGAGATCGAGGTCGCCGAGGACGCCGCAATCGAGGCCGTCGAGCAGGCAGCCGACGACTATGACACCGACGTCGCGCCCGTCGCGGACGACGAGGTACGCGTCCCGGTCGTCATCGACCGTCCGATCCAGACCGTCGGCCGCCGCAAGGAAGCCGTCGTGCGGGTGCGTCTCGTGCCCGGCAGCGGACAGTTCAACCTCAACGGCCGGACTCTCGAGGACTACTTCCCGAACAAGGTGCACCAGCAGCTGATCAAGGCCCCGCTGGTCACCGTCGAGCGCACCGAGTCGTTCGACATCTTCGCCAAGCTCGTCGGCGGCGGCCCCTCGGGCCAGGCCGGTGCGCTGCGGCTGGGCATCGCCCGCGCCCTGATCGAGGTCACCCCGGAGGATCGCCCGGCCCTGAAGAAGGCCGGCTTCCTCACTCGTGACCCGCGTGCGGTGGAGCGCAAGAAGTACGGGCTCAAGAAGGCCCGCAAGGCGTCGCAGTACTCCAAGCGCTGACCTTGGCACGCCTTTTCGGAACCGACGGCGTCCGGGGCCTGGCCAACGACGAGCTCACTCCCGAGCTCGCGTTGCGCCTGGCCTCGGCCGCCGCGGTCGTTTTCGAGGAAGATGCGACCGACCAGACGCTGCGCCCACGCGCCGTGGTCGGTCGCGACCCGCGAGCCTCCGGCGAGATGCTCGAGGCCGCGGTCTGCGCCGGCCTCGCCGCCACAGGTGTTGACGCGATCCGGGTGGGTGTCATCCCGACGCCAGCGGTCGCGTTCCTGACCGCCGACTACGGCGCCGATTTCGGTGTGATGATCTCGGCGTCGCATAATCCCATGCCCGACAACGGCATCAAGTTCTTCGGCAGCGGCGGGCACAAGCTCGACGACGCGGTCGAGGACCGTATCGAGGCGGCCATGGACGACGAGTTCGCCCGTCCGATCGGTGCCGCCGTGGGGCGGGTGCTCGATGCCCCCGATGCCGGTGATCGCTATCGCCGCCATCTCGCGGCCGTCATCGAACATCCCCTCGACGGACTGACCGTCGTCGTGGACTGCGCGCACGGGGCCGCGTCGGAGCTCGCCCCGGCAGCGTACGCGGACGCCGGCGCCACGGTGATCGCGATGCACGCCGAACCCGACGGTCTCAACATCAACGACGACTGCGGTTCGACCCACATGGACAAACTGCAGGCCGCCGTCCTCGAACACGGCGCCGATCTCGGCCTCGCCCACGACGGCGACGCCGACCGCTGCCTGGCCGTGGATTCGACGGGTCAGATTGTCGACGGCGACGCCATCATGGCGATCCTGGCCACCGCGCTCGACGCTCGTGGTCGGTTGCGCGACAGCGTGCTGGTGACCACGGTGATGAGCAACCTCGGGCTGCACATCGCGATGCGCGACGCGGGAATCACCTTGCGCACCACAGCAGTCGGCGACCGATATGTCCTCGAGGAGCTGCGCCGCGGCGGGTATTCGCTCGGCGGTGAACAGTCCGGCCACATCGTGGTGCCCGCGGCGGGCACCACCGGCGACGGTATCCTCACCGGCCTGCTGCTCATGGAACAGATGGCGGTGACCCGCAAGCGCCTGGCCGATCTCGCCGACATCATGACGGTGTTGCCGCAGGAACTCATCAACGTCCGGGTGGCCGACAAACATGCCGTCGCGGCGTCGCAGACGGTCAAGCAGTCCGTCGCCGATGCCGAGATCGAACTCGGCGACAACGGGCGGGTGCTGCTGCGGCCGTCCGGGACCGAACAGCTCGTCCGAGTGATGGTGGAGGCGGGTAGCGCCGAGACCGCCCGATCGGTGGCGCGGCGGATCGCCGATGCCGTCGAGGCGGTCGGCGCGTGAGCGTTCCGAAGGCGGTCCTGTTCGACTTCTCCGGAACCCTCTTCCGGTTCGAGGCGCGTGACGAATGGTTCGCCGGGCTGCACGACGAGCACGGCAACGAGCTGCACCTCGACCACCAGGCCGAACTGATCCGACGGATGACCCAACCGGTCGGACTGCCCGCCGACATCGACGGTGACGATCGGATCGCCTGGGAGCAAAGGGATCTCGACCCCGCGCAGCATCGTCGCGCCTACCTCGCGATGCTGCGCGTGTCCGGGCTGACCGTGCCCGGACACGCCGAGCAGCTCTACACACGGGTCCTCGATCCGCATTCCTGGCGGATCTTCGCCGACACCGGGGCGGTCCTGCGCGGACTGCGGGCGGCCGGAATCCCGGTCGGGGTGGTGAGCAACATCGCGTTCGACCTGCGCGAGGTCCTCGCCCTGCACGGCATCGCCGACCTCGTCGACCGATACGTTCTGTCTTATGAGGTCGGAGCGATCAAGCCGGATCCGCGGATCTTCCATGCCGCCCTCGATCCGCTCGGGGTCAAACCCGTCGATGCGCTGATGATCGGCGACAGTGAGCTGGCCGACGGCGGTTCCCGACAACTCGGCTGCGCATTCGAACTCGTTCACGACGTCGCTCCGGAGGAACGCGCCACCGCGCTGATCGACGCGGTGGCTGCGCACGAGATCGATCTGCGGGCCTGATCGTCTGAAGGCACGGCGTCGTTCACATGTCTGGTTTTAACCTGCTGGGAACCAGCTCGGACTCCATCGCGTCTAAACTTTGACGTCACAGTCCCGTGTCGCGCATCGGCGCGTGAACGGGTCGTCGTAGCGGCGCGGGCGATCGTCCGAGCGTTGCCGCCGTCGGGGGAGGGGGAACTGTGGCCGATGTCCAGGTGTCGATCGACGCCGACGAGGTTCGCGAGGTCGTCGACTTCTACCGGCGCGCCGCGCACGTCGTCGGTGCCGCCGCCGGCGACCTCAATGCCCACGACCTGGGATCCTGGGCGGTGGGCGAGGAGTATCGCGAACTCGGTGAGCGTTACCGCGAGATGGGGCGGGTCATCGCCGACCGGCTGGCCGAGCAGGCGCGCGCCGCGGACCGGCTGGCCGAACATCTCCACCGCGGGATGACCGCGCTCATCGACACGGACACCGAAAGCGCCCGCGACGTCTCCGGCGCGTACCGCCGGTTCTCCGGCGACGTAGGTCTGTCATGACCCGTTCGTCGGATTCGCTTGCGGCGCTCCGTGATCAGGCGGCCGCCGGGATCGAGGACCTCATCGACGTGCTCGCGCTCGGCGCGAGTATCGGAGTCCAGCGGACCCGGCCGGACGACATCCGCCGTCCGTTCCGCGTGCTGCGCGGTTTCGATGTCTCCGGTATCGCCGACGACAGTCATCGGTTGGCAGCCGCCTATCGCGCCGTCGCCGAACAACTTCACCGACTCCCCGAACAACAGGTCCGACTCGGATGGGGCTGGGCCAGTGACTCCGGTGCGCAGGTCCTCGGGACGGTGGTGGACCATCAGCGTCGGGCGGAATCGGACCTCCACGTACTGCGCACACTCTCGGATGCGACTGGTGCGGCCTCCGCCGGAATCGATCAGCTGTTGCGGACCTGGTACCTCACGGTCGCCCGCCTGTCGGCGCCCCTGGTAGCCGGTATTCCGGTGACCGAGGTGCCCCAGGCGATCGTCACGGGTCTGCTCCCGCCGTCGGTGGTCGTCGACGACATCGCCTCCCGCGCGCACCTCTATTTCACCACCGCGAGGGCCACGGTGGACGGTGTCGAGGAGATCCTGTCCCAACTCGACCGCGCGACCGAAGGGATGGACATCGACCCCTATCCCGACGATCCTCCGCCGGCACCGGTGCACCTCGTGGTCCCGCGACCACCGACCGCGCAGTCACCGGCCGCTGAGTCGCCCCCTGCCGAGTCACCCGCCGCTGAATCGCCCTCTATCGAGTCACGTGCCGCCGAGTCACCCTCTATCGAGTCACGCGCCGCCGAGTCGCCGATGACCGCCGACCCCGTCTTCCCGCCCGCACCGCTGACAGAGCCGTCGTCGCCGCCGGTCACATCGGAACCCGACGACGTCGACGTGCCGTTCCGGTTATCGGAAGGTGCACCCCGTTCCGGGGATCACCCGGCCCCGGCCGCACCCGAGCCCCCCGCACGGTCGATTCCCGAGCCGCCCGCAGCCTACGCGTCCGAGCCGCGCCCGAGCCGCCCGCTGCCCGAGGTCGAGCCGGTCGACCCGTCCACCTCGACCGGCGACCTGGCCCTGGCCGGAGAACAATGATGACTTCGATCCCCGGAGGGCGACGATGAACCTGGCCGACCAGATCGAGGCCGTCGCACGCCGGGCCACGCGTGATGTCGTCGCCGCCTCCCACGAGTTCTCCGAGACCCAACGTAGGCTCACCGCCGAACTTGCCGAATTCCGGGCGGAACACCACTACGTCCCGGACGACGCGACCGAGGACGCGACCGCCACGTCCGAGGCCGGTCCCCGTTCTTGCGCCCCGGCCGAATAGGCTTATGGCTGTGCCGGACACCAGATCAGTGCGGAAATCCAGGGCGTTCAAGCCGTCGCGATCGCCCGACAAATTGCTGTCGGAGGTGACCCGGCGGGGTCCCCATCGCGTCCTGCGGGGGGATCTGGGCATCGTCGGAATGCCTGGTCAGGTCTTCGCCCCGAACAGCGGCCGGGGCCTACCGGCGGTCGCGTTCGGGCATGCGTGGCGCGCGGACCATCGCCGCTATCGCGATCTCCTGTGGCACCTGGCCTCCTGGGGTTTCGTCGTCGTCGCCCCCGACGGCAACTCCGGCGTGTTGGCGTCGGACGCCGGCCACGCCGCCGATCTGCGCGCGGCCCTCGGGATCGTCTCGCACGTGACGCTCGGGCTCGGTGCGGTGACCGTCGACCCCGACCGCATCGGGCTGGCCGGGCACGGGTTCGGGGCGTCCGCGGCGGTCCTCGCCGCCGCCGACGAGCAGATCCTCGGGCAGCCTGCGCCCGCGGTCACCGGCGTCGCGGCGCTCTTCCCGGCGCCCACCACGTCGATTCTGCGGCCGGCCGCCGAATTGGTGCGTGCACCCGGGCTGATCGTGGCCGGTGCCGCCGAGTTGGACACGATCGATGCCAACGCGCTGCCGCTGGCCAAGGTCTGCGGCGGCGATGTGGTGTTGCGCACGGTCTCCAAGGGTTCCGCCGTCGGCCTGCTCGAGCGACGCACCATCGGTTCGTACCTCGGGGTGTCCAACGGCGCCGATCGCGGCCTGCACGCGCTCGTGCGTGCCGTGTGCACCGGATTCCTGCTGCACACGGTGGCCGGGGACCGCGAATATCAGGCGTTCGCCGACCCGGCGGCGACGTTCAAACGGCTCGGTGTCGTGGACCTCGACCACCCGCCGGTCACCGAGGTCGACCCCATCTCCCGGCTGCTGGGCGCGAAACCACACAAGCGACGCGCTCTGAAGCACTGAGAACACCGGTACGCTGACTGTCTATGTGCGGAATCGTCGGATACGTGGGGCAGCGCGACGCGCTGGACATCGTCATCGAAGCCCTGCGGCGGATGGAATACCGGGGCTATGACTCTGCCGGCGTGGCGATCCTCGACGGGCACGGGCACACCGCCATCGAGAAGAAGGCCGGTCGCCTCGAGAACCTGGACAAGCAGATCGCCACGGTCGGACGGCAGAGCCTGGCCGGCACCACCGGCATCGGACACACCCGATGGGCGACCCACGGTCAGCCGACCGACCGCAACGCGCACCCGCACGCCGGCTCCGACGGGTCGATCGCGGTGGTCCACAACGGGATCATCGAGAACTATGCGGTGCTGCGCGCCGAACTCGAGGCGTCTGGGGTCGAGTTCAGCTCCGACACCGACACCGAGACCGCGGTGCACCTCGTCGAGCGTGAGTACACCTCAGGGCCCACCGCGGGTGACTTCGTGGCGAGCGCCTACGCTGCGCTGCGCCGCCTCGAGGGTGCCTTCACGCTGGTCTTCACCCACTCGTTTCACCCGGGCACCATCGTCGCCGCCCGACGCTCGACGCCGCTCGTCGTCGGCGTCGGCGACGGAGAGATGTTCCTCAGCTCCGATGTGACCGCATTCATCGAGCACACGCGCGAGGCGGTCGAACTCGGACAGGACCAGGTCGTGGTGATCACCGCGGACAGTTACACGATCACCGACTTCGATGGACAACCCAGCGCGGGCAAGCCCTTCCACATCGACTGGGATCTCGCCGCCGCCGAGAAGGGCGGCTACGACTTCTTCATGCTGAAGGAGATCGCCGAGCAGCCCGCGGCCCTCGCGGACACGTTGCTCGGGCACCTCGACGGCGGACGCATCGTCCTTGACGAGCAGCGTCTGACCGACGACGACCTGCGCGACGTCGACAAGGTCTTCGTCGTCGCCTGCGGCACCGCCTACAACGCCGGACTGCTCGCCAAGTATGCGATCGAGCACTGGACCCGGCTTCCCGTCGAGGTCGAACTCGCCAGCGAGTTCCGCTATCGCGACCCGGTGCTCGACCGCTCCACGCTGGTCGTGGCGATCTCGCAGTCGGGGGAGACCGCCGACACGCTCGAGGCGGTCCGCCACGCCAAGGGGCAGAAGGCACGGGTGCTGGCCATCTGCAACACCAACGGCGCGCAGATCCCACGCGAGTCCGACGCGGTGCTCTACACGCACGCCGGACCCGAGATCGGTGTCGCGTCGACCAAGTGCTTCCTCGCCCAGATCGTCGCCGCCTACCTGGTGGGTCTGGCGCTCGCGCAGGCGCGGGGCACGAAGTACACCGATGAGGTGGCCCGCGAGTTCGCGGCGATGGAGGCGATGTCCGACGCGGTCACCGAGGTGCTCGGCACGATGGAGCCTGTCGGCGAGCTGGCCCGCTCGCTGGCGCATCACGACACCATCCTGTTCATCGGCCGCCATGTCGGGTATCCCGTCGCCCTCGAGGGAGCGCTGAAGCTCAAGGAACTCGCCTACATCCACGCCGAGGGGTTCGCGGCCGGTGAGTTGAAGCACGGGCCGATCGCGCTGATCGAGGACGGACTGCCGGTCATCATCGTGATGCCGTCGGCGGACGGTCGCGCGATCCTGCACTCGAAGATGGTCAGCAACATCCGCGAGATCCAGGCCCGCGGCGCCCGCACCATCGTCATCTGCGAGGAAGACGACCTGTCGGCGCGGTCGGTGGCCGACCACTTCATCCCGATCCCGAAGGTGCCGACACTGCTACAGCCGCTGGTGTCCACGGTCCCGCTGCAGGTGTTCGCGGCCACCGTCGCCCAGGAGCGCGGCTATGACGTCGACAAGCCGCGCAACCTCGCCAAGTCCGTCACCGTCGAGTAGGCCGGCCGGCGATGCCGATCCGCTATCTCACCGCCGACGCCGTCCGGGAGGCCGAGCACGCCGCCGGTGACCTGTTGGCGAACGGCACGCTGATGCGCCGGGCGTCGGCGGGGGTGGCCGATGTCGTGGCCGGCGAACTGAATCGCACGGGCGGGTGCTATGGCCGCCGTGTCGGCATCGTCGTGGGCGCCGGAGACAACGGCGGCGACGCGCTGTTCGCCGGTGCCCGACTGGCGCGCCGCGGTGTCGCCTGCAGCGCCGTCCTGCTCGCCCCCGACAAGGCCCATCCCGCTGGGCTGCGGGCGTTCCGACGATCGCGTGGCCGGGTCGTCGACCTGCTGCCGGGTGACCTCGACGTGGTGATCGACGGGGTCGTCGGGATCGGGGGACGCGGGCCACTGAGACCGGCCGCCGCCGCGGTCTTCGCGGCGCTCACCCCACCCGCCGACGGCGAGCCGCGGATCGTCGCCGTCGACCTCCCGTCGGGAGTCGATGCCGACACCGGCCTCGTGAACGATCCGGCCGTGAGGGCGTCGATCACCGTCACCTTCGGTATGCCGCGCCACGTGCATCTGTTGGCCGCCCCGCAGTGCGGACGCGTCGAGGTCGTCGACATCGGTATCGACGCACCCGACACGTCGGGCACCGGACCATGGCTGGCGGAGATGACCGACGACGAGGTCGCCGGGCTGTGGCCGGTGCCCGGCCCCGACGACGACAAGTACACGCAGGGTGTCGTCGGCATCATCGCCGGATCGTCGCGGTATCCGGGCGCGGCCATCCTCGCCTCCGGCGCGGCCGTCACGGCGACGTCGGGGATGACCCGCTACGTCGGCACCGCGGCCGACGAGGTGGTCACGCATTTCCCCGAGGTGGTGGCCGCGCGGACCATCGCCGATGCGGGGCGGGTGCAGGCGTGGGCTGTCGGACCGGGCATGGGGACCGACGACGCGGCTCTCTCGGTTCTCGCCGAGGTCCTGGCCACCGATCTGCCGGTACTCGTGGATGCCGACGGGCTGACCCTGCTGGCCGCCCACCCGGACCTGGTCATCGGCCGCAGCGCACCCACGCTGCTGACCCCGCACGCGGGGGAGTTCGCACGTCTCGCCGGTCGCGAGGTCGGACCCGATCGGTTGGGGGCCGTGGCCGAGCTGGCGCGACGATGGCAGGTGACGGTGCTGCTCAAGGGACGTATCACCCTTGTCGCCGACCCGTCCGGGGAGGTGCTGGGCAACGACGCGGCCGCCTCGTGGGCGGCCACCGCCGGCGCGGGGGACGTGCTGTCGGGGATCGCCGGTG
>NZ_BAHC01000073.1 GCF_000298195.1 Gordonia rhizosphera NBRC 16068 | reverse complement strand
GGGTGAACCGTACGCGGTCGTCACCCTCGAGGACATGGTCGGTGGCGTGGAGGTCTACTTCTTCCCGCGGGCCTTCCAGGCCTTCGGCCTCGACATCGTCGCCGACAACATCGTGCTCATCAAGGCGCGGGTCAACGCGCGTGACGATTCCACGATGATCAGCGCCAACGACCTCGCCGTGCCCGACCTGGCGGCGGTCGGCACCGCCAAGCCGGTGGCGCTGACCCTGACCGCACGCTCGTGCACCCCGGACCGGGTGCAGGCGCTCAAACAGGTCCTCACCCGCCATCCCGGCACCGCCGATGTGCACGTCACGCTGGTCAGCGAGCAGCGGCAGACGGTGCTGCGGCTGACCGAGGCGTTGCGGGTCACACCGAGCTCGGCGTTGATGGGCGATCTGAAGGCGCTGCTCGGACCGAGCTGTCTGGGCGGCTGACCGGCTAGCGGTGTGTCTCGGAAATAGGCAACTCGTCTCCGGCGTTCGATCGACGCCTGGCGGCGTTGTCGTCGGTCACGATAGCGCCGCTATCGCTCCCTCCTCCGCCTTGCCAGATCGCCGATCGCTCCACCGGAGACGGGTCACCTATTTCCGAGACACACCACTGGGACGTCGTCACGAACACAAGTTTTCGGCGTCCCGAACATTTTAGTTCCGACTGAGCTACACTCGGGCAGTGGCGATCGAACGATCCACGATCGCCACCGAGCCCGAGGAGCGAGCATGACCGCAGCGAATCCATCCGCGATGGTCGAGGGACGTGCCGTGGTGCGCTCGTCGCGCCCGGTGGTCGAGATCGCCGGCGCACGGTGGCCGCTCTACAAGGTGCATGCGCTGCTGGCCGCGCTGATCGTGGCCATGTTCACCGTCGTCCTCACCGGGTCCGGTCAGGCCGCCGCGTGGGCGTCGGGTGTCGCGCTGGTCGTCGTCTGGTGGACCGAGCGGCTTCTCAGCGGGGGAAGGCCGCGGTAGCGGTGCGGTCGAATCCGCCGGGGATCTCGTAGATCTTCCCGTCGAAACCCGCGCGGTAGAGATGTCCCGTCGAGAATCCACGGTCACCGCGACCGTAGGAGAGCACACTCGATGTCGGGAGACCCGACGCCAGCACGCAGTAGCGTCCCGGTGCGGTGATCCGGACGATCTGACCGGAGCCGTTGAAGGGCACGACCGGGCGGTCCTGTGAATCGAGCGTCAACCCGTCCGGTCCGATCGTGATGTTGCCGCCGAGGTCGAGCAGGCTCTGGATGAACCGCGGGTTCGCGGTCGAGATCCGGCTGACCCCGGGGTTGACGAAGGTCCGTGACACGTACAGGAACCGGTCACCCTTGTCGAGGACCGCGCCGTTGGCGCTCGGCAGCGATCCCCAGTTCGCCTGCACCGTGCCATCGGGTAACACGCGACCGATCAGACTGCCGAAATCGTTGGTGGCGTATACGATTCCGTTGTCCGCGGTATCCATGCCGTTCGCCGCCGACAGCCCGTGCACCCCCGGGAGCAGGGTGAGGCGGTTCACGTCGAGCGCGGCGATGCCCGCGTGCCGGAGCGCGTCACCGACCACGACCCGGGCATCCGAGCCGTATCCGACCAGCAGCGTGCCGTCGGGAGTCCAGGCCAACGCACCCGCGCCGCCGTCGGGCACCCGGGCGATCGGTACCGCCGGGGCCCCGGGAGTATTCAGACGAAAGACCCGTCCGGAGAACAGATCCGTGGTGTAGAGCCGGCCACGGGCATCGACCGTCAGACCCTCGAGCGCCGCCGAAGGAACCGACCCGACCAGGCGTGGCGGTGCACCGGCCCCGGGACACATCGGCGCGCCGGAGGCGGTCGCAGGGACCACGGTGGTGCACAGGGCCCACACGAGCACCAGGACCGCGGTCACGCCGAACCGGCTGAGCGTTCTCATCGAGCTCATCGTGATCTCCCACCCTCGGACTGTCCAGTGACCCTGATGCGAGTGTAGGCCGCTGCGGGCGCGGTCGGGCCAGGTGAGAGCATGGACGTCGTGAGTACGCAGCAGGCACCGGTTCACCAGCACGGCCCCGCGTTGACGGCGGACGCGATCTCCGCTGCCGTTCCGAGGATCGCCGACGCCGTCGCCTGCACCCCGCTCGAGGAGGCGCCACGGATCTCGGCCGCGGTCGGGGCGCAGGTCTATCTCAAGCGCGAGGACCTCCAGACGGTTCGGTCCTACAAGATCCGCGGTGCCTACAACGTGATGGCGCAGCTGTCCGAGCAGGAGCGCGCGCGTGGTGTCGTCGCGGCCAGCGCCGGCAACCACGCCCAGGGTGTCGCCTATGCGTGCCGCTCGATGCGGGTGTCCGGCCGGATCTACGTCCCGACGACGACCCCGAAGCAGAAGCGTGATCGAATCCGTTGGCACGGTGGAGAGTTCGTGGAACTCCTGGCAGTGGGGGACACCTACGACGCGGCCGCGGCCGCCGCACAGGCCGACGTCATGCGGACCGGGGCGTCCTGGATCCACGCCTTCGACGACCCGCGCACCGCGGCCGGTCAGGGGACCATCGCCTACGAGATCGTCGAACAACTGGGTCGGGTGCCCGACGTCGTCGTCGCCCCGGTCGGCGGCGGCGGGTGTCTGGCCGGCATCGCCACCTATCTACGCGCCCGCAGCGACGACGTGTCGATCGTCGGGGTCGAGCCCACCGGCGCGGTCTCGCTGGCCGCCGCGCTGGTGTCGGGCGGTCCGGTCACCCTCGACACGATCGACCCGTTCGTCGACGGAGCCGCGGTCAAGCGCATCGGCGGTATCGGATATCGCGTGATGTCCGAACTCGGCGCCTCGGTGACCGCGCACCCGGTGCTCGGCGCTCTCGCGTCGCAGCCCGCGGCGCCGGTGCTCCCGGCGGTCGCCTACGTGCCGCGGCCCGGTGCTGCCCACGTCACGCATGTGGACGAGGGCGCGATCTGTTCGACAATGCTCGGGCTCTACCAGAACGAGGGGATCATCGCCGAACCCGCGGGGGCCCTCGCCGTCGCGGCACTCTCCGGGCTCGACCTGCGGGCACTCGACCGTCCGGGCGGACCCACGGTGGTGTGCCTGATCTCCGGAGGCAACAACGATGTCTCGCGCTACGGCGAGATCATCGAGCGCTCCCTCGTCCATCAGGGTCTGAAACACTACTTCCTGGTGGACTTCCCGCAGGAGCCGGGCGCGTTGCGCCGGTTCCTCGACGAGGTGCTCGGCCCCGACGACGACATCACCCTGTTCGAATACGTCAAACGTAACAACCGCGAGACCGGTGCGGCGCTCGTCGGTATCGAGCTCGGCGAGCCGGAAGGGCTTGCGGGACTGATGGACCGGATGGCCCACTCGCACCTGCACTGCGAACGCCTCGAACCGGGCACGCCGGCCTATGACTACCTGACCTGACGACTGCCTGACCTGACCGATCAGCGGACGCGACCGATCACCACGTTGTGACCGGCGCTGCGCAGACTGCCGTTCGAGCCGGCCGGTTTCGTCCACCACAACTCGGGTCGCATGTTGATCGGTACGACCGTCTCATCCCCGGTGAGGATGCAGACCACGGCCCACCCGTCGCGGAACATCGCGAACCAGCCGGCGTGTTCGTCGTATGCCGTGGAGACGGAATCGAATTCGCCCCGGCTCAGCTCAGGTTCGCGTTTGCGGAGCGCGATGAGAGCGGTATAGAAGTCCAGCATGCGGCGGTGTTGGGGTGCGTCGGGTTCGGTCCAGTCGAGCTTCGAGTTCTCGAACGTCGCCGGGTCCTGCGGGTCGGGGACGTCGTCGCGATCCCAACCGTGGTCGGCGAACTCGGACCTACGCCCCTCCGCGGTCGCCCGGCCCAGTTCGGGCTCGGGATGGGAGGTGAAGTAGGCGAACGGGGTATCCGCCGCCCACTCCTCACCCATGAACAGCATCGGCGTGAACGGCGCCAGGAGCACCAACGCGGCCTTGCACGCGAGCCGGCCGCCGTCGAGGTAGGCCGACGGACGGTCCCCGACCGCCCGGTTCCCGACCTGATCGTGGTCGCAGGTGTAGGCGAGCAGGGCGCGGGCGGAGACGACGTCGGTGGGGATGGGGCGACCGTGCCGGCGTCCCCGGAATGACGAGAATGTGCCGTCGTGGAAGTATCCGTGCCGCAACACCTTGGCGAGCCCGTCGAAGTCGCCGAAATCGGCGTAGTAACCCTGACGTTCCCCGGAGACCGCGGTGTGGATCGCATGGTGGATGTCGTCGTCCCACTGCGCGGTCAGTCCGTAGCCGCCGAGTCCCCGCGGCATGATCAACCGCGGGTCGTTGAGGTCGCTCTCGGCGATCAGCGACAGCGGCCGTCCCAGTTCCGCCGACAGCTCGTCGACGCGGAGCGCGAGCTCCTCGAGTAGATGGACGGCCCGATGGTCGACCAGCGCGTGGACCGCGTCGAGGCGCAGACCGTCGACATGGAAGTCGCGCAACCACCACAACGCGTTCGCCAGGATGAACGACCGCACCTCGTCGGAGCCCGGCCCGGACAGGTTCACCGATGATCCCCAGCTGGTGGTGCCCTCGGAGAGGTACGGCCCGAAGCGCGGCAGGTAGTTCCCGGACGGTCCGAGGTGGTTGTAGACGACGTCGAGCACCACGCCGAGGCCGCGCTCATGGCAGGCGTTCACGAACCGGGCGAACCCGTCGGGGCCGCCGTAGGGCTCATGCACCGCATACCATGCGACGCCGTCGTACCCCCATCCGTGGGTGCCGTTGAAGGCGTTGACGGGCATCACCTCGACGACGTCGACTCCGAGCCCGACCAGATGGTCGAGCCGTTCGATCGCGGCGTCGAAGGTCCCGGCCGGGGTGAAGGTGCCGATGTGGAGTTCGTAGAGAACCGCGCCGCCGATGTCGATGCCGCCCCAGGCGGCGTCGGTCCAGCGCGACTCGTCGATCGTGTACAGCGCCGACGGACCGTGCACACCGTCGGGCAGCCGTACCGACCGCGGGTCCGGGGTCGGTTCGCCATCGTCGACGACGAACCGGTACCGCATCCCCGGCACGGTGGCGGGCAGGTCGGCCGACGACGGCGCCCACCATTCCGGGTCCCCGGGTACCCGGCCCATGGGGATCGGGGTGGCCGCGGCGTCCGGGTCCGCCGGTGCTGCGGCGAGCATCGTCACGGTCGTCGCCACGGGCGCCCACAGCCGGATCTCATCGAGAGTGCGAGGCGGCACGAAGGGGCGCGCCGGGACGGGAAGGGTCGGGTTATCGGCCATTCGGTCACTCGCCCCAGTTAAGGTGTGCGCAGAGAACCTTCGAAGCATCGGTCACGTCACCCAAGGTATGTCGCACCCCGGGGAGGCGCAGATCTCGGTAGTGTGACCCGTGGCACAGGAGGTGAGGGGTGTTGGGTATAGTGCCCACCGGGTCGGTCCATGTGGGGGGACGCAATCCGTGAAGTGAGGTCGTGGTTGAGCAGATTGCTCGCCACGCAACATATATGTGATAGCAAAGTGCCTGGGGAATCGGGCGGCCGACACGCAAGGGTGGGGGATTGGGTACTGACGCGGTGACCTCCGGAGGGGAGGCGGCACGCACGGGCTCGGGTGCGGTGCGCCGCTGGTTCCGTGAGCACGTCATGGCCTCGTTCGACACGTTCGGCCGTCAGATGGGCATGTTCGTTGAGGTGTTCAAGGTGCTCATCGTGGACATCGTCAAGCGACGATTCCCGTTCGGTGAGTTCATCCGGCAGTGCGCCTTCATGTCGGGTACCTCGGTGTTTCCGACGTTGCTGGTCGCGATCCCGATCGGGGTGATCGTGTCCATCCAGGTCTCCAACATCGCCGGTCAGATCGGTGCGACGTCGTTCTCGGGCGCCGCGACCGGCCTCGGCGTCATCCGGCAGGGCGCACCGCTGGTGACGTCGCTGCTGCTCGCCGGCGCAGTCGGGTCGGCGATCGCTGCCGACCTGGGATCACGCACCATCCGCGACGAGATCGACGCGATGAAGGTGATGGGTGTCAACCCGATCCAGCGGCTGATCTCTCCGCGCCTGCTGGCGACCATGGTGGTCAGCTTCCTGCTCTGCGGCTTCGTCTGCTTCGTCGGGTTCATCACCGGCTACATGTTCAACGTCTACTTCCAGGGCGGAACCCCGGGCAGCTACACCGGGACCTTCGCGTCCTTCGCCTCGACCACCGACCTCGCCTTCGCGCTCATCAAAGCCGTCATTTTCGGTGCCATCGTCGCCGTCGTCGCGTGCGACCGCGGCCTCACCACCAAGGGTGGCCCCGCCGGTGTCGCCAACTCGGTGAACGCCGCGGTCGTCAACTCGGTGCTGTTGCTGTTCACCGTCAACGTGGTGCTCACCCAGCTGTTCGCCATGCTCGTGCCGACGAAGGTGGTGTGAGGTGGCGGCGTCACGCTATGTCCCGCCGATGCTGCGGCCGCTCGCGGGGGCCAAGGTCATCTACACCGGGCCGCGCGATGCGCTCGCGGCAATGGGGCACCTGATCACCTTCCTGGTGCGTTCGATCGGGTCCGTGCCGATCACGTTCACGCACTACCGCAAGGAGGTGTGGCGGCTCCTCTCCGACGTGGCCTGGGGCAACGGGGCACTGGTGGTGGGTGGCGGCACGGTCGGCGTCATGGTGATCCTCGGCATCATGGGTGGCGCGACGGTCGGCATCGAGGCGTACACCGCACTGAGCATTCTGGGCATGTCGCCGGTCACCGGTGGCCTGTCGGCCTTCGCGACGACGCGGGAACTCGCGCCGTTGCTGGCGGCCACGGCGTTCACCGCGCAGTCGGGCTGCCGGTTCACCGCCCAGCTCGGGTCGATGCGCATCGCCGAGGAGATCGACGCACTCGAGGCCATTGCGATCCGCCCGTTGCCCTACCTCGTCACCACGCGGATGTCGGCCGCAGTCCTGGCGATCGTGCCGCTCTACGCCGTGTCGCTGGCGGCCAACTATGTGGCGTGCCAGGTCATGTTCCAGCTGCAGAGCGGAGAGGGTGCCGGTACCTACCTGTACTACTTCAACCAGTTCCTGGTGTCGACGGACATGGTGCTCTCCTTCGTGAAGGTGATCGTGTTCGTGCTCCTGACGACCTTCATCCAGTGCTATTACGGTTACTTCGCGTCCGGCGGGCCGGAGGGCGTCGGTGTCGCGGCCGGTCACGCGATCCGGATGGCGATCATCGTGATCATCTTCGCGAATCTGGTCATGACGTTGGCGTTCTGGGGCACCACCCCCGGGATCAAGATCTCGGGCTAGGGAAGGACTCCGATGAACATCGATACCGGTGGTCGCAACCCATCTCTCCGGCAATACGTCTTCCGCGGAGTGTCCTTCGCCATCGCGCTGGTCATCCTGTTCGTGATCCTGTTCCTGCGCTACGACGGCGCGTTCTCCTCGAGCGTGCCCGTGACCGCGAAGCTGACCGACGTCGGCGACGGTCTGCTGGACGGCGCCGACGTCCGCTACAACGGCATGATCGTGGGGTCGGTGCAGTCCATCACCGTCACCGATGAGACGGGCCCGGGAAATGTGGCCTTCAAGGATGTCGCGATCGACGTCGATCCCGACCAGGCGCCGGGTATCCCGGCCAACGTCACCGCGCGTACCGTGCCCGCCAACCTGTTCGGCGTCAACACTGTCGAACTCGTTCAGCCTGCCAAGCCGGCCGACCAATCACTGGCCTCAGGTGCGACGATCCCCGCGGACACGTCACTGCCGACCCTCCGGCTGCAGGATGCGCAGAACGAGCTGAGCACCCTGCTGGACGCGGTCCCGCCCGAGGACCTCGCAGCCGTGCTCGGCACCCTCGCCGACGCGCTCAAGGGCGGCGGAGCGGTGTTCGGTGCGTTCGTGCCGTTGCTCGACAACTACTGGAAGACCCTCAACGCGCAGTTCCCGCCAGGCGCGCCGTCGGGCTTCGACAACTTCGACAACGCGATCCGCGGCCTCGCGCAGTCCACCCCGCAACTGCTCGATGCGCTTGGCCGCAGCGTGATCCCGGCGATGACGATCGCCGAGAAACAAGATGATCTGACCGCACTGCTCTCGGCCGGGCAGGGGCTCCTCGACGCCAGCCAGGCCCTGTTCGCCGCCAACGGTGACCGGGGCAAATACCTCATCGGCGATCTCAACACCATGGTCGGGGCCGCGGTGCTCGAGCCGAACTCGCTGCCCGAGGCGGTCACCGCGCTGAACAACCTGGCGGCCAAGGTGCTGACGGTGTTCACAGGCGTGAACGGGCACGCCCAGCTGAACATCGGCGTCGGCTTTGGATCGTTCATGCGCTACACCCGGCAGAACTGTCCGGTCTACAACGGCGGACCGTACGGGCAGCTGCGCGGCCCCGGATGCGTCGGTCCGGGCACCGGTACGGGACCGACGAGCTCCGGGCCGTTGATGATCTACCCGTCCGACGGCATGCGTCGTAACGCCGCGGCCTTCGGCGCGGTCACCACGTCGTCGGACAACGAGACCTTGGGAACCGCCTTGAAACGCAAGCCGAACGCCGCCGACACTCTGATGCTCGGCCCGCTGGTGCAGTCCTCGACGATCACCCCGGATACCGGACTGTCAGGAGGTGGGCGATGAGTAAAGGAGGCGCGAGTGTTCGCAAGCCGCTGATCGGGTTCTCCCTGTTCGCGGTCATCGCCCTACTGCTGACCTATATCATCTGGTCGACGCTCGAGCGGTCGGTCCCCGGCGACACCGACTCCTACACCACCTACTTCAACGACGCGTCCGGACTGTTGCCGGGTGACGACGTCCGGATGGCGGGTGTGCGCGTCGGTCGGGTCGGCAACGTCGCGCTCGATGACGGCCGGGCCCGGGTGGTCTTCGACGTCCAGACCGACCAGACGGTCTTCTCCAACACGAAGGCCGCCATCCGCTACCAGAACCTCATCGGGCAACGGTACCTGTCATTGACCCTCGTCGAGAACGCCGACAGCACACCGCTGTCGCCGGGGTCGACGTTGCAGCAGCCCTCTGAGGACTCCTTCGACGTGACCAGATTGCTCGCCGGGTTCCAGCCGGTATTCGAAACCTTGTCGCCCGAGGAGGTCAACGCACTGTCGGAGGGTCTGGTGCAGGCGTTCCAGGGCGACGACGTGTCGTTGAGCTACACGGTCGCCCAGGTCGGGAAGCTCGCCAATGACATGGCCAACCGCGACGAGGTCATCGGCGCGATCGTCGACGACCTGAGTGGTGTCCTGCGCGACCTCGCCCGTCAGGGCAACCAGGTGGGCACCCTGGTGGACAGCATCGCGGACCTGATCGAGAACCTCAACAGCAATTCGGCGGCCTTCGGCAAGTCGGTGTCACAGCTCGGTGAGACCGCGAGCGGGTTCGCCGACGTGCTGGGGAACAGCCGGACGTCGCTGCAGACTGCCGCCTCCAATGCGTTGTCGGCCACCGACACCCTGATCGCCAACGGCGCGAAACTCGACAAGTTGGCTGTCGAACTGCCCGTCTTCCTGGGACACTTTCCCCTGGTCCTCGGGCAGGGCGCCTACTTGAACATCTATGCCTGCGACCTGGACATCGCGATCGGGGATGTCCTCTTCCCCCCCGGCGTGATCAACAAGATCGGTGGTACCAAGCACTCGGAGGTGTGCCGATGAGCCGGTGGAAGAGACACTTCGACGAGAATCGGCGGGTCTGGTATGGCATTGCCGGTGCCGCGATGACCGTCCTGATCGTCCTCGCCGTGACCGGTCTGGCGCAGGCGCACATCGGCAAGAAGACCTACTTCGGAGACTTCGCGCAGGCCGGGGGGATCCGGCCGGGCGACAAGGTGCGTGTGGCAGGTATCGACAAGGGCGAGGTCAGTGCGACCGAACTCAACGGTGATCACGTCACCGTGACGATGAAGGTGGATCGCGACGTCAACGTCACCGCCAACGGCTCCGCGGAGATCAAGATGTCGACGCTGCTGGGGCAACGGTATGTCGATGTCTCCCTGGGGGATGCGCCGTCACCGGCACCGGACGGTCGGATTCCGGAGACCCGCGTGCCCTACGATCTGCAGAAGACCATCGAGGCGGGGACCCCGATCATCGCGGGCATCGACGACGATGCGTTCGCCGACGGTCTCCGCACGCTCAACCGACAACTCGCCGGCGCGCCGGCGGTTACCAGGCCGACGATCGATGCGCTCACCGCGATGTCGAAGGTCATCAACAATCGGCGTGACCAGATCAACCAGCTGATCGCCGACACCGACACCGTGACCGGCATCGTCAATGACAGCCAGAAGCAGCTGTCGATCATCGTCGGGCAGGGACGGCAGCTGGCCGAGAAGATCGCGGCCCGCGAGGCGCTGGTGACCCGGATGCTCGACGGGATCGCGGCACTCACCGAGCAGGCGCGCGCCGTCGCCCGCGAGAACGGCGACCAGTTCGCGCCGATCATGGCGAACCTCAACACCATGTCGCAGGGGCTGGAGAAGAACCAGGCCAACCTGCGCAAGCTCCTCGAGATCCTGCCGATCACCGCGCGCACGACCAACAACGCGATCGGCGACGGTCCCTACGTGAACGGCTATCTGCCCTGGGGCATCTTCCCGGACAACTGGCTGTGCGTGGCTCGGGTGGTGGACGGATGCTGACCCACTCGAACCGAACGAACACGCCGAACCGACCGAACAGGCGCAGGCCGTTCGCGGTCGCCATCGCGACCGTCGTCGCCGTGCTCGGGCTCTCCGGTTGCTCGCTGATCCCGGCCGGGTGGTCGGTGGTGATCGGTTCCGCGATCGAGGTCACCGCGTATTTCGACGACGTCGCCGGTCTGTACGAGAGCAACGATGTCGACGTGCTCGGCATGCCCGTCGGTCAGGTGACGGGCGTGCAGGAGGAGGGCAACCGGGTGAAGGTCACCTTCACCGTCGACAAGGACGTTCCGGTCCCGGCCGATGCGACCGCGGCGATCGTCAACACCTCGATCGTGACCACCCGCCATATCGAGCTGACGCCGGCCTACACCGAAGGAGCCAAGCTGACCGACGGGGCCGTCATCCAGGAGACGAAGAGCCCGGTCTCGGCGGGCGAACTGTACGACTCGATCGACGGTCTGGTGAAGGCGTTGTCGGGCGACTCCTCGGGTGGTGGGCCGGTCGCCGACCTGGTCGACATCACGTCGGGTATTGCCAGCGGCAACGGTGAGGCCATCCGCGATGCGATTTCGGAACTGGGCCAGGCCGCGTCGCTGGTCTCGGACAACGGTGACACCCTGGTGAGCCTCATCAAGACCGTGCAGTCCCTGACCACGACGCTGGTGGACAACTACCCCAAGATGACCGCGCTGTCCCGGTCGATCAACGAGGTCGCCAGGATGTTGCAGGTCCAGGCACCAGGTCTCCAGGCAACCCTGGCCGACCTGAACGTCGCCCTGGCGAACACCACGGCCTTCCTGCAGAACAACGTCGGAACGATCAGCGCATCCACGAGCCGTCTCGCGGCCCTGGTGGCCAACCTGAGCGACTTCTCGCGCCAGGTCGTCGAGACGATCGACGTCGGTCCGCTGCTGTTCCAGAATCTGGCCAACTCCGTCTCCGTGGAGCAGGGTGCCTGGCGGGCGCAGGTCCTGCTGGACAAGTCGTTGATCGACTCCGAGGCGCTGTCCACCTTTTGTCAGGCTCTGAACCTGCAGGAGAACGGCTGCCGCACCGGACAACTCGAGGATTTCGGACCGGACCTGGGTGTCTTCTCGGCACTGCTGGAGCTGACGAAATGAACCGAGAACCGATCGCTCCCTTCCGGATTCAGCGCGCGCCCGGCGATCGCCGCCGTCGCCTGCGCCGCCACTCCGTTCTGGTTCTGGCCGTCGCACTCGCCTCGATCCTGGGCCTGTCGGGCTGCGGCGTGCTGCCCGGTCTGACCGTCGAGCAGATCCCGTTGCCGATACCCGGCGGGATCGGTGAATCGATCCAGCTCACAGCCAATTTCGACAATGCGCTCAACCTGCCCACCCGGGCGAAGGTCAAGCTCTACGGCACCGACGTCGGACAGGTCACCGCCATCGTCGCCGAGGACTACACGGCGGTCGTGACCATGCGGGTCGGCAAATCGTCCCGACTCCCGGTCGGCACCGGGGCGGAGTTGCGTCAGGCGACACCGCTCGGTGACGTGTTCGTGGCGCTGCTGCCGCCGCCGGGACAGCCGACCGAATACCTCGGCGACGGTGACACCCTGACCGGGCCGACCTCCGCGGCGGCGACGGTCGAGGACCTCCTGGTGAGCACGTCGGGCCTGGTGGACAGCGGATCGCTCAATTCCCTGACGATCATCGTCACCGAGCTCAGCAAGGCGGTGTCGGCGAATCCGGATGAACTGGCCGGTGCGATCGAGGGGCTGACCACGGGCCTCACCAAGTTCAACCAGAACGCCGCGGCGGTGGACGAGGCGATGCGTAACACCCGGACGCTAACCGACGACCTGGCGGCCGGGCGGGCTCAGATCATGGCGTCGATCAACAAACTCGCCCCCGCGGTGGAAGCGGTCAACGGCCAGATCGGGACGATCCTGACGATGCTGGGCAAGACCAACGAGGTGACTGCGGCCACGAACGACTTCCTCAACTCCGAGGGGGACAATCTGGTCGAGCTCTTCGGGAACCTGTCGACGGTGCTGGCGGGCCTGAGTGACGCGTCCGGGACCCTCGGTCTCTTGGCGGACAACATGGCCGAACTGACGCCGAAGTGGGTGAAGTCCACGCCCGGTAGCGCGGCCGCACTGTCGGCAAAGGTCTTCTACCTCAACCCGGGCGTCGGGTTCGACTCGGCCAGCCAGCTGCCCGACGTCGGCGACGTGGATGCGGCGTCGCAGTCGCTGCAACAGACACTCACCCGCCTGCTGGCGCGCCTGACCGGGACGAAGGGGTGCTGCGGATGAGAATCCTGTCCGGGCCGTTCACCTGGGTGCGCAAGCACTCGATCCTCGTCGGCAACATCGGTCTCGTTCTGGTGATGCTGGTCGGTCTGGCCTATCTGTCGTTGGGTGTGCTGCGGTGGGAACCGCTTCGCGGTACCTACACCCTGCTGGTGCATTTCCCGATCTCCGGCGGCCTGCAGGACACCTCCATCGTGACGCTGCGCGGAGCGCGGATCGGTGAGGTGGAAACCATTCGGGTTCAACCGAAGTCGGTCGACGTCACGGTCCGCATCGAGGACGACGTGAAGATCAACCGCAACGCGGTCGTCGCCGCGCTGGGGCTGTCCGCAGCGGGGGAGCAGTACGTCGACTTCGAACCATCGACCGCCGACGGCCCCTACTTCACCGACGGTGACGTCATCGACGTGAACCAGACGCGGGTCACCGCACCGTTCCCCACCATGCTGGAGTCGTCGCTGAACGTCATCGAACAGATCGACCCGGTCAAGCTGCGTACGGCCGTCGACGAGCTGAACATCGCGCTCGGGTCTGACGAGACCGGCAAGAGCGATCTGCGGGCACTCCTCAATGCGGGCGGCTCCATCGCCGTCGACCTCGCCCTGGTCCTGCCGCAGACCACGAAGCTGATCTCTGACACCGGCACGATCCTCAAGACCACCGCCGAGATCCAGCCCGATCTGGGGACCACGGTGGACGCCCTCAGTACGCTGGTGAACCAAGCAGTGGCCGCCGACAAGGAGTTGCGGACTTTGCTCGGGCGCGGGCCATCCCAGCTGACCAGTCTGACCGGCTCACTCAGCCAGATCAGTAGTCCGCTCACCGATGTGCTCGCGCAGTTCGCGGACGTGGCCCGGCAGGGTGCACTGCGCGCGCCGGCGATCGCCAATCTCCTGCCGTCGATCCGGGATGCGTCGATCAAGAGTCTGTCGATGTTCCACGACGGGGCCTGGTGGGCGTTCGGGGCGATCTTTCCCCGGCCGAGTTGCAACTACGCCGTGACCCCGGAGCGCCCCACGAAGATCTTGGAGCTGACCATTCCGACCAATCTGTACTGTGTGACCGAGGATCCGAACCAGCAGATCCGCGGGTCGGCGAACGCTCCCCGTCCGGCCGGTGACGACACCGCGGGACCGCCACCCGACTACGACCCGAATGCGCGAACCGTGCCGTTGGACAAGTGAGTAGGAATGACCGAGCAGGACCAGAAGACCGACACCCCCGACACGGATACGCAGGACACTGACACAACGGACACAGACACAACGGACACGGACACGGACACGACGGACACGGACACAACGGACACGGATACACCGGACTCGGCCCCGCGGCCGCGGACCAAGGCCGCCCGACGCGCGAGGACGTCGGCGGACGCCGTCTCCGAGCCGGAGCCGGCGACTACCGAATCAACGACTGCCGAATCAACGACTGCCGAATCAACGACTGCCGAATCAACGACTGCCGAATCAACGACTGCCGAATCGAAGACGGCCGGCCGACAGATCTCGGTGACCATCAGCGCTCGGGGCCTGATGAATGTGGCCGCCGGGACCGTGGCCGTGGCGCTCGTCGTGGGAGTGGCGCTGCTCGGTTGGGGTTACCTCCAGCAACGAGAGCGGCTCGCCGCGTTCGACGACAGCAAGGCGGCCTCCGAACAGTTCGCCATCAAGCTGGTGAGCACGATGAATTCCGACAACGTCGGCAACATGAAGGAACTCCTCGGCCCACTGTCCACCGGCGAGTTCCGCAAGCATCTCGAGCAGGAGCAGGCCGACGGCTCCAAGGCCGTGCAGGACCTGAACGTCAAGGCCACCCCGTCGGTGAAGTCAGTGTCCGTGGAGACCTTCGACGCCGACACCGCCAAGACGAGTGTGCTGATGGAGGTCACCGGCACCAGCACTCTCGCGCCCGACGGTGGCAAGGAGCTGATGCTGATCTGGCTCAACCTCCGCAAGGAGGACGGTCGCTGGCTCGTCGAGAAGCTCGACGGAGCGCAGGCCGGCATCGGCACTCCGCAGGGCGAACAGAACCAGTCACAGGGCCAGTCGGCTCCCGCGGCGCCCTCGACACCGGGCGGTCCCTGAAAACGTCGCGCGTGCTCAGGGACACTGTGTCGATGAAGGCCCGGTGATGTGAGGTCTTCAGGCGTCGCGCGTCAGGATTGCCACGGGACCCGAGTGGCGTAGCTCCGCCAGCGTGGGACTGCCATGGAACACCTCGCCGGTCGCAGCGTCGTGCCAGCGGCCGGCAGGCAGTTCGATCATGGTGGCGGAGGCAAGACCCGTGGTGAGGCTGTGGGTGTACCGGGCGGTCACCACGACCACCCGTGGATCGTCGGCGACCCCACGGACGAACGCGATCACATGGTCGCCCGCGGGACCGTCGGTCTGCAGGGCCGCGTAGGTGCCGGCGGCCCCGAATGCCTCCGCGTGGGCCGCCCGCGTGCGCAGCGCAACCCGGATCAGCGTCGTCTTGGGGTGATCGAGCGAGCGCGCGTAGTCCACCGGCCGCCGATTGTCGGGGTCGACCAGCGAGTCGTCCCACCACTGCGTGCCCTGATAGATGTCGCCCACGCCCGGGCCCAGCAACGCGATCGCCTTGCGGGCCAACGTCTCCGCACGCCAGGCGGGTGCGATCGCGTCGACGAAGGCCGTGATCGCGGCCGCCGTCTGTCCGGTGGTGACATCGTCGATCCAGGCGTCGAGAGCGGCCTCGAACGTCTCGTCCACCTCGGTCCAGGTGGTGCACAGCCCGGCCTCGCGAGCGGCCTTGCGTGCATAGGCGCACAGGCGTGCGCGCAGGTCGTCGTCGACCGCGGTGTCGTCCGGCCAGACCCCGACGATGTTCTGCAGCAGGAAGTAGCCGGTGAGGTCGTCCGGCGGCGGTGTCTGCGCCCAGATCCCGCTCACGAGCATCGACCATCGTTCCGGCACCTGCGTGAGCAGCGCGATCCGGGCCCGCACGTCCTCGCCACGTTTGGTGTCGTGGGTCGACATCGCGGTCATGGCCCACGGCCAGTCGTGCACGCGACGGGCGTTGCGGGTATGGAACTCGTGCAGCGACATAGCCGGATCGGCCGGATCGCCGCCCACCTCCTGCGCTGACACCAGGCGGGCGGTGCGGTAGAACAGGCTGTCCTCGACGCTCTTGGCGGTCACCGCACCACATGTCTGGGCGAGCCGGGAGGTGGCGGCACCGGGGGTCGCGGTCTCGTGGACGACGAGGTCCAGGGCGGCCGACAGTTGCGGAATGCATTGCGCGATCCGGGCGGCGGTGTCGATCAGGCGGGTGCGCAGCGACGGGTAGTCGGCACGGTAGACACCGAGTTCGGCGATGAGTTCGGCGGTCGCCTCGGTGACCGCGGTGACGTCGGCCGACGGGTCGGAGTGGGTGATCGCGCGGACCATCCGGCGATGTTCGCTCGGGAACATCTCCCGCAGGGTGACGAGTTTGCGCTCCCGCTCACCTGCGTGCAACCAGGCCGAATCCCCGGGCCTTCCGGTGACGCGTTCGTGGATCTCACCGAGTTCGACGAGCCCCGTCGGCGCGACGAACACGGCATCGATGATGCGCATCTGCTCGTACCCGGTCGTGCCCTGCACGGGCAGGGTCGGCTCGAGGTCCTCATCGGGGGCGAGAATCTTCTCCACGTAGACGAGCCGCTGCTCGCCGGTGTCGCCGCGCAGACGGCGCAGGTAGGTCTGGGGATCCCAGAGTCCGTCGGGATGGTCGACCCGCACCCCGTCGATCAGATCGGCGTCGACGAGGTCGATGAGCCACCGGTGGGTGGCCTCGTACACCGTCGGGTCCTCCTGCCGCAGACCGGCGAGCTCGTTGACGGTGAAGAAGCGCCGGTACCCGATCAGACCGCTGTTCCAGGCCACCAGCCGATAGTGCTGGCGCTCATGTACCTCGATCGGGGTGCCGGTGATCGCGGTGCCCGGAGCCGTCGGGAACACGTGGTCGTGGTAACGCAGATGTCCGTCGTCGACGACGAGGGGCGACAGGTCACCGTCCGCGGCGAGGACCGGCAACGCGATCTTGCCGTCGGCGCCGTTGTCGGTGGAGAAGTCGACGTCGAACCAGCCGGCGTATCGCGATGTGGAGCCGTACCGGAGCAGATCGGCGAACCACGGATTCTGCAGCGGATCGGCGACCCCGGTGTGGTTGGGGACGATGTCGACGATCAGGCCCAGCCCGAGTTCTCTCGCGGCGCGCCGCAACTCGCGGAGGCCGTCGAGTCCTCCGAGCTCCGGGGACACCTGCGGCGGCGGCACCCAGTCGTAGCCGTGGGTCGACCCCGACACCGCGCGTCCGACCGGCGAGAGGTACAGGTGGCTGACACCCAGCTCGGCGATGCGCTCCAGCACGTCGATCAGGTCGGCGAACGCGAAGTCGGGGGTCAGCTGCACACGGTAGGTGGCGACCGGCGTGCGGAGGCCGCCCACCGGCACCTGCTCGCCGCTCACGCCGTCTTGCGCAGGACCAGGACCGACCGGGCACCGACGGTCACGTCGGTGTCGGTCAGGGCGGTGACATCGCTGTCGCCGGTCGGATGCGTGGTGTCGAGGACGCCGGTCCACTCGTCGCCCAGGGTGGGTGGGAGTCGGAAATCGATGTCGCCGTGGTGTGCGTTGAAGCAGATCAGGAAGCTGTCGTCGGTGATCTTCTCACCACGCTCGTCCTTCTCGCCGATGCCGTGGCCGTTGAGGAAGACCGCCAGGCTCTTGCCGAACCAGTTGTCCCAGTCCTCGGAGGTCATCGCCTCGCCCGCCGGGGTCAGCCACACGATGTCGAGAGCCTGATCGCCCCACCGGATCGGTTTGCCCGCGAAGAACCTGCGCCGACGGAACACCGGATGACGGGTCCGCAACGCGATGGCCTTGCGGGTGAACTCCAGCAGGTCGGAGTTCTTCTCGGCCAGCGCCCAGTCCATCCAGGCCAGTTCCGAATCCTGGCAGTAGACGTTGTTGTTGCCCTGTTGGGTCCGCCCCATCTCGTCCCCGTGTGCCAGCATCGGCGTGCCCTGGGACAGGAACAGGGTGGCGAGGACGTTGCGTTGCTGGCGGGCGCGCAGCTCGAGGATCTCCGGATCGTCGGTCGGACCCTCGACCCCGCAGTTCCAGGACCGGTTGTGGCTCTCCCCGTCGCGGTTGTCCTCACCGTTGGCCATGTTGTGTTTCTCGTTGTAGGACACCAGGTCCCGCAGTGTGAAACCGTCATGGGCGATGACGAAGTTGATACTCGCCAGGGGCCGGCGGCCGGTGGCCTCGTAGAGATCCGAAGACCCGGTCAGCCGGGACGCGAACTCGCCCAGTGTGGACGGCTCACCTCGCCAGTAGTCACGGACGGTGTCGCGGTACTTGCCGTTCCACTCTGTCCACAGTGGCGGGAAGTTGCCGACCTGATACCCGCCCTCGCCGACGTCCCAGGGCTCGGCGATGAGCTTGACCTGGCTGACGACCGGGTCCTGCTGCACCAGATCGAAGAATGCGGACAGTCGGTCCACGTCATGGAGTTCGCGAGCGAGTGTGGAGGCGAGGTCGAAGCGGAAGCCGTCGACGTGCATTTCCGTCACCCAGTAGCGCAGCGAATCCATGATCAGCTGCAGGGTGTGCGGGTGTCGGCCGTTGAGGCTGTTGCCGGTACCCGTGTAGTCCATGTACATCTCGGGGTTGCCGTCGACGACCCGGTAATAGGCGGTGTTGTCGATACCGCGGAAGCAGATCGTCGGCCCGAGATGGTTGCCCTCGGCCGTGTGGTTGTAGACGACGTCGAGGATGACCTCGATGTCGGCGCGGTGGAATGCGCGCACCATCGCCTTGAACTCGGTCACCGCGCTGGCCGGTTGATCGGGCTTGGAGGCGTACTCCGAGTGCGGGGCGAGGAAGCCGTAGCTGTTGTAGCCCCAGTAGTTACGCAGTCCCTGGTCGCGCAGCACGAAATCCTGCATGAACTGATGGACGGGCATCAGCTCGATCGCGGTCACTCCCAGCGATTTCAGATAGTCGATGATGACCGGGTGGGCGAGCCCCGCATAGGTGCCGCGCAGGTGCTCCGGCACGTCGGGGTGCGTGGCCGTCATGCCCTTGACGTGGGCCTCGTAGATCACCGTCTTGTGATATGGACGACGCGGCTGCCGGTCGTTCTGCCAGTCGAAGTACGGATTGATGACCACCGAGAGCACGGTGTGGCCGAGCGAGTCGAGGTGCGGCATGTTTTCGGGGTGCGGCGGCGTGAGGGGAAGATCCACGACCGGCCCGGCCGGCACAGCCTCGACGGCGTTCGCCGCCACCGACGCGGTCTCCGTTGCGGTCGTCGTGACTCCCACGGCCGACCCCCCGGCCGTCGTGGGTGCCACCACCGACGATGCGGTGCCCGTTTCCGGCGGCGTGTGGATGACCGCTGACTCCTTCTCCGCTGCCTCCTCCTCGGCCGGGTCGTCGACGGCCATCGGGTAGGAGAAGAGTGACGGGTCGCCGTCGAAATCCCCGTGGAAGGCCTTGCCGTAGGGGTCGAGGAGCAGTTTGCTGGGATCGCAGCGCAGACCGCGGGACGGGTCATACGGGCCGTGTACGCGGTAGCCGTAATACTGACCCGGCCCGATATTCGGCAGGTAACAGTGCCAGCAGTGGCCGTCGACCTCCTCGAGGCGGATGCGCCGCTCGGTACCGGCGCCGTCGATCAGGCACAGATCGACGGCGGTGGCCACCTCGGAGAACAACGAGAAGTTTGTTCCCACACCGTCATACGTCGCGCCCAGCGGGTATGGGTTGCCCGGCCACACGACGAACGGCGTGCGGTCGGGCGGTGGTGCGGTGATGTCGGTGGGAACGGGCACATCGGTGGGAATGGGGACGTCGGTCGCTCCTACAGGCTGCACCGTGACCGGATCTCCGGCGATTACGGCCGGCGACGACGTCGCCTTTTCCTTCGGCGATTCCATGTGATGACACTAGCGGTGAACCGCGCTGCCTTCATCTCGGAGAGACCTTCTCGAGATGTGGCGTCAGCTACTCGGCGGACCCGTCCACGGCACGGCCAGCGCCATCTGTCGGCCGAGCTCGTCGGTCAGGCTGCGGACATAGGTGGCGCTGAGGTGGTGCCAGTCCTTGTAGACGATGACATTGCCGACGATCGCCGGGCACAGCGTGGCCGTGCAGATCCCGTCGGACATGTCGAGCGGATGGAAATCCGGACGTGTCGTGGCCAGGGCCTGCGCCGGGTCGGTCGGGGCCAGCACCAGCGCGCGAGGCGAGCCGCAGCTCTCGGCGGTGCCGCCGTCGGCCAGGCAGGTCGGGGTGTCGATGAGGCCCTTGCGGTTCTTCGGCCACGGAGTGTCGCGGATGCCGAAGACGGCGATCCCGGCGTCGATGAACTCGTCGAAGATCGGCGTGTAGGTCGGGGGCACCCAGTCACCCGGCTCATCGTCGCGCGGGCGGGTGGAGTTGGTGAACACGGCGTCGGGTTTGTCGGCGATCACCTTTTCCTTGACCCGCATGACCCAGTCGTGGCATTGCGGGTACGGTACGCCCTGCTGCTTGGGCACCAGCTCGGTCGACATCGGGCACCCCATCTTCAGATAGGTGGTGACCCGGAAGTGGTTGCGCAATCCCAGGGTGTTCAGCGCGCTGATCCACATCTCCGCGTGCGATCCACCGATGAGGGCGATCGTGCGGGTCGCGTCGGGGTCCCCGTAGACGCCGACGTGGATGGCGGGGTCGGTGAAGTCGCTCATGTAGCCGTCGGTGGAGGTCTCCGGGAAGTCCTGCAGGACCATCAGCGGTGTCGGCTGCGGGTCCAGGGCCGGCACGGGGGCGCCGTCGAGCAGGGCGCGGGCTCCGGGGTAGAGGCGCGGATCGAGGTTCGTGGTGTCCACCACGATGTTGCCGACGTGCCGATCCCACAGTTTGATACCGACACCGGTCGCCAGCGTCGCCACGACCAGCACCGTCGTCATCACCGACACGTAGCCGAGCCGGCGCGCATGCCCGTCGCGGGTACCGCGGGCGTGTTTCGGGCGGCTCCCGCCGCGCAGCGGATCCTCGATGTAGAGCTTGGTCAGCCACGCCAGGGCCAGCGACGCCGCGATGAGCGCGACGCCCTCGACCACCGAGGCGTGGTTCTTACCGCGCCAGGTCAGATAGAAGATCAGCAGCGGCCAGTGCCACAGGTACAGCGAGTAGGCGATGGTGCCCAGCCACACCGGGGCGGCCGACGCCAGCGCCCGGTTGACCGCGGGCAGCGACTGCGGATCGTCGTGACCGGGACGGGGCTTCTGCAGGGCGGTGGCCCCGGCCCAGATGATCACCACCGTCGACAGCACCGGCACGAGCGCCTTGGGGCCCGGGTAGGACGCCACCCCGTCGATCCACCATCCGCAGGTGATGATCAACCCCAGGGCGACCAAGGCGAGGGTGTTGCGTATCCATCGCGGCACCCGCCAGGTCGGCAGCCAGATGGCGAGCAGGCCTCCGACAAGCGGTTCCCACAGCCGGGCCAGCGTGTCGTAGTAATTGAACTCCTGATTGACCGACATCCGCATGTGCGCCCAGTAGAACGACACCGCGGCCAGCCCCAGCACCCCGGTCGCGACGACGACGCGAACCGTGCGGGGATCGCCGGCGGCGGGGACGACGCGGGCGATGAGCCGGATCATCGCGGTGACGATCAGCGCGATCAGGAGCATGCCGAGGAAGAACTGACCCTGCACCGACATCGACCAGATGTGCTGCAACGGGCTGTTCGCCGAACTTGCGGCCAGGTAGTCCTGCGAATTGAAGGCCAGATGCCAGTTCTGGTAGTACAGCGCGCTCGCGATCAGTTCGTTGCCGATGTTGAGCCACCGTGTCTGTGGCATCACGACCACGGTGAGGGCGGCGACCGCGAGGAGCACCGTGAACAGCGCCGGGAGCAACCGGCGCAGCAGTCGTTTGAGCCGGGGCCACGGGTCGATGGTGTCCCGCAGGGTCACGTGCGGGGCCTGACTGTGGATGGCGTGGCGCAGCAGGGAGCCGATGAAGAAGTAGCCCGACAGGGTCAGGAACACGTCGACGCCGCCGGAGACCCGGCCGAACCAGATGTGGAAGCATGCGACGAGCGTGATGGCGATGCCGCGTAGACCGTCGAGGTCGGTGCGGTAGGGAGGCACGGTGCTCGGCGCCGGTCGTAACGCGGCGGGAACGGTGTGGGTCGGGGCTGCCACGGGCTCGGTGGGTCTTCCTGTCTCGAGGCGTCTGTCGCGATGAAATCTACCCCGGGTCGGTCATGGCACCGGTCGCGGTGACTCGGCGCGCCCGCATCCGGGCCCCGTCGAGGATCACGTTGAGCCCGTCGGTGAACTCGGCGGTGAAGTCTCGTCCCGACGGGCCGGTCACCTGCAGTCGTTCCATCTGGGCGCGGGTCTGCTCCTCGATGGTGAGGCCGATGACGAGCTGGCAGATCGCCGTCGCGACGGCCGAGGCGTCGCGCTCGCCGAGCCCGCCACCGCGTGCGGCGTCGGCGATCTCGTCGGCGATCGTCTTGGGCGACAGCCCGCTGGCCCAGCTCGACGACACGACCTCGGCGCTGTCGGGCACATCGAGTAACGCCCCGCGCATCCCGGCCGCGAGGTGGGCCAGCCGGTCGTCCCAGTCCAGAGCGTCCGGAGGTGCGCCCACCGAGCTGAGGATCTCGTCCGACAGGGCGGCCAGCAGAGTCTGCTTGTTCGGGAAATGCCAGTACAGCGCATTTGGCCGGACCCCGAGGTCGGCCGCGAGCCGTCGCATGGAGAGGTCGGCGAGGCTGTGCTCGGTGAGGATGTCGCGGGCCGCCCGCAGGACGTCGGCTCGGGTGTTGCTCACGACGCCAGCGTAGACGGCCCCGATCGGCGGCGGGGATCCGGTCCTGTACAGCGTCCAGGATTGCCCTGTACAGTGTTCAGGACTTCACCCGACGACGCCCCGAGACGAAGGACTGCCATCGTGGACGACGCCACCATCAGTCGGATCGACGCCGAGCACATCTGGCATCCCTACAGTGCGATGCGACCGGCTCGCGACCGGGCCGAGTCCGGATCGTCGCCGCTGGTGGTGCGCGGGGCCGAGGGGGTGCGGATCGAACTCGGCGATGGACGCCGCGTCGTCGACGGGATGAGTTCGTGGTGGGCCGCCATCCACGGCTACCGCCACCCGATTCTCGACGCCGCGGCCTGCGCGCAACTAGGTTCGATGTCGCACGTGATGTTCGGCGGACTGACCCACGAGCCGGCGGCCAGGCTCGCGCAGCTGCTCGTGGGGTTGACCCCGGAACCGCTGGAGAAGGTGTTCTTCTCCGACTCGGGATCGGTGTCGGTGGAGGTCGCGGTGAAGATGGCCCTGCAGTACTGGCGCAGCCGCGGCGAGACCGCGCGCACCCGGCTGCTGACCTGGCGCGGCGGCTATCACGGCGACACGTTCACCCCGATGAGTGTCTGCGACCCCGACGGCGGCATGCATTCGATGTGGACCGACGTCCTCACCGAGCAGGTCTTCGTGCCGGCGCCGCCGGCCGAGCTCGACCCCGACTACGTCGCCTCGCTCGAGGCCTCGGTCCGCGAACACCGTGACCGGCTCGCCGCGGTCATCGTGGAACCGGTCGTGCAGGGTGCCGGCGGGATGCGCTTCCATGACCCGCGCTACCTCACCGAACTGCGCCGCATCTGCGACGACGCCGGTGTGCTGCTGATCTTCGACGAGATCGCCACCGGTTTCGGTCGCACCGGTGAGCTCTTCGCCGCCGACCACGTCGGCGTCGCGCCGGACATCATGTGTGTCGGCAAGGCCCTGACCGGCGGTTATCTGAGCCTGGCGGCCACCCTGTGCACGACCGAGATCGCCGAGGTGATCAGCCGCGGCGAGGCGGGCGGCCTCGCGCACGGTCCCACCTTCATGGCCAACCCGCTCGCCTGCGCAGTCGCCGTCGCCTCGATCGAGCTGCTGCTCGACTCGCCGTGGCGCGAGCGGGTGACGCGGATCGAGCAGGGGCTGCGCCGCGGCCTCGCCGACCTCGACGATCGTCGCGGCGTGGTCGACGTCCGCGTCCGTGGAGCCATCGGCGTGGTTCAACTCGACCGGCCCGTCGACGTCGCGGTGGCCACGGCCGCCGCCGTCGAGGCCGGCGTGTGGCTGCGGCCGTTCCGGGACCTCATCTATGTGATGCCGCCGTTCGTGTGTACCGATGAGGACATCGAGACGATCGTCGGCGGCGTGCGGGCGGCGGCTACCGCCTGTCTGTCCGCGAACCAGCTGACGGGAGCGACACGATGACCACACTGCACCCGATCTCCGCGCCGGTCGGCACGGACGACGCGTTGGCCTGGCTCAACGACGAGGCGGTCGCACTCCGCGAGCTCGGGCTGCACCGTGACCCGGTCGTCCGGCGACCCGAGGCCACGACCGTCAACCTGGCCTCCAACGACTACCTCGGTCTGTCGACACACTCGGCAGTGATGACCGGGGCACAGGCAGCGGTGGAGGCCTGGGGTACGGGCTCGACCGGGTCGCGTCTGGTCACCGGCACCACTGTGGCGCACATCGACCTCGAAGACGACCTCGCCGACTTCCTCGGGTTCCCCGCCGCCCTGGCGTTCTCGTCGGGGTATCTGGCCAATGTCGGGGCGATCACCGCGCTCGCGGGCCGCGGTGACCTGATCGTCAGCGACACCGGCACCCATGCCTCGCTCATCGACGGATGCCGTCTCTCCCGCGCCCGGGTCGTCGTGGTCGAGCGGGGCGATCACGCCGCGGTCCGCAACGCCCTGCGTGAGCGCACCGAGGAGCGGGCGCTGGTGGTCACCGACTCGGTCTACAGCATCGACGGTGAACCGGCGCCGATCGCGGAACTGTACGCGGCGGCCCGCGACCACCGCGCGGCGCTGCTGGTCGACGAGGCCCACGCATTGGGCGTCCGTGGTCCGGGCGGTCGCGGTCTGGTCGCCGAACTGGGATTGTCGGGTGCACCGGACCTGGTCGTCACCACCGTGTTGTCGAAATCGCTCGGTGCGCAGGGCGGGGTCGTGCTGGGACCGCCGGTGCTGCGCTCACACCTCATCGACCGGGCGCGCACCTTCATCTTCGACACCGGTCTCAATCCGGCCGCGGTCGGCGCCGCCCACGCCGCGCTCGGTCTGCTGCGCGCCGACCCGTCTCTGCCGCAACGCCTCCGCGACAACGCGCATCGGCTGGCCGCCGCGGTGGGGGCGCCCGCGCCTGCGGCCGCGGTCATCTCGAAGATCGTCGGGGAACCGCAGCCGGCCGTGGCCGCTGCGGCCGACTGCCGCGAGCACGGCGTCTTCGTCGGCTGCTTCCGCCCGCCCTCGGTACCGGCGGGCACGTCTCGCCTGCGACTGACCGTGCGCGCCGACCTCGACATCGCGACCGTCGACCACGTCGCCGACATCATCAACGCCTCGCTGCGCCGGGTGGGTGTGCGATGAGCCGCCACCCGGGACGGGTCCTCGCGGTCACCGGCACGTCCACCGACGTCGGCAAGACCATCGTCACCGCCGCCCTCGTCGCCGCGGCACGCGATGCCGGCCGGTCGGCCGCGGTGTGCAAACCGGCGCAGACCGGGGTCGGTCCGGGTGAGCCCGGCGATCTCGCCGTCGTCGAAGCGCTCGCCGGGCCCGTCGACACTGCCGAGTGCGCCCGGTATCCCGAGCCGCTGGCCCCCGACACCGCCGCGCGCCGTGCCGGCATGGCCGCCGTCGACCTGCCCACCATCACCTCCGCGGTGCACGGCCTCGCCGCCCGACATGACATCACCTTTGTCGAGGGCGCCGGCGGGATCCTGGTCCGGCTCGCCGACGACCTCACGCTGCTCGACGTGGCACGGGCAACGGATGCGGCCACGGTCGTCGTCGTCCCGGCCGGCCTCGGCGCCCTCAACCATGCCGAACTCACCGTCGCGGCGATCCGCGCCGCCGGTGTGCGCCCCGCCGGCCTGATCATCGGCGCCTGGCCCACCGCCCCCGATCTGGCGATGACCTGCAACCGCACCGACCTGCCACGCGTCACCGGACTCCCTGTCGTCGGGGTCATCCCTGCCGGCGCCGGTGCGCTCGCGCCCGACGTATTCCGTCGCTGCGCACCGTCCTGGATCGACCCGGAGTGGCTCCGCCGCGAATGCACACCCACCACCGCCCCGCCGACGGCAACCAAATTCCCGCCGACAGCAACCAAATTCCCGCCGACGGCAACCGAAATCCCGCCGACAGCAACCGAAATCCCGCCGACAGCAACCGAAATCCCGCCGACAGCAACCGAATCCGTCCGCATCGGACAGTCCACACAAGGAGTTCTCTCGTGACCCAGGCCCCCGCCACGACCGACATCCTCGATATCGCCCGCTCGCAAGTCCTCGACCGCGGCGAGGCCCTCGACCGTGAGCAGGTGCTCGAGGTGCTGCGACTGCCCGATGACCGGCTCACCGAGCTGCTGCAGCTCGCGCACGACGTGCGGATGCGCTGGTGCGGCCCCGAGGTCGAGGTCGAGGGCATCATCTCGCTCAAGACCGGCGGATGCCCCGAGGACTGCCACTTCTGCTCGCAGTCCGGACTGTTCGCCTCCCCGGTACGCAGCGCGTGGATCGACATCCCGTCGCTCGTCGAGGCGGCCAAGCAGACCGCCAAGACCGGTGCCACCGAGTTCTGTATCGTCGCCGCTGTCCGCGGCCCGGACAAGCGGCTGATGAGCCAGGTCGCCGCAGGTGTCGAGGCGATCCGCAACGAGGTCGACATCCAGGTCGCCTGCAGCCTCGGCATGCTCACCCAGGAGCAGGTCGACCAGCTGCGCGACATGGGCGTGCACCGCTACAACCACAACCTGGAGACCGCCCGCAGCCACTTCCCGAACGTGGTCACCACCCACACCTGGGAAGAGCGCTGGGACACCCTGCGCATGGTGCGCGAGGCCGGCATGGAGGTCTGCTGCGGCGGCATCCTCGGCATGGGGGAGACCCTCGAGCAGCGGGCCGAATTCGCCGCGGACCTCGCGGCCCTCGACCCCGACGAGGTTCCGCTGAACTTCCTCAACCCGCGCCCGGGCACCCCGTTCGGTGACCTCGACGTGCTGCCCGCGTCCGAAGCGCTCAAGGCCGTCGCGGCATTCCGTCTGGCGCTGCCGCGCACCATCCTGCGCTTCGCGGGTGGCCGCGAGATCACCCTGGGCGACCTCGGTGCCAAGCAGGGCATCCTGGGCGGCATCAACGCCGTCATCGTCGGCAACTACCTGACCACGCTGGGTCGCCCCGCCGAGGACGACCTCGACCTGCTGGCCGATCTGTCGATGCCGATCAAGGCACTCAACGACAGCATCTGATCCCGACATCTAGTCTCGACGAGGTGAGCTACTCGATGACGACACCGATTCCGGGTCCGTTGGCGCAGCCGATGCGGTTCGGCGTGTACACCGGCCTCGAACTCGAGTTGCAGTCTCCCGACGCGGTGCCGACCGCCGCGCGGATGGGGCTGGAACCGCCGCGGTTCTGCGGCCAGTGCGGCCGGCGGATGGTCGTCCAGGTACGGCCCGACGGCTGGGATGCCCGTTGCTCGCGTCACGGCACGGTCGACTCGGCCGAACTGGGGCAACGATGACCCTCCCACCGACGGTGGGAACCCCTGAGACGACCGGACCGACGACGGATCGGGGGTCGGTCGCCCGGCCGCCCGCCGGCCCGTTCGTCGCCGTCGTCGGTGCGGTGATCCTGCTCGGTGCGGTCGTGGGTGCGGTCTGGGCCGCGATCACCCCGGCGATGTCCGGCCGAGTGACCGGCGACGACTCGGCGGTCATCCCCGCCGACCAGTTCCCCGAGGAGTACGCCGGCGTCGCGACCTTCGCCCTGCTGGCGTTCGCTTACGGGGTGATCGCCGTGGTGATCACCTGGATGGTGTGTCGCCGGCAGCGCGGTCCGTTCGGCTTCGTGGCCGTCGCGGTCGCGACGGGCCTGGGCTCCCTGCTGGGTGCCCTGGTGGGAACCTGGATCGCGGACGCGCGATTCGCCGATCCGCGGTCGACGCCGATCGGCGCCACCTTCGAGATGGTGCCCGACCTCTGGCTCGACGGCGCCGTCCGCGGCGGAACCGGGGGCGAATGGGTCCTCTTCGTATGTGCGCCGCTGGCCGCGGCGCTGGCCTACCTCGGATTGGCACTCGCGTCCCGGACCGCCGACCTCGGTGTCGGCGACCTCGGCGGGGACCTCGGCGGGGAGCAGCCGCCGAATATCCCGGCACCGACGCAGATTGCCGGACCCGACACGGCCCGACCAGGTGGCGCGTAAACTAGGTGCCGTTCGAGACCGCCGGTCGAAAGCGACGAGATGACCGATGCAGAGCGACGCGAGGCAATAGAACGAATACGGGCGAGACGCGGCTTCTGGGTGCACCTGACCGTCTACCTGGTCGTGAACGCCGGCCTGGTGTTGATTTGGTACCTCGGTTCCGGCGGATACTTCTGGCCGGTGTGGCCGCTGCTGGGCTGGGGAATCGGTCTCGCCGCGCACGGTTTCGGGGTGTTCGTCGGAGTGTCGCCGCCGAGCGAGGAGCGGATCCAGCGCGAGATCGATCGCGGTCGCCGATCCTGATCGAGATCACATCGGCGGGCGCAGCGTCGCGAATTCGTCGGTGACACGCAGCGACGACTCCGCGAACGCATAAAGGGCGGGCGGACGTCCCCCGGATCGGCCCGTCTTGCCGACCGTGCCGGTGGCCACCACGACGGCGCGCCGGCTCAGGATACGCAGCAGGTTCGTCGTATCGACCGGATAACCCAAAGCGGCGCAATAAATCTCGGACAGCTGCGACATCGGGAACCGCGCCGGCGCGAGCGCAAAGGCGATGTTGGTGTAGGAGAGTTTGGCCGCCAAGCGGTGTCGGGCCTTGGCGACGATGTCGCCGTGGTCGAACGCGAGCTGCGGCAGCGCGTCGACCGGATGCCACGCCGCGGTGTCCGGCAGTGCATTGGCCGCGTCGCTGCGTATCAGCCCGAGGTAGGTTGACGCGATCGTCCGGACGTCGGGTACCCGATCCGGAGCCGAGAACACCGACAATTGTTCGAGGTGTGCCAGGTTGTCGACGTCGAGTTTCTCGGCCAGCAGACGACGCCCGCTCGCCTCGAGTGTCTCGTCGGGCACGACGTTGCCCCCTGGAAGGTGCCACCGGTCTGCGTCGCCGCCGTCCAGCAGCACGCAGAGTGCGGGCGCCGCGTCGGGTTCCCGGGCCTCGAGTTCGCGGATCTGGAAAACCGCGGTCAGAACCTCGACGCGCACCTCGGAGTGGGCCCCGTCGGATGCCGATGCGTTGGAGTCGGCGGCAGACGGAGACGTGGACATGGCGTTGATTCTATGGGTGGTACGGCGGACGTCCGCGACGGCGCACCCGTCAGAACGGCGGTGGGTTCTCGACGTTCCACCGCTCTTCGGCGCGTCGTGCGGCCCGCTTGATCGTTCCGGCGTGGCAGGCGCGGATGTCGTCGATGCGCGCTCGGGAGAGGCTGTCAGGATCGGCGGGTGGTGGTCTGAGGCCTGTGAACAGGTCGTGGCCGGTGTAGGCGTTCCCGAGGTACATGTGACCGGTCGGGGACTGGAAGAACACCGTGCCGAGTTCATCCTGGTAATCGCGCCAGCCCGTGCCAAACGTTTTCATCCGATGATGCCAGCGAATTGCTGAAGTACGTTCTAGGGGAAGCTCTTAGCTGCATGAACGGCTGTCGGCGATGCGCGAAGGACACTTCGTTTCCAAGTTCAATCTCAGTAACGCGAACATCTCCGATGCGCATTTAGGGGATTAACTGCTGTTCGTGTTGTTACGTGCAATAAGCGGGAAGCTGGCTTGCGATCAGACGAACCTTCCGCGCTCTATGACGGCCGCGCGGATGTCGGGGTTGGCGATCGGCACGTCGCCGAGTTCGTTAGTGCGGTCGACGTATGCGCGCTGGGCTTCGATCGAATCCGGCGTGCTTATGGCAGCGAGGAATTCTCCAGCCTCTAGGCGCAGTCCGTCCTCGAGCGGTAGCGAGCCACCGAAGCGAACCGCGCGCTTGACGGCGCCGATGCCGGTCTTCGGCCGTCGACCCAATCGGCTCGCGTGTTCCACGGCTTCCTCGAGTAGACGTTCGGGAGCTACGACGCGGTCCACAAGGCCGTACGCGAGCGCGTCCGCCGGGGTCTTCGGGGTGCCTTCAAGGCACATGTGGAGGGCCCTGCCTGCACCGAGCAGCCGGGTTAGGCGCTGGGTCCCGCCGCCGCCGGGCGGGAATCCGAGGAAGATTTCCGGTTGCGCGATGCTGTACGGGCCGTCGGCCATGAACCGGTAGTCGCAGGCGAGGGCGAGCTCGCACCCGCCGCCACCGGTGTCACCGTTCAGCGCCGCTACCCAGACGGCGGAGCACGACTCGATGGCGAGCAGAGTCTGCGTGAAAGTCTCCAGGGCGATAGCTCCTATGAACGGGCCGCGCATCAGGAGCTTGGCGGCGCCGGGCACACGCAGCGCCGCCCCTGTCGCCCGCAGTCCGGCACGCAACATCTGCTTCGACAAGCGCGGCGCCTGTTCGGCGCCCGAAAGGATCTCTGCGACGTTGAAGTGGGCGACGAAACGAGTCGGGTGGTCTCCCGTCAGCACCACCGCGCCGACATCGGAGTCCGCATCAGCGCGGCGCGCGAGCGCGAGCAGACCCACGACGATCTCGCCGTCCATCAGGGCGGTCGGCGGATTGGACAGGGTAGCGATCAAGACATTGCCGCGTTGCTCGACCGCGACGGATCCGGTCATGGTTCAGCCTTTCAGGCAGAGAGAAGTCAGCTCCCGGTGAGGCGCCTCTTCGAGAAAGACAGCATCGCCGACGGCCTCGAAAGCATGCGTCCGACTTGCGAGTCACATTGTCTCAGGTGCGCTTCCGAGAGGCACGGATTCGCAATTTATTCCTGTATCACGGGTAGGGCGTCGGTTCGAACCGTCCTGTTCTTGTGTTGACAGCGATTGGCTGAAGTACGTTTTAACCTCGATCCACCGATCGGCTTTCTGGAGTGTCGTGAAAGGTGTTGAGCACGTTCGGGCCGGCGGCGGGCGTGCGGGAGTCGCCGATCTCTGATTTCGGCATGTTTCACTGGATTTCGGGTTCAGGGCTGGTGAGCCGGGCGGGTTAGGGGTCAGGCTGGCTCGTGTCGGCCGATCGTGCTGCAGAACAACAGGTTCCACTCGTGTTCCCAGGGCCACCTGGCCGGTAGGTGCATCGTGACGCGTCGGGCCGAGGACGCGATACGGGCCGGTATGCAGATCAAGGTGCGGCGGATCGTGGACGTGGTGGCCTTGGCCAGGCGTTGCCCGCCGAGGGTTGCCGCAGCTCGGGTGAGGTTGAACGCGATGACCGCACAGACCAGCCAGGCGGCGTTCGCGCAGAACTTCCCTGATGGCAGATGCGCGAGCGCGGAGCCTTTCAGGTCGGCGTGGACCTGTTCGATGATCGCGTGTCCGCGATGCGTCGTGTCGGCGGTGACGGTGTCGAGGTTGCTGGTGGTGAAGAACGCATGGAACCGCCACACCTCGAACAATCCGTCCCCGTCGGGCTGAAAGTCGGGGATGCGGCGCACCACCAGCCGCCCGGGAATCTGCAGAGCTTTGGCTTTGGAGGTGAACGCGGTGAACTCGATCTCGGCGACCTCGAACGCGACACCCACCGCCCGCTGTCCTCGTCGAAGACGGCATCGGTGTACTCGATCGCCGTCCAGGCATCGTCGGCGATCACGCTGATCGCCGCGCGCACGTGCGAATCCTGACGGAGGGTGACCGACACCTGGGCGCCGGCACGGATCGCGGTGGAGATGGCACGGTGGCCATAGAACGCCGAGTCCGCGCGCAGCAACACCGCGCCGGAGGCGTCCGCGGAGCGCAGCCGGCGCAGGGTGGCCAGGGTGTCGCCGATGAGCCGGTGTGCCCCGCGCGCGGAATTACAGGTTCCTTTGCGCAGACGCTGCGCGGCGATCACCGGTGCACCTGCGCGGTGGTGATGGTGGTGATCGCCGAGTTCAGGCCGCGGACCCGGGTGTAGCCGAACCCGGCGCCCTGTTTGGCCGGGCCGTGCACTTCGATGATCGAGTCGTCGATGTCGACCATCACCGGCCCGTCGATCCCGGCCAGGACCGGGGTCCGGGCATGCAGCCCTGACAACAGGCGAGCGGCGATCGCATCGAGCTGGCGGACATGCCCGAAGGAGAACTCCCGCAGAAACGACCCCAACGTCGACGGGGCATACGGGTGATCGAACACCCGGCCCATCGCCCCGTGTCGCAACACCGCCATGTCATCGATGCTGTCCGCGCCGGCGACCATCCCCGCGACCAGCGAGAACACCTTCCGATCCGGATTCGAACCCCTCTCGGTCGGCACCGCCAGATGCTCGTGGGCCAGCTCCGAGATCCCACACTGCTCCGCCAGGCTCATCACCGGTACCAACCCGGCCGCGCCGAGCAGATTCGGGTCATCACAGGATGCAGACCTGACCGGATGACTGTGAGACAATCGCATCTACGAGATGCCCTTCTGAGCGTGCGGATGGAACCCTAGAGAAGTCCCATTCTGTCACTCAGACAGGGCATTTCGTCTCCCGCACCGCCCGCTTCCACGCAAATCGGTGGATCGAGGCTTAGATCCACGTCACCGACACGCAGCGCGGCAGCCTCACCGAACCGCAAGCCGCAGTAGCCGAGCATGAGCACAACGTCCGAAATTGTCCCGACGCGACTGCGAGCCGATGCAGCTGCTCATGGGTAGGTAGTGCTGCTCGACCTCGTGCCTGCGCGGAAGCTCGATGCCGTAGGCCGGGTTGGAGGGCAGATGTGAGATACCGCTCGGCTCCACCAGTGACGACGCAACCGAGACCCCTGCGGCGCGAGAGACATACTCCGATATGAACCTCGGCGCCGGACTGGGCGCGGAGCTAGCCGGAGCGCCCGAGTTGCTGCGGCAATACGACGACGCCGAACATGCCGATCCACTTCGGCGTGCCGTCGTGGGGTGGTCATCGACTGGGCGCGCGTGGGCCGCCCCGATCCGATCTCCGAAACTGCCCTGATCGCGATAGCCAAAGAGGCGCCTTCGCGCACTGGCCCTACCTCGACACCGACGACGCCGCGATTCGCTCCGCAGTGGCCACCGCGGACTCCGCTCACTGGACTTGGGCGTGTGGCCGTTGACCGAGATCCACACCCTGTTGGGGCGACGGGGTTTGGTGGTGTCGTCGCGAACGCTGAATCGTTACGCCACAACCGAATTGGACTTCGGTCGCCGCCAGGCCACGGTGCCGGTAGCCGACTGTGAGCCGGGCGGTAAGGTGCAAGCCGACTTCGGCCCACAGAGGACGCGAAAACAGCCACGCCAAAATGCCAGTTCGAGGATGCCGCGTGCGTCCAGGGTGTTTAACTTGGACGGTCGGACTGCGAAAGCTCCGGCTGCGAAGGACCGATCATGGAGGCGCAACGGCCCCTTCCCGCATACGAGCGAGACGGGGGCAGTACTACGACGCAACTTGGATGGCGGGCTCAATGGGTGGTCTACAAAGCTCTGACCTAGCGCTGGTCGGTCTGGGAATCCTCGCGAACCAGCCACCAAGCACGCTTCAACCGCCGTTGTGCGACGGCATCCATCTACGTTGGGGGTTTGGCCCTGACCTCGGGTTTCCCTGGTACGGCTTTCATCTCTTCCGACGGCATCATCGAGAGGGCGCCCCGACATGCTTAAAGACCGATATCGCCGGGATGCCATTGGGTGCGGCTGGAGCCATGGAGTTCGCCTTCGCTGGTCTGAAGATCAGCAGTGACAGCGAACTCTTGCTCACGGACGACTTCCCACCGCCTGGTGCCGAGTTGGATCTCCGTGAGCGGACGAACGTGCGAGTCGATTTTGAGCCGCTGGAGCCGGTGCGCCACATAATCGTCACCATTGGGTTTCGGGAGGACTTCGACATCGAGTTGCGAGCATTCTTTCGGGATGTGCCGGTTTGTCTGAAGCAGATCTCTGGGCGATCTGGCGAACTCGTCGACGTCGAGCTCGAGTTCGACCGCATCGACCGGGTGGAACTGACGGGCGCACAAGCAGCGGTCGTCGACCTCTGCTACGTCCCGGTTGCTCAGGACGCGACCCAAGGGTGGCAAATCATCCCCGACTTCCCCTACTCTCTCTGTCTGCCAGTCGCAAACCCGGGGTATCCATGCCCTACCGCCCCAGCCAGCCGCGCCGCCGCCGAGACCATGGCTCTGGACCGTGTGCGATACGGGCTACGTGCCCGATGGGCGGGCTCCAACTTCAGTGCTCTGCATGACCAGCTCGAGCTGCTAGTGGGGGGAGGGCCGCAAGGGCCCCAGATGGCCGACGTCTCGGCTGCAGTGAAGGGTGTCAACCTCCGCGGCGATCCGGCAGCGAGACCCCTAGAGATGCCTCGCCAGCACCCTCTCGATCTGGTGATGTTGGCCGCGCTCCATCCGGCCATGGCTCAGATGCTCGGCCTCTATTGGATCGACGAGAGGGCCGAGCCTGGTGTGGCGTACGACTACCTCTTGGTCGGTGACTGGAGTGGCCTCCTCCCCAGCGACCCCCACCAGTTGCTGCTCCTTATCCAAGAGGAGGGCTTACTCAACGTAACCGGCGTCATCGCCTTCGATCTGGAAGCCGTCAGGCAGCCTCCGCTCCCGCCGCCGGCCGACTGTGCCGTCTACGCCCTGCCGGGAGCCGTCCACCCAGATCTGACCGGAGCGGCCATCGATGCCCAGAATGTGGCCGGTCTGAGCTGGGACCTGGCAACGACCACCTTTGGTGTGCTCCCGCCCGGGCAGCCGCTGATGTACCACGTTTGGCGAGCGGATCTAGGTGACGCCCAGCCGTCGGCGGTGCCGGAGGAGGACGCCTTCTCGCTCGTGACCGAGAACCCGGTCCTTGTCGTGGAGCCAGATCTCGAACCAGGGGAAACGCCAGAGCGAGCCCCCGACTGGCCGCCATTCCCCCTCCATGCCATCGATGGTGGTCTGGCCGATGGCTGGTACAGCTTCCGGGTCAGTGGTGTCGACATCTTCGGTCGTCACACGATGGACAGCGCTCCAGCGCCATGGCGGCGCTGGGAGCCGCCGCCGACCCCTACTCCGTGGTACGACACGATCTCGCCCGGGGCCGACCAGGTCCACCCCTACGCGGTCTGCCTGCTGGACAAGATCCCGCCCCCGGCTCCGACCTCGGTCGAGGCCTACGCCCTCGACCCCGATGATCCGACCGTGGTGCGAGACGAGGCCCACGAGGCGTGGCTCAAGACGTTGAGCGAGCCTGAACGATCTACCGTAATCGGCCTCCGGGTCCGCTGGGACTGGACCGACGCCCACATGCGACAGGCCCCGGACACCCAGGAGTTCCGGATCTACTACTTCTCGCTGCCGTCCCAGCCGTCGGCGCTACCTGATCTGAGCCGGGCGGGGCAGTGGGATAAGCGGTTGTCTGTAGTGGGATGGAACGACCACGTGACGGTGACCATGGACCAGAAGGGTCGACCCCTCCGCCGTTATGAAGTCTTTTTCCCCACGCAGAGCGACAGCGATCGCAACGGCTTGCCGCTCACAACCACCCTGGCCCAGCCGATCGTCTACGCCCTTATCGGAGTCAGTGCTGCCGACGACAAGACTCACACCCAGGATGTGGCCCCGTGGTCGGGAACGAGCGAGGCCCGGTTCGGGAATGAAGGCCCGGTGGCCGGGCCGGTTCGGATCGCCCGGGTCCGCCGAGTCCCGCCAGATCGCCCTGAGGCCCCGGCCGATTCCGAGAAGGTTTGCGCCACCGCCGCCGACTACCATGGCGACTCGTTCTACACTTACCGTTGGAAGCCGAAGACCAATCTGAGAACCCATATCTTTCGGGCCCTGGACGACAGCGTGTTCCGCACCGACTGGGCTCGGCCCCGGCCCCGGAAGGTAATCTCGGCCACCGACAAGTCGATCTTTCCCGACCCGGCCGACGAACCCCGATGGACGGCGGCCAAGCGCAAGCAAGTAGCGGCCGAGCTCAACAAGCTCAACACGTTCGAGACGACCAAGGCGGGGGCAACCGCAGCCAAAGCGTACTACCGGATCCTGTCTAACGACGCCCTCCGGGTTCTCGCCGGACTGCCGAGCAACGAGGCGGCCTTCTCCCAGATCACCGTCGCCCCCCTCAATCCCGACGATCCGGCCACCGCCAACCGGCTCGGCCCCGACAACCCGGCGACCTTCGTTGTCTCCCCATCGCTGCGGGCCTACATCGACACGCTGCCCGGAGAGTCGACCAACCGCTACCTCTACCGCGCCGCCTACGTGGACGGGGCCAACAACCGGAGCGAGCTGAGCATCTCCAGCCCGCCCGTCCACCTGCCGAACGTCGTTCCGCCCCGCACACCGGTGCTCACCTCAGTCACTAGCGGTGACCGCAAGATCAACCTCGGGTGGGCTTCGAACCGAGAAGCCGACCTCACCGAGTATCGGGTGTTCCGTACCGACGCGGAGGAGGACGGCCGCGATATCCGGCTGATGACGCTCGTGCATACCGAGCCTGTGACCCAGACCGACCCCTCGACCCGACCGGGCGAGGTCACCTGGAGCGACGACCCGGTCCCAGGTCTGGTCACCTACTACTACCGTCTGGTGGCCGTCGACGACGCCCAGAACGCCTCACCGCCCACCGAGCCGGTGGCAGCCCGTGCCTACGACGAGTCCCCGCCCGTTCCGCCGAAATGGGAAGAGGCCAAGTGGATCAAGATAGATGAGTCGGGGGTGGCCTGGCCGTGGAGTCAATCTAGCGGCCAGCTGATACCGGGGGTCGAGCTGGCGTGGTCTGCCACCCACGTTCGATTCATGTGTCTAGTGGAGCGACGGACGAAGGGCCAGTCGCAGTGGAGTCCTGTCTCGAACTGGTTCACCTCGGCCGATGGGGTGGAGAAAGACAATGTTCACCAGTGGTCCTTTCGCGACTACTCGATCGACGTTGCTGAGGACTACATCTACCGGCTCACGTTGGCTGGGTCGGCGGGAACGCTGACCCACACCGGCGAGATTGAAGCCAGCAAGTCATGACCGCACCCAAGTGGAATCTCGACGAGGACTGGCCCGACCATCTCAAACCCAGAGACTCGAAGACAGGACTCCCCGCCGTTCTCTTCTCGCCGCCGATCGAGAAGCTCACGGTTCCCGACCACAACTACTCCTTGTCGCTCGATACGTCGGCCAACGGCATCAAGAAACTGGTGATAGACATCCAGACCGGACAGCAGGTCAACGCGCTGGCAGTGATGCCCGGCGTCGTCTCGACCTCTGGGACTTCGTTGACGCTCCAGACCGACCTCCTTTCGACCCTCGGGGCCTCAAACGCATTGTCCGGCACGCTCAAGAAGTCCGTGCAGAGGCCGGTCGACTGGTTCAACAGCTGGGCGACCTCCGGCACCATCCCCAGGACGATCGTGTTCGGGAACATCACGGCCAGCAAGACCTCGACAACCGCCGACGCCGGGGATGTCCTTGGATCGCTAGGGAACCATCCCACCGATCCGTCCAAGCGGCGCCTCACCATCTCCATGGAATATGCGGGAAGCACGGCCAAGCAACCGAAGGCCATGCATCCCCGGGAGTTTTTCAGCCTTCTGTTCTGGCGGGCCGAACACGATCCGATCCTGCAGGCGAACCCGACACCGTATGACCATCCGCTATTCCGGTCCATGATGTCGACCGCCGAGGACGGCAAACGAGGTCCCGCCAGCTCATTCATCAACCAGCCCACCGATGCCTGGCTCGGGCTCAGGCCGCCGCTCCGGATCTACGAACGGGTCAAGTGGGAACACATCAAGGAGCACCTCCGCAACGACTACGGCAGTGGCAACTGGACCGGATCGGATGGATCCGTGCAGAAACGCATCCTGAACCCCTACGTCTACGACGGCGGCGCTCAGGGATACAAATCATCCGCGAAATGCAATGTCTACGCCGGCGAGATGCTGTTCCGAGCCGGCCTAAGAACCCTGGCCTATGGCCAGGGAATATCAGGCTGCTCCTCAGGTCACCTACCTCGATTCATCAAGTACTGCTCGCCAAAAGTGGTGACGAAGCACTTCCAGACAAAACTTCAAGTAAAGGGCAAGATTCACCATGACAGCTTGTCCCAAGACAAGTGCAGCGGTAGCTCGACACCCACCCACGAGATCTACACTGTCTTCGGCTCGAAAGAGGTATGCACGGCCAAGGCGATCAACGATCACATCAACCAGGGCGGTGGAGTCTACGTTATCGCCAGCTTAAGCCACGTCGCCGTCATCGATCAGGTCGTGAGCTGCAGTCAGGTCCTAGGGGGAGTCGCGACCCGAAAGATGAAGACTATCCAGCAGTGGCACGTCGGCTTCTCCCGGAGTTCCTACTCCGATAGCTGGAACACGGCCAAGGTGTCCGAGTCGGTGATCGTCCGAATCTGGCCCGGCGGTGACCCCACCGAGAAGTGGGGCCAGCTCGATCTCAACTGCCTGAAGGGCGCGACCCCATGACCACCGACAGCTTCGTCGCACTCAGTGAGTATCTGGACCCCGCGTTATTGAGCTTCGTTTCCCTCCCGGCCGAGAGTCTCGAGCGAATCGGTGTCGTCGGCACCAAGGTGACGGTCGACGAACAGGTGAATGATGGGAAGGAGCAAACCGAGACGTTCTACGACGAGTTCGAAGGTGCCGATGTCACCGTAACGTGGACCGAGGCCGACGTCAGTCGCAAGGGCTCTGTCGAGCTCTCGCTGTCGGCCTCGGACGAGATCTCGTTCAAGCTTCCAGGAGTCGACGGCATGGAGTTCGTCATTGCCTCGGCCGGATCAAACTCCAAGGGTGCACTCACGGTGACGTTGACGGTGGACGACGATGGCGTCAGTCTTGAGGCAGCCCTGGCCTGCAGCCTGCGTCTCGACTCGAGCCTCATCAAGCCAATGCAACGCACAGGGCAGGGGGGCGCCGATGCGTTCAAGCCAGACACGACCGGTTCCAAGGTCGAGGTTCAGATCCCCAAGCTGCGCGCCAGCCTGGATTCGCAGGGCATGACGACCTTCGGCATCGACGGGAGCATCGCCTTCGACCAACCGGTCATGATCGGCGACACCGGCGTCGTGCTGGACGACATCAAGAGCCTTGCGTTCAACTTCGATGGATCGGGGAAAAAACCGGCGAGTGCCCCAGCCGGCTGGAAGGGCCTGTATCTCGGAACGGCGAAGGTCTACATCCCGGCCGTGCTGAGCGGTTCGATCGGTGCGAGTGATCTCGGGATCGGTTCGGGCGGCGTTTATGGAGCCATCGGCTACAGCGGATCGGCTCTCGCTGGTGAAGTGTTGGGCATGAAGGGCACCGTGTCCTCGGTTGCCATCGAGTTCGTCCAATCGGTGCCAGTGAAGGCCTCCATCGGCGGGAAGCTCACGCTGCCGTTCTTCGATGCAGCAGTCGCGGTGACGGTCGGCCTCGGCTACGACGGCAGCTTCTCGGTCAAGTTCGGGAACGGCTCTGGGCTTCACAAGCTGGTGAAGAAGGATGTGCTCGAGTTCACGCTCGACAGCTTGGCCTTCGCCGTCGACAACGGCGGGGTGTTCGCGGCCAAGATGAGCGGCAAGCTCACCCCGCTGTTCGGCAAGGACGCGGGACTGGACTGGCCAACCATCGACGTCAAGGAACTGTCGATCGACTCCGATGGCAACGTCCGGCTTGAAGGCGGTTGGCTGAACCTCAAGGAGCAGTACTCACTCGACTTCTACGGCTTTACGCTCGAGATCTCCAAGCTCGGATTCGGCAAGACCGAGGACGGCGGGAAGTGGCTCGGCTTCTCCGGCGGCTTGAAGTTGGTGGAGGGGCTCCCGGCCGGCGCCTCGGTGGAGGGATTGCGAGTCATCTGGTACGACACCGGCTCACCCCGCATCACCCTCAACGGGGTGGGTGTGGAGTTCGCCGTACCCGGGGCGCTGCAGTTTAACGGCTTCGCGTCCTACCGGGAGCTCACAGTCGGCTCCCAGACCGTCCGCCGCTTCGACGGCGACATCAAGCTTCAGCTCACCGCTCTCAACATGACAATCGACGGCAAGCTGGTGGTGGGGACCGCTAGCGAGGGTGGCTCCTCCTACACTTTCTTCGCCATCTATGTCGGTGCCGAGCTACCGGCCGGCATCCCGCTGTGGTCGACCGGCCTCGGCCTCTACGGCCTGGCCGGGCTGTTCGCCATCCAGATGGAGCCTGACAAGAAGAGCGACGAGGAGTGGTTCGAAGGCTGGTACAAACGATCGACTCCCGGGGTGACCGACCTCAAGAACAAGTGGAAAAACGAGGAGGACAGCTTGGCCCTGGGAGCGGGCATCACCCTGGGAACGGTGGCCGACAACGGCTACGCCTTCAACGGCAAATTCCTGTTCGTGATCGTGTTTCCCGGCCCAATCCTGCTCATCGAGGGCAAGGCCAACCTGCTCCAGGAACGGGCCAAACTGGAGGACGACCCGAACTTCCGGGCCCTGTTCGTCCTCGACGCCCAAGCCGGGTCGATCCTTATCGGGATCGATGCCCAGTACCTCTACGGCTCTGGCGGTGAGCTGCTCGACATCCGGGGTTCGGCCAAGGCCTTCTTTGACTTCAGCGATGCCAGTAAGTTCTACCTCCACCTCGGTGAGAAGACCCCTAGAGAGAAGCGGATCAGAGCCCAGATCCTATCCCTGTGGTATGCCGACAGCTACTTCATGCTCGACTATTACTCGATCGGCTTCGGGGGACGGGTCGGCTACGACGCACGATGGAGCTTCGGACCGCTCAGGGTCACACTCGAAGCGTGGATCGAGAACAACGCCCTGATTAGCTGGAAGCCGGTCCACCTCCACGGCGACCTGTGGCTCCACGGCAAGGCCGAGCTCTCGGTGTTCGGCTTCGGCATCGGGCTGAGCGCCGACGCCGAAATCGCGGCCGATGTTTTCGACCCCTTCCATTTGCTGGCCCGGCTCAGCGTCGGCATCAACCTGCCCTGGCCACTGCCCGATTTCGACGTCGACCTGACTCTGGAGTGGGAGGGTGACGAGGATCCTCCTCCGCTGCCCGTGCCGGTGAAAGAGGTGGCGATCGAGCACTTCAAGAGCACCGCCAGCTGGCCGCTGAAGCGGGCTGGCAAGCAACCACTGCTCTTACCCAACTACGACGCCGACGGCGACGGCTTCCGCGACGAACCGGGGCCGTCCAAAAAGGCCGTCGCTACTCAGGACGCCAAACCCCCGCCTGCCGGGTCCCCGGTGGTGCCAATGGACAGCCGCCCCCACATCACGTTCGGGCGCAAGGTCCAGGACGACCCCAAGGTCGGCGGCAACCAACAACCCCAGAAGCCGGAATACGAGGTAGTGGGACGGCCCCAGCAGGGGACGACCGCCGGGGCCGGCCCAGTCGAGGTCCGCTTCAGCCTGTACGAGATCACCCTCGACCGCTGGCGATCATCGTCCGAGACGTGGCAGACCGTGGCCCGCAGCGCGTCGCCGGCTCATCCGATCAAGACCAAGAACACCCCCATCCTGTGGGGATCCTGGGCCCCGGTGCCCCAGATGCCGGACGGTGCAGGCAAGAACCCCGGCCAAACCAAACTATGGCTGTGGTCGAAGAATCCGTTCGACTACACCCGCAGCACCGGCCGGGAGTGGGACGAGTGGTTCACCGACCGGTTCGACAACTACCCCTGCATTCCCCAACCGCCAACCACCCGGGTCTGCTACGACTTCGAGAAGCTGCCACCGGGAGCGGCCCTGACAGTGCCCTGGGCCCACCCCGACCAATCGGGCCTGATCTTGACCTGGACCGGCCCCGCCTCCCAGACGGTAACCTCACCAAGCCCGCCGATCGGCCATTACCGCCGGGCGTTGTGCTTCCCGGGCCAGCAGCCCGTGACGATCGATCTCCCCGGACTGTACCAGGAGGTCGAGATCGTGGCCCGGGACCAAGAAGGCCTCACCGTGCGAGCGTGGACCTCGGACGGCGCCATCCTCAGCCCCACCACCGGCGGCAAGGCCACCCAGCTCCGCACCGTGGTCAAAGGCGACCGGATCGCCAAGGTCGAGATCACCGGCAACTACCACTTGTGCCTGGCTGCCATCTGTCTCGTCACCAAGGAGACCGACGCCGACGCCGTCGAGCGGGAGCTAATGACCAAACACATGGTCGACGAGTTGGCCCGGTGGGAGCAGACCGGATTCGTTCTCGATCCCGACACCCAGTACCGGTTGAAGATCGTCACCCAAATCAAGGCAGTAGGCCGGGACAAGTACGCAGGAACCTTCGATGCCAATCACGAACACACCGAGTTCGCCTACTTCCAAACCCAGGGGCCCCCGGGCCTGACCACGCTCTCTGTTCCCCGGGACCACCCTAAGCCTCAGGAGTTCGACAGCGGCCTTGACACCCTGAGCCGCTACGTGGCTCAGACGATCCCCGCCACCGTCGTCGGGGCCGGCCAGAAGCCCGTTCTGCCTCGCCCGGTGTTCCGGGCCTACGACGTCGGCGTCGACTTCAATGAGGACTATGTCGACCTGATGTACCGGCTCGACGGACGCGACCTGGGCCTCTACCTCTACGACAACAACAACCAGCAAGCCCGCGACGCCGAGGGAGGCCTGATCGTACCGGTCAACCACTGGGGCGACGGCGAGACCCTGACCCTGGAGGCCAAGGACGAGTTCTGGGTCACGACCGTCAACGCCAGCACCTGCCTGACCCTGGACGCGAACGAGTTCCCGAAGACGAAGACGATGGCTCTGGCCGAGCGAAGCCAGGTGCTGGAAGCGGACAAAGTCCACGAGGCCCGCCTCGTCCCCCTTCTGTTCCACGACGACTTCTCCCAGGGATTGTCGGCCTGGCAAGTGGTCGAAGAGGGAACCGTCAATGTCCCCTCGGCCTGGTCAACCGGATCGACCAAAATCTCGGGGGCGAGCGCGCCCAGCTGGTACGTCCAACAGACCTCGAACATCTGGGGCGGAACCTTAGACGGCTCCGATCCAGTGAAACCGGGCACGATGTTGATCCACGCCGGGCCAGGCTGGACCGACTACCGGTTCACCGTCTCGATGCGCTCGGGCTCGGGAGACGATGACGCCATCGGGATCGTCTTCCGGTACCAGGACACCAAGAACTTCTACCGGTTCTCGATGGATCGGCAGCGCAAGTACCGGCGGCTGGTGCGAGTGGTCAAAGGAGTGCATACGATCCTGGCTGAGGACACCTTCGTCTACATCACCGACACCGACTACCCGGTAACGGTGGAGGCGATCGGATCTTCGATCCGGATCCACCAGTCGCGATCGCTGGTCTTCGACGTGACCGATAGCGCGCTCCGCAACGGCGGGGTCGGCTTGTACTGCTGGGGCAACACGGACGCCCGCTTCACCGACGCCCGAGTCGACGACTATCGCCCGACCGCCCCCATTGTCTACCGCTTCAAGTTCATCACCTCGCAGTACGCGAACTTCTTCCACGCCATGCACAGCTATCGGGACGAGATCTGGGTCATCGATCTCGACGCGGCGAGCGGCGGAGCGGTGGCAGACACCGACCTCGCCGACGTTATGGCCGTGGCCCAGACGCCGGCCGCGGCGCCGACCGAGGCGGAGCAGCGGGGCTTCGCCACCCTGGCAGCCAAGCTCCTGTCGGGCCGCGAGACCACAATGCCGGTGAACCTCGAGGTGAGCCGATTGCAGCGGGGGAGCCCTCAGACGTCGCTAGCGCTCCTTGTCCGGGCCTCCGAGCCGATCGACTGGAGCCGAACCGTTCTGCGGGTGCTGCGGGCGGAATCGACGACGCCCCCGCCGACCGGGTCGTGTTGCCGCGGCGTGCCTAAGCTGACCGACGCGTCGGTCGGAGCGGCGACACCTAACGATGAGCACGTCACAGTCCTGGTCCAGGATCGGGGCTCGCTGGCCAATCACCGCCTCGCCTACCGGTCGATGCCCGGTCCCCTGGCGATCGACTCCGGTGACCCAGTGTTGTTTACGGACGACTTCACCGGCGTCGGTGGCCTGCTGTACCGGGAGACCTTCGACGCGAACACGATTAGCCGGTACACCATCGTCGACCAGGGAAATCGGGCTGCGCCATCGAAGTGGGAGATCTCCGGCGGCCACATAGTCCAGACCGCCAACATCCACGCAGTTGAGGGTCCAGAGTACCGGGGCACGATGGCCCTTGTGGGCGACAGACTTTGGGACGACATCCGCCTCCAAGTGCGGCTGCGCTCCGACGACGACGACGCCATCGGCGTGGTCTTCCGCTACCAAGACAGCGACAACTACTACCGGTTCTCGATGGACAGGGAGCGCTCCTACCGACGGATGGTGAAATGCGCCGACGGGACGACAACCATCCTGTGGGAGGACAACGTCGCCTACGTCTCGGGATTCTCCTACGACCTGATCATCGAAGCGCACGCCGATCGGATTCTTGGCTGGCTGAATCACATCCTCCTTCTCGACGTCGAGGACGGCGCCCTGCGATGGGGCCGAGTCGGCCTCTACGCTTGGGCCTGCGAGGGTGCCCACTTCGAGGCCCTCTCCGTGGAGGCCCTGGAAGCTCCGGTCGTCTTGTGGCAACCGCCCCTCACCGATCTATCTGACCTTGCGATCGAGCAGGAGACCGGCCTAGTCCAAGGCCCGGCCAACTGGACCGCCCAGGGCGGGACGCTCAGCCAGGCCTCTTACGCTCACGTCCCCGACCCCTCTCCCAACAAGCCGGGGACCTATGCCCTCGGCGGCAGTGCGACCTGGACCGACGTCCGGATCGCCACCCGGTTTCGGTTCGACGACGAAGGCGCCATCGGCTTCATGGTCCGCTACCAGGACGGGGACAACTACTACCGATTCTCCACCGACCGAACCCTTCGGTATCGGCGCCTGATCAAGAAGGTGGGTGGCGTTGTCAGTGTGCTGTGGCAGGACAGCGACTTCTACGAACGTGCCCGCCACTACGACCTGACGATCACCGCGGTTGGACCGGAGCTTTCCGTCTACGTCGACGGCTCGCCGGTGTGCCGGGTCTTCGACTCCAGCCTCAGCCGAGGCCGCGTCGCCGCCTACTGCTGGGGCAACCCCAGCGCAAACTTCGATAGGCTTCTTGTCACCGACCTGACGAGGCGGGTCGGCCGATGGACGATCAGCGACCAGGGCACGGAGTCGGGTCCATCGGTGTGGCAACTGCGCAAGGGGGAGCTGCTCCAGAGCAGCGACATCTGGGGCGGCAGCCTCACTGCCGCCGCCCTGCCCAAACCGGGAACCTGGGCCATCGTCGGCGACGAGACCTGGGATGACGTCCGGCTGGCCGTCCGGCTCTGCTCCGACCAGGACGATGCCGTCGGACTGCTCTTCCGCTACATCGACGCCGACAACTACTACCGCCTGTCGCTCGATGCCGACCGCAAGATCCGGCGGCTGGTCAAGTGCGTCGATGGGGTCGTCAGCAAGCTGTGGGAGCGGAAGGACGGCTATCCCGTCGGCCGACCCGTCACGCTCACCGTGGACGCTGTCGGCTCCCGGCTCGTCAGCTACCTCAATGGCCAGCGCCTGTTCGACGTGACCGACGACGATCATCAGCGAGGCAAGATCGGACTATACTGCTGGAAAAATGGTGGCGTTCGCTTCGATCGGATCGAGGTCCTCCGGCCGCCAATCGATGCGTACGCCCTGTTCTCTGACTCTTTCGACGCGGGGAGCGCCAAGGGCTTCGCCTTCGTCAGCGACGGTACCGCCATGGGCCCGGCCCAGTGGCAGGTCGGCAACGGGGTCCTTCGCCAAACCAGCAGCCTCTACAGCCCGCCCAACGACCACACCACTCTCAGCAAGCAAGGAACCCACGCGGTGGCCGGCGACCCGACCTGGGGTGACGTGGTCTACAGCAGTCGCCTCCGATCGGGCACCGACTACGCCATCGGCCTCATGTTCCGGTACAGCGACCAGGACAACTACTACCGGTTCTCGATGGACCGGGGTCGCCGCTACCGCCGGCTGGTGAAGAATGTCGGCGGAAAGTTCCACAAACTGTGGGACGATGACCACGAAATCGACCTCGACCGGGTCTACGAGGTCACGATCATCGCCGTCGGCAAGACGCTGCGGGGCTATCTCGACGGTGTGCCGATGTTCGTCGTCGAGGATGATGCCCACGCCGCGGGCCGTATAGGCCTCTACTGCTGGGCCAACACCGATGCTCGGTTCTCCACCGTTCGGGTCTACCCAGCGTCCAAGGCCCGAACGGCGTGGCGGCTCGACGAGCCGTTCGACCACGCGATCCCCGGCCGCTGGACCTTCGTCGAGGACGGCAAGAAGCAGGGCCCGGCCAACTGGCGCATCGGTCGCGGCGAGCTGCGGCAGACCAGCAACATCTACGGCGGCAAGATCCAACCCAAGCCAATCGACAAGCCCGGCACCTACGCCGTGGCCGGCCAGAGTTCGTGGTCGGACTACCGGTTCTCGACGCGGCTCCGCTCGGGGGACGACGACGCCATCGGGGTCATGTTCCGCTACCAGGACGGGGACAACTACTACCGGTTCTCGATGGATCGCGAACGGTCATACCGTCGGCTCGTGAAGAAAGTCAACGGCTTGTTCACCCTCCTGTGGGAGGAAGCCACACGCTACGAGCTCGATCGGGACTACCTGCTGACCGTGGACTGCCAGGGCAGCCGGCTCAGGGGCTATCTCGACGGGGTCGGACTGTTCGACGTCTGCGACGACGATCTGTCGATGGGGAAGATTGCCCTCTACTGCTGGGGCAACATGAAGGCGATCTTCACCGAAGTCCGGGTGGCTGACCCGGAGTGGAGTCCGTACCATGTGTTCGGCGCCGAGCCCCGCCTCCCGGCCGGCACCCGAGTCCGGGTCTACGCCGGATCGCCCACGACCGCTCCGCTTCCCGAGGCCGGGATGGAGCAGCGGTTTGTAGCCGGCGCCGGTGGGACCGGCACCACCCGCTTCCTCAGTAGCGGGGTCGAGTTGCGGCTGGTGTCACCCCGGGGAACGGTGCTCCACCAGCGCTGGTTCCTGGCCGACGCCGACTACTCACCGGTGGCGGCCAAGGTCGTCCGGCAGCGGGACGGATCGTCGTTCCTGCTGGTAATCCCCACCGCAGTCACCGCGGGGACGGCGGTGAAGCGGGGAGCATTCCGGCTAGAGCTGACCTACAAGCGGGACAACCAGAGCAACGACCCGCCGAGCGTTGTCCTGCGCCAAGCGGGCTCGACAGCTGACGAGGTCGCGACTCTTGATGTGCCTTGGGAATCGGCGATGGACCGGCAGGGGCGGCCCTGATCATGGTTGGAACTTGCCGCCGCAGGCATGGTGTGCAGAGGATCCGATCACAGGAGTCTAAGGGGCCGGCCTAGCTTCGGGTCGCGGACCGGCGCGCTCCAACAACTAGGGCGTGTCTCCCATATCTGACGGGGTGATGCAAGCATTCTGTTTCGGTGGCGATGACGACGTCGAGATATCAGGTTTTCACTGACGAGCAGTGGGCGCGTGTTGAACCGTTGCTGCCGTCGAATGCAGGTAAGCGGGCGCATCCGTTTGGGGAGCATCGGCGGATCGTGGAAGGTATCGCGTATCGGTACCGGACCGGAATCCCGTGGCGGGACTTGCCTCGTGAAGTGTTCGGACCGTGGCAGACGGTGTGGAAACGCCACCGCCGATACGCCCAGGACGGGACGTGGGATCGGGTACTGGCTGCGATACTGGCCGACGCCGACGCGCAGGGAAAGATCGATTGGACCGTCGCTGTCGATGCCACGATCAACCGGGCGCATCAGCACGCAACGAACACGAAGCGCCCCGATCAGGACACAGGGGGCATCATCGAATTACAAGAATGATCAGCCCGATGGTGGAGAACCTGCTGGTCACGGGATCGGCCGGTCGCGTGGTGGTTTGACGACGAAAATTCATGCCGCCGTCGACGGCAAAGGCCGCCCGTTGGCGATGGTCGTCACCGGTGGACAACGCAACGACGGCGCGATGCTCGAAGAGGTCCTCGCCGACATCTATGTTCCCCGTCTCGGCGCCGGGCGCCCGCGTACCCGACCCGACACCGTGCTCGCCGACAAGGCGTATGCCACCGGCGTCAACCGAACCATGCTGCGTACCAGAGGGATCGGTGCGGTCATCCCGGAGAAGTCCACCCAGATCACCGTCCGCAAGAACCGCGGAAGCACCGGTGGCCGGCCTCCAGCATTCGACTCCGAGGCGTACAAGAACCGCAACGTCGTCGAACGCTCCTTCGCGTGGGCCAAGCAGTGGCGCGCGCTGGCCACCCGCTACGACAAGCTCGCCATCACCTACCGGGCCGGAGTCGTGCTCAACGCCATCCTGAACTGGCTAACCCATATGGGAGACACG
>NZ_BAHC01000074.1 GCF_000298195.1 Gordonia rhizosphera NBRC 16068 | reverse complement strand
TCGAGAAACAGCGTGGTGCCGAGCTTCCGTGACTTACCCTGGAGCGGGGCAGCGATGAGGTTGCCGGGTCCTCGCCCAGGCAGCACGTCTTGCGAGGGGAAGAGCCGGTCGTAGCAGCGCAGGTCCATGCGGCCCCGGATCGCGATCGCCTCGCGGACCAAAGCGGTCCCGAGCTGGCGCGCCGTGGCTGCGGGTACGGGGCCGGTGAAGAAGATCCAGACGTGTGCGCCGATCCCGGACCGGGACACCTCGAGGGCGGCGGATGCGCCTGCGGCTCGTGCGGCCTTGAGGTAGGCGAGCGCGTCGAGCATGGCGGCATGTCCGTCAAAGTCGGCAGCGAGCCAGCAGGTCTGGTCACCGGGAAGCATCGGATAGAGACCGATGTGGACATCGCCGGTCAGATGCGCGGCGAGCACCTCGGGCGTCAGCGGTAAGTGTCGTATGTCGGAGGCTGGTCGATCCTTGCGCCAGCCGCCCTCGACGGCAGGCATCCACCCGGACTTGCCCGTGCGGGCGTTCTCCCAGCGCACGGCGTAGACGTCACGTCTTGCGCCGAAGAGTGCGGCGTAGAACTCGACCTTGGTCTGAGGGGACGACCGCGCGTCCACCGGACCCGGTGCCTTGTCGAACCACGCGGTCTGGGTGCCACGAGCAGGGCCGGCTTCTGCATCGGTCAGCTTGAGGAGCTTGCGCAGCCGCGCGTTCTCGCGCTTCAAGTCCTCGAGCTCGGCCTGCAGATCGCTCACGATGTCCATCCTGCCGGTCGGGCCACTGAAGCCGACCCAACGGCCGACCGCGCTCAGATCTTGCCTGGTCGGCGAGGGTCCTGAAGGGAGCCGTTGGTCTATTGCGTTTGCTTCGAATACTGCGAATATGGCGTCTGAGAAAGGGGACATCATGACCGCGTTGGCACTCACGCCCGTCCAGTCGGACGAGGCCGATATCAGCACCGCTGTCGAGGCGCTGCCTCACATCAAGCGCTACCTGGCCGCGCACGCCGACACCGTCATCCGGCTCGCCGTCGCCGACGACCCTCAGGAGACGCTCGCTGTTCCGCGTGGTGCCGTGGAACTCCTCGCCCGGGTGCTCGCGCACATGGCTGCGGGACACGGGGTGTCGGTCGTGCCCGCTCACGCCGAGCTGACCACCCAGCAGGCGGCGGAACTGCTCAACGTCAGCCGGCCGTTCCTCATCGGCCTGCTCGATGGAGGCGAGATCGAATACCGGAAGGTTGGTAAGCACCGGCGGATCAAGGCGCAGTCACTGATGGCCTACATGGCACGCGACGACCAGGAGCGCCGCGAGGCCGCCGACGAGCTGACCCGGCTCAACCAAGAGATGGGCCTGCTCTGAGGTGTCGTTTGTTGTCCTCTACGACGCCAACGTGCTCCACCCGAGCACGCTCTGAGACCTGCCGATCCGCGTCGCCCAGGTGGGACTGGTCCAGGCGAAGTGGACCGATCAGATCCTTGATGAGGTCTTCCGCAACCTCGCTGCCAACCGTCCCGACCTCGATCCGCTGAAGTTCGCACGCACACGTGAGCTCATGAACGGGGCGGTCCGTGACTGCCTTGTGACGGGCTACGAGTCCCTCGTCGACGCCCTCGACCTGCCGGACCCCGACGACCGCCACGTGCTCGCGGCTGCGATCAAAGCACGGGCTCAAGATCGTGACTCACAATCTGAAGGACTTCGCATCCATCGTGCTGGAGGGATGGGCCATGGAGGCGAAGTCGGCCGACGACTTCATCCTGGATCAGATCGACCTGAGCCGCGATGCGATCTACGGGCGGTGCAGCGGATCGCGGACTCCCGAGGGAATCCTCCGGCAACGTTCTCTGATGTCCTGGCAATGCTCGAACGTGACGGCCTCGTCGAGTCCGTCGCCGCCTTGCGCCCCTGATGGGTCAAGCCAGCGGCGGCACCAGCTCTCGGTCATTGAGCTGGTAGCCCTGGTCTTGCCCCAGCCGTCGCGAGCCATCAGCTCGCCCCCGCCGAGGAAGACGTGGCGGGGGTCGTCCATGGGTCTCAGACCGCCTTCGGCTTGCCGATGAGCGGCCGGGAGGCCAGCCGCTGCGAGCGGATGAGCGGCGCACCCGCCAGGGTTTCTGGCCGGCCCCGAGCCGTCGCTCCTTTCCCTGCATGAGGAGCGTCGACCGCTTGCGAGTCGCCATGTGCCGCCCCTCCTAGGCTGGGTAGAGCGGATCCCGAAAGATCGGATCGCCGACGCGGCTCGAATACGTATCACTAACGTGTATCACTGGACGATGAGTGATAAACGTGCCACTCGTCAGGAGTCACAGGAATGGCCAACCGGCTAGCCAACGCGACCAGCCCCTATCTGCTCCAACACGCCTCAAATCCGGTGGATTGGTGGGAGTGGGGACCTGAAGCCTTCGAGGAGGCCAGGCGTCGTGATACACCAGTCCTCCTCTCCGTCGGATACGCAGCGTGTCACTGGTGCCATGTCATGGCCCACGAGTCGTTCGAGGACGCGGCGACCGCCGCGGTAATGAACCGGGAGTTCGTCTGCGTCAAGGTCGATCGCGAGGAACGTCCCGACATCGACGCGATCTATATGAACGCGACCGTCGCGATGACCGGTCAGGGCGGCTGGCCGATGACGTGCTTTCTGACCCCGTCCGGCGAACCGTTCTACTGCGGGACCTATTTCCCGTCCTCGCCGCGCGGCGGGATGCCGTCGCTGACCCAGATCATGCTGGCGGTCGCCGAGGCCTGGACACAACGTCGCGACGAGGTCGACGCCATGGGGGCGCAGGTCCGCGAACACCTCACGGACCACACCGCGGCGCTGCCGAGCACCGAGGTCACCGTCGACGACGAACTGCTGGCCCACGCCGTGGCGTCCGCGCTGCACGACGAGGATCGCGTCGCCGGAGGGTTCGGTGGGGCCCCGAAGTTCCCGCCGTCGGCGTTGCTCGAAGGTCTCCTGCGATCCTGGGAGTCCACCGGTGACACGCGCGCCCTCGATGCCGTCGGCCGCACCTGCACCGCAATGGCCCGCGGCGGAATCTACGATCAACTGGCCGGCGGGTTCGCACGATATGCGGTCGACAACGACTGGGTGATACCGCATTTCGAGAAGATGCTCTACGACAACGCCCAGCTGCTCCGGGTGTACGGCCACCTCGCGCGTCGGACCGGCGATCGCCTCGCACTCCGGATCACCGAGGAGACCGTGCGGTTCCTCGACCGTGATCTGCGGGTGGCCGGCGGGTTCGCGTCGTCGTTGGATGCCGATGCCGACGGTGTCGAGGGATCGACATATGTGTGGTCGCCGTCGGAATTGCGCGAGGTCCTCGGCGACGACGACGGGCTCTGGGCGGCAGAGCTTTTCGGTGTGACGGCCACCGGCACCTTCGAACATGGGCGCTCCACGCTGCAGCTGAGGCGAGACCCCGACGACCCCGTGCGGTTCACATCGGTGGCCGTACGACTGCTGTCGGCGCGGGCGTCGCGTCCGCAACCGGCCCGCGACGACAAGGTGGTCACCGGGTGGAACGCCCTGGCGGTGACCGCGCTCGCCGAGGCGGGAGCCGGGCTGGGGCGTCCGGAGTGGATCGACCTCGGTGCGTCGTGCGCGCGCTCGCTGGTGGATCATCACATCGTCGACGGTCGGCTGCGCCGGTCGTCGTTGGGCGGCACCGTCGGCGCTCCGATGGCGGCCCTCGAGGATCACGCCGCACTCGTCACCGCGCTGCTGACCCTGCATCAGGTCACTGGCGAAACCTCCTGGCGCGATGAGGGATTGGCGTTGCTCGACTCGGCCGTCGAGGTGTTCGCCGATCCCGAGGCGCCGGGCACCTGGTTCGACGCGGTCGGCGACGGACTGATCGCCCGGCCGCGTGACCCGATCGACGGCGCGACACCGGCGGGTGCCTCGCTGATGACCGAGGCGCTGCTCATCGCCTCGGCGGTGGCGCCGTTCGGCCCTGCCACGCGCTACGCCGAGGTGCTCGAGCAAACCCTCACACGTTCGGCGGTGCTCCTCGCGAAGCTACCGCGCTCGGCCGGTCAGTGGCTGTCGGTGGCGCAGGCCTGGCTGTCGGGCCCGTTGCTCATCGCGGTTTCGCAGGTCCCGGGCAGTTCCGGCGAACTGGCCGCGCATGCTCGTGCGGTGGCGCCCGGCGGGGCGATGGTGATTGCCGGAGAACGGGATTCGCTGCCATCCCTGGAAGACCGCGGACCTGTCGACGGCGTCGACGCGGCCTACGTGTGCCGGGGCAGCGTCTGCGGGCTGCCGGTCACCACGGCCGAGGCGCTCGACGCGTTCCTGGCTGCGGATACGGCGACATGACCCCGGCGGAGATGTCCGGGGATGGTGACCGAGTGTTTCGGTTGCGCCGGGCCGTTGTTTCGGATGCCTTGCCGTTCAGCGAGTTACGTGCCCGGGTCGTGGACGAGGGTCGCTTCCTCGGTGCCGAACCGCCGCTCGACGTCGCCCGGTCTGCCGAGCAGTTCACGCAGCTGATGGCCGATGGGGATTCGCGTACGGTGGTCGCGGTCGATCGCTCGGACCGGATCGTCGGCGCGATCAGCATGTTTCCCGGTGTGCCCGGCGTCGTGACCTTCGGGATGTTCGTCGCGCCCGAATGTCGTCGGCAGGGGATCGGCGCCGCGCTGGTGGGTGCGGTCATCGACTGGGCGCGGGGGCGCGGAGCGCACAAGGTGATCCTGGAGGTGTGGCCGCACAACACTGCGGCGATCGAGCTCTACACCTCCTGCGGATTCGTCCCGGAGGGCTTGCGGCGGCGGCACTATCGGCGTCGCAACGGTGAGCTGTGGGACATCATGGAAATGGCGCTGCTCCTGGAGGAGGATGCACCGGTGACTCCGGGGTCCGGCGACTCGTCCTGACGGAGTCGTCCTGTCCACTCAACCGATCTCGTCGAGGGCCGATCGGAGCACCGCGCCGGCGTTGTCGCGCATGATCGATCGGGCATCTGTGGGCGGTACGGAGGCGATGTCGATGAGCCAGATCCAGGCCTCGATACCGACCACGGCTCGAAGCCGGATCGCGGTCTGACGAACGCGCTCCGCTGGCCATGCCGGGGTGAGGACCGTCAGCGCGTCCTCGAACCATCCGATGGCCCGTCCGCCACGCAGCGGCGCCGGGCCGGCACCGGACCGCAGCGTCGATCCCAGTGCCGCGCGCAGCTGCGGTTCCCATTTCTCGATGTCGAGCTGAAGATCGACGACGACGCGCACGCGATCGGTCACGGCGGACGGCCCGTCGTCGTCGGAGAAGTGGGGCCTGTCGGCGATCTCCGGATAGGCGGCCCGGATCAACGCATCCTGGTCGGGGAAGTACCGATACGCGGTGGCGCGGGAGATCCCCGCCGCACGCGCCACCTCGTCTGTGGATGGAGCGGCGGTGCTCTTCATCAGCTCGTGGAGCGCTGCGACCAGGGCTTCTCGGGTTCGGCGCTTCTGGCGGACTCGACCGCTCGACTCGTAGGGCACCTCGGGCCCCGGCAGAGATCCTGTCGACGATCCCGCTCGCGCACTTCCGGCGCCGGCTCACCGTGGATGACCGGCAAGCCGAGGTCGAGCTGGAGCCATTCGCGGTGCGGTGGCTTGATGCTCAACGTCACCGGGGCGAGAACGTCGGGGACACGCCGAGTCACGCGCTGTTCGTGGAACTGAAGACCGGTTCGTCGGCACCATCGTCGACCGAGCCGCTCGGCCCGGCGTAGCTGTCGCCGCTCCCGGTCAGCGCGGTCGTCGCCGCCGCGCAGGGGATTGCAGTGGGGCATCGGGTCCGGGCCCCGCGCGTGTGCCTCGACCCGGACCGGCATCAGCGGCCGTGACCATCGGCGGTGAGCTCGGCGTCGCCCACCCGAACGCGATCGATTCGCGGGGCCTTCCGCAGTATCCTGACCACACGCAATGCCTTCGCCTTCGGGGTTTGGTCTTCGCAGACAAGATCCTATGAGGGACAAGGTGTTACGGGTTTCATTCTGGCCTGTGGATAACCCACCAAAGCGTCGTAATTCGCACAGGTGTTCGACTACCATGGGGGCATGCCGATCGATACCCTGCTCCCCACCGTCCGTGACCTGACCATCACCTCCGACGCCACCGGCCGTGAGGTGTTCGACACCACCAAGCTCCTGATGGGCCTGCGGAACGTGGTCGACCACCAACTCGCCGTACACGCCGGCGCCCTGGACCGGTTGGGCGTGGCCCGTCAGACCGGTGGCAAGACGCGTGCCCTGTTGATCGAGATGGGTGCCGCACCCACGGTGGCGGACCGGTGGCTGCGGATTGCGGCCGCGTTGACCACCCTGGAACTGATCGCGGCGTATTCCGGCGATGGGGTCTTCTCCGGGGAACACATCGACGCCCTGGTCCGCGGCATGGGCCATATCGAGAAACGCGCCCCGGAACCGTTGAGCGAGGTCTCACGCATCGAACACCAGCTGGCGTTGATCGCCCAGGCGTTTGCCGGGGCCACCCCGCGCGAGGTGCTCGACACCGCCCGCAGCATCGGCAACCAGATCGCCGACGAGCAGGGTGGTGTGCCGGCCGGTGAGGACCGGACGATCAACGAGTGGTCGACCAAGCCCACCGACGACGGCCGGTTGGAGGTGCAGGCGAACCTGGACATCGTGATCGGGGAGAAACTGGTGTCGGCGATCGAATCCCTGTCGCAGAAACGCCCTGAACCCGACGGGTCCGAGGATGCCCGCAGCGCCGGGCAGCGCCGCGCGGATGCGTTGGAGATGATCCTGGATGCCGCCGCCCGCGCCGCCGAGTCGGGGGTGACCGATCTGGTGGCGGCCCCGAAAACGCAGTTGAATCTGACCGTTCCGGCCGATACCCCGGATGCGGCGGCGTTGCAGTGGCTGGGGCCGATCTCGCAGACCCTGGCGAAAACGCTGTCCTGTGACGCGACGGTGACCGCGATCATCGTCGACGGCGAGAAGGTGCCGTTGGACATGGGACACCCGCAGCGCCTGTTCACTCATCATCAACGCAGGGCGTTGATCGTCCGTGACCAGTGTTGTGTGAAATGCGGTGCGGCAGCAGGATATACGCAGTTTCATCATCTGCACCATTGGGCTGATGGGGGTCCCACCGACCTGGACAACGGCTGCCTGTTGTGCACCTCGTGTCACGCCCAGATCCACGCCTCGGGCTGGGACATCATCATGGGCGCCGACCGGCATCCCTGGCTGCTCCCACCGGTGGAACAGGACCCGGCCCGCACCCCGATACCGGCCTATAACCGCCGAACCATGCGCCTCGACGGCGTCGCCGCCTGACCTGAGGCCCTGGCCCAAAGCCTGACCCCGAGCACGACCCAGAAGAACCGACCGGCAGCACGGCCTGACCGAGAACGTCGGACCAGCACCACGACCTGACCCGACCAGCCCAGACCACCCGGGAACTCCCCGGACGCACGTTCCTTGAAAACTCCATAGTGTGAACAGCGGCGCACTCCGTGTGTCCGCCGGATCTCGGTCCGGCGGGCGCGCCGGGGTCGACTCGAACCCGTCGCTCTCAGCTCAGATGGATGCGTGGGTCGCCGCTGCACCCTCGGGGCCGACCAGCGTGGACAGCCGCCGATCGGTGCCGAGGACGATGAGCAACGCCGCACCGGCGGGACGGAGGTCGATGTCGGCGCCCTGATGGATCGGCCAGCCCAGGAAGCGGCAGACGAACGAGCGTGAGAAGTGTCCGTGCGACACCACGATCACGTCGGACGTCGCAAGCCGGCGCTCGACGCGATCGACCGCCGAATCGACCCGTGAGGTCATCTGCTCCACCGACTCGCCGTGCGGGGCACCCGAGGTCCACACGGCCCACTGCGGATCGTGATCGGCATGGATCTGGGCGCGCGTGAGACCCTCGTAGTCGCCGTAGTCCCACTCCGCGAAGGCCGGGTCGACCTCGTCGACGTCGAGGCCGGCGAGTTCCGCGGTCCGTTGGGCGCGTCGTCGGGGAGAGGCGAAGACGTAGGGCTCGACGAGGCCGAGTCGTTCGGCGATCCCGACCAGCGCGCGGGCGTCCTGTTCGCCGCGGGGCGTGAGGGCGATGTCGGTGCGCCCGGTGTGGCGATCGGTCAGCGACCACTCGGTCTGTCCGTGGCGGATGAGCAGCACACGGCTGGTGCGCTTGTGCTCCGAGGGCGTGGTCGAGGTCTCGTCAGCGGTCACAACTCACGAGCGTAACGCCTCGGCCAACCTCTCCACGGCCCAATCGATCTCGTCGTCGGTGATCACCAGGGGCGGCGCGAGGCGAAGCGTCGACCCGTGGGTGTCCTTCGCCAGGACCCCGAGATCGGCGAGCCGCAGGCAGACGTCCTTGCCGGTACCGAGGGCCGGGTCGACGTCGATGCCGGCCCACAGGCCGAGGCCGCGTACCGCGAGCACACCGTGTCCGACGAGATCACGCAGTCGGGCGTGCATTCGTTCGCCCGCCTCGGCGGCCCGGGCCTGCCAGGTGCCGTCGGCGAGCATGTCCACCACGGTGTGCCCGACGGCGGCGGCCAGCGGATTACCGCCGAACGTCGACCCGTGCTGACCCGGGTGGAGGACGCCGAGGATGTCGTGGTTCGCGACGACCGCGGACACCGGCAGGATGCCGCCGCCCAGGGCTTTGCCGAGTGTGTATACGTCGGGTTCGACATCCCAGTGCTGGACCGCGAAGGTCTTGCCGGTGCGGCCGAGCCCCGACTGGATCTCGTCGGCGATCATCAGCACGTTGCGTTCGGTGCAGAGCGTGCGTACACCCGGCAGGTAGTCGTCGGGCGGCACGATGATCCCGGACTCACCCTGAATGGGTTCGACGAGGACCGCGACGGTATCGGCGTCCATCGCCTCGGCCATCGCCCCGACGTCGCCGTAGGGGACCCGGACGAAACCGGGTGTGAACGGCCCGAATCCGGTGCGGGCGTCCGGGTCGTCGCTGAAACTGACGATGCTGATCGTGCGGCCGTGGAAATTTCCGCCCGCGACGATGACCTTGGCCTGCCCGTCCGGCACGCCCTTCACGTCGTAGCCCCATTTGCGGGCCACCTTGATCGCCGACTCGACCGCCTCGGCGCCGGTGTTCATCGGCAGCACCATGTCCTTAGCGCACAACGCCGACAGCGCCGCGCAGAACGGCTCGAGCCGGTCGGACCGGAACGCCCGGCTGGTCAGGGTCACTCGGTTGAGCTGTTCGTGGGCGGCCGCGACGATGCGCGGATGCCGGTGGCCGAAGTTGACCGCGGAGTACGCGCCGAGGCAGTCGAGGTAGCGTCGGCCGTCGCCGTCGGTGATCCAGGCGCCCTCAGCCGTCGCCGCGGTGACCGGCAGCGGCGAATAGTTGTGTGCGACATGCGGTTCGGCAGTGGGCTGCGCGGCATCGTCGGTGGTAGTGGTGCCTCCCATGAATCCGGCCTCCATCCCGGTGGCCACGCCGATGGGGTCACCGTTCGACAGACGCAATTCTAGTGTGCAGCACTTGATGCCACCGCCACCCTTGAGCAGTTCGGAGAGGTCGACACACACCGTTTCGTACCCCGCCGCGCGCAGCTCGTTCGTCAGGTGCGGGGCGGCATCGGTCATCACGATGTGCCGGCCATCGGAAACCAGGTTCAGGCCGAGCACCGCGGCGTCCTCGTCGCTCGCGATGATGGCGTTCGGGAACAGGTCGGCGAGCAGCGCGCGCGATGCCGGGCCGAAGGCGGGCGGGTAGTAGGCGATGTTCGTGTCGTCGAGAACGCCGAGTGCGGTGTCGAGATGGTAGTAGCGCGGATCGACGAGCTCGAGCGTGATGACCGGGAGCCCGGTGAGGGTCGCGACCTCGGCGTGCGTGTCGCGATGGGTGCGGAAGCCGGTTCCGGCAAGGATGACATCGCCCACGACGAGGAAGTCGCCCTCGCCCTCCTGGATGCCGTCGGTGCGGTGCACGGGGCCGAATCCCGAGGTGTGCAACCACTCCGCGTAGTGGTCGCCCTCGGGTTCGCGCTCCGGGTACGCGAAGCGGGCGGCGATGGTCGTGCCGCCCACGCTGAGTCCACCGTTGGCGGCGTAGACCATGTCGGGCAGTCCCGGCTGGGGGTCGACGACGTGCACGGTGTGGCCGAGCGATTCGAAGACCTCGCGGAGGGCGAGCCACTGGGTGAGAGCGCGGTCGGTGTCGACCGGCACGGTCGGGTCCATCCATGGATTGATCACGTAGTCGACGGTGAAGTGGACCGGCGGGGTCATCGCGTAGGACCGCGGACGTGGTGTGCGTGCCGAGGTCGACACGGCCGAGGGGCTCGTCATCGTCATAGATCGAGGGTATTCTCGGCGCAAATTGCAATCAATCGACGTCTGTTGCTCATTTGTGTAATGAATCGTCGCACCGAATAAGGAAGGTGCTCATTCGTTGCGTCACCTCGATGATCTCGATCAGAAGGTGCTCGCCTGCCTGGCCCGCGACGCCCGGGCGACCTACGCGCAGATCGGGGACGAGGTGGGTTTGTCTGCACCGGCGGTGAAACGCCGCGTGGATCGGCTGCTCGACGACGGGGTGATCAGGGGATTCACCACGGTGATCGATCCGCACGCGATGCAGTGGACCACCGAGGCCTACGTCGAGGTCTACTGCCGCGGCAACATCTCACCCGAGGACCTCAAGGCCGCCTGGGAATCGATCCCCGAAGTGGTCAGCGCGGCGACGGTCACCGGTCAGGCCGACGCCATCCTGCGGCTCATGGCCCGCGACGTGCGCCACCTCGAACAGGCCCTGGAACGGATCCGGCAGGCCGGTCCGGTGGACAAGACCGAATCGATCATCGTGCTCAGCGAGCTGATCGACCGGGGCCACCCGTGACCGCAGGGAATTGGTGCTCACTGGGCGGCGTGTTAGCCTGACTGCCGTGATGACCACCGCACGCGTCTATTGGCGCTTTATCGAGGCTCCGGGTGGGGCCACGATGAAGCGCTGACCAGCCGCGCGCACCAAACACCCGGAGCCCGAGCAGTGACCAGAAGGTCGCTGCTCTTGTCATTTCAAGGGCCTCCGGGATCTCACCCGAGCATCCGGGGCCGCCCACCGAGACGACAGGGCCGAACCCCGAAAGGCACGACGTGACCACCATCCCCGATCTGACCGCCGAATCCACCTCGGACCGTCGGATCAAGTCCTTCCGCGCGATCCCGTCGCCGGACACGATTCGCAACGAGCTGCCGTTGACCCAGCGTCGCGCGCTCGCGGTGCAGTCCGACCGCGATCAGATCGCCGACATTCTGGCCGGCCGTGACGATCGTCTGCTCGTCGTCGTCGGGCCGTGCTCGGTCCACGACCCGATCGCCGCCCTCGACTACGCACGACGCCTGGCACCGCTGGCCGTCGAATACGCCGACCGGCTGAAGATCGTCATGCGGGTCTACTTCGAGAAGCCGCGCACCACCGTCGGGTGGAAGGGGCTGATCAACGATCCGGGGATGGACGGGACCTTCGACGTCGAGCGGGGCCTGCGGACCGCGCGTTCGCTCCTGCTCGACATCATCGATCTGGGTCTGCCGGTCGGTTGCGAGTTCCTCGAGCCGACCAGCCCCCAGTACATCGCCGACGCGGTCGCGTGGGGTGCGATCGGGGCCCGGACCACCGAGTCCCAGGTGCACCGCCAGTTGGCGTCGGGCCTGTCCATGCCGATCGGGTTCAAGAACGGCACCGACGGCAACGTGCAGGTCGCCGTCGACGGTGTCAAGGCCGCGGCCGCACAGCACGTCTTCTTCGGCGTCGACGACTTCGGCCACGGCGCCGTCGTGGAGACCGCCGGCAACGAGGACTGCCACGTCATCCTGCGTGGTGGTACCACCGGACCGAACCACGACGCCGCATCGGTCGACGCAGCCGTCGCTGCGCTGGCCAAGGCATCGCTGCCGGCGCGGGTCATGATCGACTGCTCACACGCGAACTCCGGCAAGGATCATGTCCGGCAGTCCGAGGTGGCCGCCGAAATCGCCGCCGACATCCGTTCGACGCGGGAGGCCGGACGCCCGTCGCAGATCAGCGGCGTGATGCTGGAGAGCTTCATCGAGGCGGGTGCGCAGTCGCCCGACGCCCGGCCGCTGACCTACGGGCAGTCGGTGACCGACAAGTGCATGGGCTGGGAGGTCAGCGCGTCGGTGCTCGCGACGCTCGCGCGCAGCTGATCCACTCGTCGAGCGTGCCCACCGCACCGTCGAGCGTGCGCACCGCACCGTTGAGCGTGCACGCCGCACCCGTCGAGCGTGCGCGCGGCACCGTCGAGCGTGCGCACTCGGGGCGTGGGCCTGCCGGTCGACGCGGGAGTGCGCACGGTCGACGCGGGAGTGCGCACGGTCGACGGGAGGGGTACGCAGAGGATCGGCGCCGTCACACGACGTTGATCTCGGGCCGTCGGTCGGGGATGGTGACGAGTGCCCGTCGGTGCAGCGTGTCGGACGGGGAGCCGATCGAGTCGGCGACCCGGAACTCGGCCTCCCAACGGTCGGTCCCCACGCGGTTGAGAACGTAACCGCGCTGGGCATTGCCGAACCGCACATGCGG
>NZ_BAHC01000075.1 GCF_000298195.1 Gordonia rhizosphera NBRC 16068 | reverse complement strand
GTACCCGCAGCAATTCGGCCGCCCGCAGTCGGGTGGTGAGGATGCCGTGCATCCGAGCACGGATCACCAGGGCACCGAAGGTGCTGAGCCGGGCCTCGTCGATGATCGACGCGCACAGCACGTCGAGGGCTTCGTCGGTCTGCGCATCGGCCACCCAAGGCAGGCCGGTCGTCTTCTCGGCCCGTCGTCGCAGGGTGTCCGCAGATAGGTCCACCGAGTGACCGCGTGTGTCCAGGCCGGCACCGACGCGGTTGATTGCCCGGACCGGCCGGCGTCGGAAAGGCGTGAAGGTGAGGGCCATGCCGTCGTCAATCCAGCTGGGACAGTGCGGACATCGACACGACCCGGGTCCGTGGCTGCGGATGGGTCGTCGCGCGGATCCACCGGAACGTCATCGCCCCGCACTCGTGGCCGGTGGTGTCGATCCAGTTGTCGGTGCCGGGATCCCGATGGGCGACGACGATGCGGACGGTGCCGTCGGGTCGATAGGTCGCGGTGTGCTTGTTGACGTGGACGGTGTGATGGCGGTAGTCGAGGGACTCCATCCAGTGGTTGTCGAGCTGGAAGTTCCAGCCGTCACACTCGGGGATCTCGCTGTCGATGACGAGCACCTCGTCGGGGCCCAGGCGCCAATAGCTGTGGTAGTAGATAATGTTCGGGTCGCCGCCGGCCTTGGTCGAGCGTTCCGGGTCGAACATCGGCAGCTCGTTGGTGTGCTTCTGGAAGTCTCTGGCCCACTTGGCGAACAGCAGCGACGCGCCGGCGACCAGCAGGCTCGCCTTGCCCAGGCCGGCGTCGAGCGCAGCCGCCGTCAGCGGCCCGGGCGCCGACGATCCGTCCAGCAGTTCGATGCGGAGATCGGCCGGCACCTCCGTGCTGCGGTCGGCGAAGGTCTGCCGCACGATGAGCAGGCCGGTCGCCGGGGTCATGGGTAGCCAGTTGCCGCTGTGTTCGGTGGCGCTCAGAACGAGTTCGAATCGTCCGTCGGACCCGATCTCGAGATCGGCGGCCTCGACGTAGCCTGTCGTCGGCATCTGGCCGCCCTCGCCGTAATGCCCTTCCTGGGTGCCGAAGCCCAGGTAGTCCACGGTGCCGCGGGTGCCGGTGATGCGGTATTCGAGGGTGCCGTCGATGGTGGCGTTGAGATAGTGGTTGTCGGGGTTGTCCGAACCCATCTTGACCGTCTCGTGCACCATCCGGCGCAGCACCGGCGCGGTCGGGTCGGCATATTCGACGAAGGCCTCGAGTCCCGCTCGGGTGAGTCGGCTCAGGTAGCGGTAGCCCTCGGCCTGGGTGAGCGGATCCGTCGGTGTGCCGGGGAAGACGAGCGCCGCGCCCGCGGATTTGAGGGTGTCGCAGAACTCATCCCACGAGGCGCCCGAGGCGACGCGCTGCTCGGCGACATCGTCGGGTGTCCGGCCGCGCAACCTGAGATACGCCAGCCGGGCCGTCTTGAACTGTCCCAGCGCCGCAGCCGCGATCGTCCTGCCGTTCATCGCCCACCTTTCATGATCGGGTGGTTCCATGATCGGGCACCGGAGGGCCGACTGTTCGCCGGTTCACCGATGAGCTATTTCGGAAACGCCCGCTTCCCCACCACCGCGATCCCCAGCCCGGCCGCCGCCACCACCGCACCCACCCATGCCAACGACGCCCTGCCCGACGACGAACCGAGGGCGAAACCGCCGATGAGCGCACCGAGGGCGATCCCGACATTGGCGGTGGCGTTGATCCACGCCCCGGCGAGGTCGGGGGCATCGGGCATCGCACGCACCGCCGCCGACTGATAGATCGACGGGACGGCACCGAACACCCCGTTCCACAGCGACACCGCGATCACCGTCGCAACCAGCCACGGCAGCGCGACACCCACCGCGAGCATCGCCGCGACCAGCAAACCGAGGACGGTGAGAATCGTCGGACGCGGATACCGGTCGATCGTCCGTCCGGCACACGCCAATCCGACCAGCCCACACAGTCCGCACACCAACAGCAGGGGGCCGAGCATCGATTCCGCGGCACCGGCGGTCAGCAGCACCACGCTGATGTAGGTGTAGAGCGTGTAGTGGCCGACGAAGGTGACCATGTTCGACGAGACGACCACGCCGAGATCCCGTTTGGCGCCGCGGGTCTCGGCGACTCCGCCGGCACTCGAGCCGGGCACCGGCGCGAGCACCCGCACGATCAGCACCAGCACCGCCACCGATACCACCGCGAGCACACCGAAGGCGTTGCGCCACCCCAGCGCAGAGCCCAGCGTCGTCGACAGCGGGACACCGAGGACGAAACCGGCCGTCGCCCCGACGGAGACGATCGCCAGCCCGCGACCGACCTGCGCACGGTCGACGACGCGCGGCACGTAACCGATGCACACCGAGAAGAACAGGGCGTGCGCCAGACCGCCGACGACGCGCCCCGCCGCGACCACCGCGAAGGTCGGCGCCACGGCGATCACGGTATTGCTGACCAGGTAGCCGACCACGGTGGCGAGGATCAACGGTCTGCGCGGCAGCCGGCGGGTGGCGATCGTCAGCGGCACCGAGAACACCGCCACCATCCCGGCGAACACGGTCACCAGCAGGCCCGTGGTCGCCTCCCCGACCGCAAACGCGTCGCCGATGGCGGGTAGCAACCCGACCGGCAGCATCTCCGAGGTCACCGCGAGACACGAGGCAAGCGACAACGCCACCAGGGCAGGCAGACTCGTACGGAGGCTGCGGTCCGGAGCGGTCGTGTGGGTGGAAGCGGCAAGCACTGCTCGAATATACTCTCGTTCCGAGTTTAATCAATCCGGGAGGTGACGGGTGACCGCACAGGGAGGCTCGGCCGCACGCTGGCTCACCGCCGAACGTCTGGTCGATCTCGTCCGGACCGAGCCCGCCATCACCCGGGCGGCCGCCGCGCAAGCACTCGGCATCGGCAGCGGCGCGGCCACCGAGCTGCTGGCACGGCTGCGCGCCGCGGAACTCCTCGACGAGGTGCCCGCACCCGCACAGGGCCGGGGTCGCCCGACCACGATGTTGCGCCCCCACCCGAACGGCCCGCTCGTCGTCGCGGCGGAGTTGAGTTCGACGGGCTGGCGCGTCGCGACCGCCGACATCACCGGCGAACCCGTCGTCGAGGCGAGCTCGTCGCGCCTGTATCGCGACCCGCGGCGGGTGTTGCGCAATATCGGCGCGGCGATCGGCGAGGTCTACGCCCGCACCCCCGCTCGGATACGGGCCGTCTCGGTGTCGGCGGCCGGCACGGTCAGCGACGGCCGCCTGGTCCAGGTCACGCCGCGCGGATGGCTGCACACGGATCTGTCCCACCTGACGTCGGCCCTACCCGACGACGTCGACCTGCCGGTGTTCGTGGGCAACGACGCGACCCTGACCGGTCTCGCCGAGGCACGGACCGGATCGGCGCGCGGGGTGGGCACCGCGCTGCATCTGATCATCGCGGTCGGTCTCGGCGGTGCATTGATCGTCGACGGCGCACCGGCAGCCGGTGCGCACGGCGCGGCCGGCGAATACGGGCACATCCCGTTCGGCCGCCACGACGAACCGTGTGCGTGCGGCGCCTCCGGGTGCTGGGACCGTGACATCGACGGCCGGGCCCTGGCCCGTCACCGCGGTGACCCGGAACCGAAGAACCCGCTCACCTACGCCCACGACGTTCTCGAACGGGTTCGTTCAGAGGCGGGTCGCCGTTCTAAGGCGCAGGGCGAGGCGTCGACCCGCCGGGCCGTCGAGGCCGTCGCCACCTCGCTCGGCCGCGGTATCGCGGGACTGGTGAACCTCCACGATCCCGACGCGATCACCATTGGCGGCCTGGCTCCCCTGATCCGCGCCGCCGCCACCGCGGCGTTCGACGACGCCTACCACGGTGGACTGATGTCGTTCCGCAAACAGGCGCCGCCACCGGTGCTCGACGGCGTCCACGGCGACGACGGTCCACTACGCGGCGCGGCGCTGTTCGGTGTGGACCAGATCGTCTCGGCCGACCGGCTCGCCGAGTGGGCGATGCGCTGATCGGGTAGGGCCGGGAAGCCACGCGCGTAGAGTGGGCCACAGATGCACGAGCGCACGAGCGCGCGCAGATCTGATCCGAGCCGAACGCACCCGGGAGGCGACGTCAATGCCAACCATCGTGATCATCGGAGCCGGGCTGGCCGGCGCGAAGGCCGCCGAGGCCGTTCGCGACCACGACTTCGACGGGGAGGTGATCCTCCTCGGCGCCGAGGAGCATCTCCCCTACGAACGACCACCGCTGTCGAAGGAATTCCTCGCCGGCAAGAAATCCCTGCACGATTTCACCGTGCACGACGCGCGGTGGTACCTCGACAACCGGATCGACCTGCGGATGGGCACCACCGCCGAGAAGCTCGATCTGGCCGCGAACTCGGTGCAGCTCGCCGACGGGACACCCGTGACCTACGACAAACTGTTGCTGGCCACCGGTTCTCGCGCCCGTCATCTCGACATCCCCGGCGCCGACGCACCCGGCGTGCATCACCTGCGGACCATCGACGACGCGCGCCACATCACCGCGGCCATCGCCGACGGCACACGCCTCGCCGTCGTGGGCGCCGGCTGGATCGGACTCGAGGTGGCCGCCGGCGCGCGCGACCGCGGTGCCGAGGTGACCATCGCCGAGGCCGCGTCCGCGCCCCTGCTGACAGCACTCGGCGCGGAAGTCGCCGAGGTCTTCGCCGACCTGCACCGCCAACACGGGGTGGACCTGCGCACCGGCGTCGGGGTCGAACGCGTCGTGACCGGCGACGACGGCGCAGCGCACGGACTGGAACTGAGCGGCGGCGACGTGATCGATGCCGATCTGGTGTTGATCGCCGCGGGCGCGGTACCGAATCTCGAACTCGCGGACACGGCGGGCCTGGCCACCGGAGGCGGCGGCGTGTTGGTCACCGCCGGCCTGCAGAGCAGCGATGCCGACGTGTACGCGGTCGGCGACATCGCGAACGCCTTTCATCCGCTGCTGCAGACCCGGGTGCGCACCGAGCACTGGGCCAATGCGCTCAACCAGCCGGCCGTCGCGGTCACCAACATGCTCGGCGGGGACGCGGAGTACACGAACCTGCCCTACTTCTTCACCGACCAGTACGACCTGGGCATGGAGTACGCGGGCCTGTCCGCCGGGTATCAGCAGGTGGTGTTCCGCGGCGACATCGCGGGCCGGCAGTTCGTCGCATTCTGGCTCGACGGCGACGCGCATGTCCTCGCCGGGATGCAGGTCAACATCTGGGATCAGCTCGAGGACATCAAATCGCTTATCTCGTCAGGCTCGGCGGTAGATACCGCAAGACTTGGTGATCCCGATATACCACTGCCACAAACGATTTCGTAGCGGAGACCGCTGGTTTCGCTAAGAGGCGGGCGCGGACCACATCCCCACCATCGCGTCGATCATGGCCTCGCACAGCGCCCGCCAGTCCGGGGCCTCCTCGCCGTTGAGGGCGCGTTCGAGGTCGGCGAGCGTCACGATGATCGAGTTGCGCGTGATGAGGTCGCGGACCTCGACGGCGCCGGCCGGCAGACCCGGCAACGCTCCGTAGAAACCGTCGAGAATTCGTGAGATGGCTTCGGAGGCAAAGGCTTCCTCGTAGAGGAGGTTGGCCATCGTCGGCTCCGAGGCGACCTGGACGCAGAAGCGGGCGAAGTGGGAAGGCCGGCGCAGCGTACCGAGGTACTCCACCTGCGGTTGGATCAGGCAGCGCAGCCAGTCGCGGATGTCGGCCTCCTCGCCGACCTCCGCGGTGATCCGCGCGCGGATCTCATCGAGCCGGACGCTGTGGTGATGCAGGATCGCGCGGACGAGTTCGGTCTTGGTGCCGAAGTGATAGCCGACGGCGTAGTTGTTGCCCTGACCGGCGGCCTCACTGATCTGCCGATTGGACACACTCGCGATGCCGTGCTCGGCGAACATCACCTCGGCCGCGTCGAGCAGCATCTGGCGCGTTCGGGTCGTTCGGTCCTGCGGCTGGTCCACCACGGTTCCATGATGACGCACCCGGCGACGGCGTCGTCGTCGGGTGCGGTGCGGACCGACTCAGAGTCCGCTCGGATATGTCTCCGGGGTCTGGCCCTGGATCCACAGGCTGGTCGGTTCGAGCGGGCGCAACGCGTGCGTCCGATCGATGTGGATCATCGCGTCGTACTGGTCGGCGGGACGCACGTGATAGTAGTGGCTCTGCCGTTCGGTCGCGGGTAGGTAGATCACGCCGATGGCTCGCGCCAACCGCACCGTCTCCAGGGTCTCCGCGGCCTGTTCGTCGCCCGACCGGACGATGAACGACTGCCTGCCGCTGTCGTGGAAGACCTCCTCGATGCTGCCCGGCAGAGCCGGACGCACCACCTTGCGGTGGGCATCCCCGCCCCACGAGTCTGCGGCAGTCACCGTCCCGCTGTGCGTGGAAAATCCGATCAGCCGGCAGGCGTCGCCGTGGCGCTGGCGGACGAGTTGTCCGAGGGTGAGCTGTCCGTCCGCGCCGACCTCGGTGGCGCGGGCATCCCCGACGTGGGAGTTGTGCGCCCACACCACGATGCGTGCCGGCCCCCGCGCCCGCGTGGAGCGCTGGGCGTCGAGGTGGTCGAGCAGCGAGTCGAGTGTCTGCGCCATATGCCCGTCCCGGACATTCCACGAAGTCACCCGACCGCGGAACATGGTGCGGTAGTACAGTTCCGCGTTGCGGACGGTCTGTGCGTTCTGTTTCGCGCAGAACAACTCGTCCTCGGCGACGATCCCGTCGCGGCTGAGGTAGGCGAGTTCGTTGCGGTGGATCTCGGCGAGCTGGCTGACCGCCTCCCGTTCGCACGAGGGTCCCGCCCCGAATGCCGCCGCGTAACCGTAGGCCTGGCCGTCCTCGTCCGACGCCCGGTCGAAACACGAGTATCGGGCCCGAGCGCGTTGCGCGGCAACGGAATCGACGGTATCGAGATAGCCGACCACCTCCTGCATCGAACGGTGCATGCTGTAGAGGTCCAGTCCGTAGAATCCGACTCGGTCGGTCGGGTCGTCGTCGGCCAGGGAGTCGTTGTGGTGACGCATCCAGGTGACGAAGTCGCGCACGACGGTGTTGCGCCACATCCACGACGGGAACCGTTCGAATCCGGCGAGCGCTTCGTCGGCGGTGTGGTCACGGCCGAGCCCGTGCACCCAGCGGTTCACCCGGTAGGCGTCCGGCCAGTCGGCCTCGGCGGACACCGCGGTGAATCCGCGATGCTCGATGAGCCATTTGGTGATCTCGGCGCGCGCCTCGTAGAACTCGTGGGTGCCGTGCGAACTCTCCCCGATCAGGACGATCCGCGCATCACCGATGAGTTCGTCGAGCACCGATTCGGGTGGCACGCCGCCGGGACAGTCCACGGCCACCCGCGCAATGATGTCCGGCGGAGACTCCTCGACGGCGACCTCGGCGCGTGTCGTCGGCGTCGCGAGCAGGGTGCGCACCTCCTCGTCGGTGGTCTGGGAGAAGTCCCAGTAGGACTCGCCCACGGCCAGGAACGGGGTCGGCATCGACGCGCACACCACGTCGTCGGCGAGCGAGGCCAGCTCGCGGGTGGTCGATTCGGGGGCTGCCGGTACGGCGACAACGATCTCCGCCGGCTCGGATTCGCGCAGCGCGATCACCGCGGCCCGCATGCTCGCGCCGGTGGCCAGACCGTCGTCGACGAGGATCACCGTCTTGCCGGCGACGTCGGCGGGCGGCTTCGCACCGCGATAGGCGGTCTCGCGGCGCTCGAGTTCACGGGTCTCGCGTTCGACCACGGCGCGGATCTGATCCGGGGACACCCGCAGCCCACGCACCACGTCGTCGTTGAGCACGATCCGGCCGCCGGCGGCCACCGCGCCGATGGCGAACTCCTCCCGGTCGGGGAGTCCGAGTTTGCGGACGATGAACGCGTCGAGCGGGGCACGGAGCGCCGCCGCGACCTCGAAGGCGACGGGCACCCCACCCCGGGCCAGACCGAGCACGATCACGTCAGGTTTGGCCCGGTAGCTGCTCAGCAGTTCGGCCAGCACACGTCCGGCCTCACGCCGATCACGGAACAGTCGACGGGGTTGTTGCCGCGGCGCGGCAGCGGTCCGGGTCATTTCGCCTCCCGGTCGCTCGGGGTACACCGATCTGACCCTGTCAAGCTCACCGCGTCGAGGACTGCGGGGTCTAGGGCCGAATGTCCCCTTTCCCGGGGACGTTCACCGAGGCCGACTCCGCAAAGAGCCCAAGTTGACTGTCCTGGTGCGAATGTCGGCGAATTCGCTGGTATCCCCGGATCGTACGGCGCACGATGGGGGTGGCATGAGGAGGCCGCCATGACGCAAACCGACACGACACAGACCACGACGACACCTACGAACTTGCGCGATCAGGTACGGGACTTCACCCAACTGCGGCTCACCGATGCCGAGGAGGCCGGCGGAAAGGGCGCCAATCTCGGGGAGATGGTGGCGGCGGGACTGCCGGTGCCACCCGGGTTCGTCCTGCTGCGTGACTGCTACCGCTACTCGATGCAGGCCGGCGATGTCGCCGACGACCTCGCCGAGATGCACCGCGACGCGCTCACCACGGTCGCCGACACCGAGAAGTTGACCGAGATGTGCGCCGGGTTGCAGGAACTCGTCGCCAGGGCGGGAGTCGCCGCAGAGGTCCGCACCGAACTCCTCGACGCCTATCACCGACTCGGCGACGGCGTGCCGGTCGCGGTCCGTTCGTCGGCGACCGGTGAGGACGGACGCGACGCGTCCTTCGCCGGGATGAACGCGACGCTGACCAACGTGACCGGCGACGACGAGCTCGTCGACGCGGTCACCAAGTGCTGGATGTCGCTGTTCGGTCCGCGCGTGGTCGCCTATCGCGCCAGTCGCGGCTTCACGGACGTCCCCGCGATGGCGGTGGTCATCCAGCAGATGGTCGCCTCCGACAAGGCGGGCGTCGCGTTCACCGCCGACCCGTCGACCGGCGCGCGCGACCGGATCGCGATCGAGGGCGCACTCGGACTCGGCGAGGTCGTGGTGTCCGGGATGGTGCAGCCCGACACCTACATCGTCCGCAAGGACGACCTGTCGGTCCTCGACACCCGCATCGGACACCAGGACTTCCGGATCGTGCGCGGCCCGGACGGTCAGGATCTGACCCAGAAGCTTGACGACGACCTCGCAGACGCCCGCGTCCTCGACGACGAACCGCTGCACCGCGTGGCCGAACTCGCCGTGGCGGTCGAGGACCATTACGGCATCCCGCAGGACCTGGAATGGGCGATCGACCCCGAAGGGGCAACCTGGCTGGTCCAGGCCCGCCCGATCACCACCCTCGGCGCCACCAGCGCCGCCCCCGGCACCATCATCGCGCGCGGGTTGTCGGCCGCACCCGGCACGGCGACCGGCTCGGTACGCATCCTCACGTCGCCGTCGGAGGGCAGCACTCTGGTCGACGGTGAGGTGCTCGTGGCACCGATGACCAACCCCGACTGGTTGCCCACCCTGCGGCGCGCGTCGGCGATCGTGACCGACGCGGGCGGTATGACCTGTCACGCCGCCATCGTCGCGCGGGAGCTGGCCGTGCCCTGCATCGTCGGCGCCCGGTCGGCCACCTCGGATCTGGTGACCGGCGAGCTGGTCACCGTCGACGGGACGCACGGCGTCGTGCGCGCCGGCTCGGTGGCCTCACCCACGGTGACCACGCCGGTCGCCGCGGCCCCGACCGCAGTGGCGGCCGAGGTGACCGGGACGAAGATCTACGTCAACATCGGGATGCCCGACACCGCCGAAGCCATCGCCGCCCGCGATGTCGACGGCGTCGGACTGCTCCGCGCGGAGCTGATCCTCACCGGCGCCCTCGGTGGCCGTCACCCGCACGACCTCATCGTCAAGGGGGAGAGCGAGCAACTGGTCCAGGCGCTCGTCGACTCGGTGGGTCAGGTCGCGTCCGCGTTCGGGCCGCGACCGGTGATCTACCGAACCACCGACTTCCGCAGCAACGAGTTCCGGAAACTGCAGGGTGGCGAGGATTATGAGCCCGAGGAGCACAACCCGATGATCGGGTACCGGGGCTGCTTCCGGTACATCAAGGATCCGGAACTGTTCAAGCTCGAACTCGAGGCGCTGGCCCGGATTCGCGAGTCCTCTCCCAACCTGGGTGTGATGATCCCGTTCGTGCGCACCAAATGGGAACTGGAGGAATGCCTTTCGCTCATCGACGACAGTCGCCTGGGCAGGCAGCGTGGTCTGCGCCGGTGGATCATGGCCGAGGTGCCCTCGGTCGTGCACTGGCTGCCCGAGTACGTGGGGATGGGAGTCGACGGTGTGTCGATCGGCAGCAACGACCTGACCCAGCTGATGCTCGGCGTGGACCGCGACTCCGAGATCTGCGCGGAGGTGTTCGACGAGTCCGACGCGGCCGTGATGGATGCGATCGCGCAGATCATCTCGACCGGCCGACGGCTCGGGATCACCACCTCGCTGTGCGGGCAGGCACCGTCGTACAAGCCGGAGTTCGCTCAGCACCTGGTGTCGTTGGGCATCACGTCGATCTCGGTGAATCCCGACTCCATCGAGAAGGCACGGCATTCGGTGGCCGCTGCGGAACGCCGTCTGCTGATCGAGGCCACCCGACGGTAGCGGTATCGACGCCCCCGAACCGACACACGGAACTCCCACTTACACGCAAGAATCGTTGTGTAAGTGGGAGTTTTGCGTGTCGGCTAATCTCGATTCATGCGATACGGGATCTGCATCCTGCCCGACCAGCCGTGGCGACGGACGCGGGCGCTGTGGGAGCGGGCCGAGGCGATGGGCTTCGACCACGCCTGGACCTACGACCACCTCGTGTGGGGAGGCCTTCCCGATTCACAGTGGTTCTCGTGCATTCCGACACTGACCGCGGCGGCCGCCGTGACGTCCCGAATCCGGCTGGGCGCATTCGTGATCTCACCGAACTTCCGGCATCCGGCCGCGCTGTCACGCGAGATCCAGACGCTGTGCGACATATCCGAAGGCCGGCTCCTGGTGGGCCTGGGCGCCGGCGGAACTCCGGATGACGGGATACTCGGACAGCCCTCCGTCACGGCCCGTGAACGCGTCGACCGCCTGCAGGAGTTCACCACGGTGCTCGACCGCACGCTGCGCGAGGATCATGTGAGTGTCGACGGTGACCACTACATCGTGCGCGACATGCGCCTCGTGGGCGGACCGGTCCGTGATCGCGTGCCGCTGATCCTGGCCGGGAACGGTCCCCGCTCAGTGCGGTTCGCCGCGCGTCTCGGCGATGGCTGGGTCACGACGGGTTCGCGGGCGGAGGGTCTGGATGAATGGTTCGCCGGAGTCGCCCGGAACGTCGAGATCCTCTCGGAGGCGCTCGCAGACCGTCCCGACTCGGCAGGGTTTGCCCGGTACCTGAATCTCGACTCGTCGCCACGGAACTCGTTGGAGAGCATCGAACTCTTCGATGAGATGGTGGGGCGGGCCTCCGCACTCGGATTCACCGATGTCATCGTGCATTGGCCCCGGGCGGTCGAGCCTTACCGCGCTTCCGAGCAGGTACTCGACGCGGTGGTGTCCCGCCGGCTCGCGTCGCGGACTGGCGGATGACAGCTACTCCGCCACCGTCGACGAGTGGTTAGGCTGGTGCCGTGAGTGCGCGCGCAGGCATCGTCGTCACCGGCACCGAGGTGCTGACCGGTCGGGTCAGCGACCGCAACGGTCCGTGGGTGGCCGAACGTCTCCTCGATCTCGGCGTCGACGTCGCACACATCACCATCTGCGGCGACCGTCCCGACGACCTGACCGCGCAACTGCGCTTCCTCACCGACGAGGGGGTGGACCTCATCGTCACGACCGGTGGCCTGGGCCCCACCGCCGACGACCTCACCGTGGCCACCGTCGCCGAGTTCTGCGGACGCGAGCTGCACCTCGACACCGACATGGAAGTCCGCATCGCCGACATCATTCGCGCATGGCAACGCAGGCGTGGCGGCGACCCGGATTCGGCCCCGATGATGGCGGGTATCCGCAAGCAGGCGATGGTCCCGGCCGGGGCCCACCCGATCCCGCCCGTCGGCACAGCCCCGGGGGTCGTGGTGCCCGCGGCGGCCGCAGAGTCCGGTCGGACCGCGATCCCCGCGATCCTGGTCCTGCCCGGTCCGCCCGCAGAACTGCGGGGCATGTGGTCGGAGGCGATGGCGGCTCCCGCTGTGCTCGAGGCCCTGGCCCGACGAGAAGAGTTGCGGCACGCGACGATCCGCGCCTACGGCCTGTCCGAGGCCGACCTCGCCGAAACCCTGCGCACCGCCGAACGGACGGTGTCCGGGTTCGACGAACTCGAGATCACCACCTGCCTGCGCAACGGCGAGGTGGAGATCGACACGCGCTACCCGCACACCGCCGATACCGCCTACACCGACCTCGCCGCGCTGCTCGTCGAACACCATGCGCACCAGATCTTCTCGACCGACGGTGCGACCATCGACGATCAGATCGCCGACGCCCTGTCGGGCCGGCTGATCGCGACTGCCGAATCCTGCACCGGCGGACTGATCGCGGCCCGGCTGACCGACCGTCCCGGATCCTCGGCCTACCTCGTCGGCGGGGTCACCGCCTACGCCAACGAGATCAAGACCGCCCTGCTCGACGTGCCCGCCGATCTCATCGCCACCCATGGCGCGGTCTCCGAACAGGTCGCGGTGGCGATGGCCGAGGGAGCGATGAGCCGACTCGGCGCCGACACCGCGGTCTCCACCACCGGCATTGCCGGACCCGGCGGCGGCTCCGACGAGAAGCCGGTCGGCATGGTGTGTTTCGGGGTGGCGATCGCCGGCCGGCCCACCGTGACCCGGACCCGGGTATTCCCCGGTGACCGCGCCACGGTGCGCACCTTGGCCACCACCGCCGCACTGCATCTGCTCTCCGAGATCCTCGCCGACGCAGCCGACCGCTGAGGTTCGTGGCCCCAACTGTCGAGTTGTGGCCCCTTCTGGTCTGTCGCACAGATCCGTGACGTCCTAGTTTTACAGTGACCGAGGTCACATAGGCATGGGGCCGATCGATCGATGAGGCAAGGAGAAACAGATGCCACTGGAGCCTGTGTCACAGGCGGTGCTCGCGGAACTCGCCGAGAAACGCCAACCCCCGATCAGCGAGCAGACGCCCGCGCTGGCCCGGATGATGGGTCCGATCTTCTCCGGGATGAGCGGGCGCGGCCCGGAGGTCGCGTCGGTGCAGAATCTGAAGCTCTCCGGAACCGACGGCGGGTCGTTCAATGTGCGGGTCCTCAAACCCGAGGGAGAGCCCGAGGCGGTGATCGTCTACTTTCACGGCGGCGGCTGGGTCCTGGGCGACATCGATTTCCAATACGACCATGTGGGAAGGGATCTGGCGAACCGAACCAACTCGACGGTCGTGCTGGTCAACTACCGCAAGGCTCCCGAGTTCCGGTTCCCCACCGCCATCGAGGACAGCTACATCGGCCTGTGCTGGGCCGCGGAGCACGCCTCGGAGTTCGCGGTGGCCGGCGCGCCACTCATCGTCGCCGGTGACAGCGCCGGCGGCAACATCGCCGCGGTGATGACCCACTGGGCGCGGGACCGCCAGGGGCCCCGCATCGACCACCAGGTGCTGGTCTACCCGGTCACCGACTGCGACTTCGACACCCCGTCGTATGTCGCGGCGGAAAACCAGCTGCTGCTCGACCGCGACACGATGATCTGGTTCTGGAACCACTACCTACCCGACCCGAACGCCCGAACCAGCCCGGATGCGTCTCCGCTGCGGGCGGCCGATCTCACCGGCCTGCCTCCCGCGCTGGTGTATGTCTCCGAGTTCGACCCGCTGCACGACGAGGGGGTCGCGTACGCCCGCGCGCTCGAATCCGCCGGTGTCCCGGTGGCCTTGGCGGAGGCCGAGGGGCAAATGCACATCTGGTTCCAGATGGCGAACATCCTGCCCGGCTATCAGACCGGGATGCAGGTCGTCGCCGACCACATCCGCGACGCCCTCGCCGACCACCGCGGGCAGGGCTCGCACACCTCGGACGAAAGGACGGCCAGCAATGCCTGATCGTGACGCCATCATCATCGGCGCCGGGTTCTCCGGCCTCTATCAACTCCACAAACTGCGCGAACTCGGCTTCGACGCACACGTCATCGAGGCCGGCCCCGAGGTCGGCGGCACCTGGTACTGGAATCGCTACCCCGGCGCCCGCTGCGACATCGAATCAATCGGCTACTCCTACTCGTTCGACTCCGACCTGCAGCAGTCCTGGAACTGGACCGAGAGGTATTCGGCCCAGCCGGAGTTGCTGGCCTACCTCAAACATGTGGCCGATCGGTTCGACCTGCGCCGCGACATCTCGTTCAACACCCGCGTGGCATCGATGGTGTTCGACGACGTGTCGAATGAGTGGACCGTGACCACCGACAGCGGTGAGCAGATCACGGCCCGATTCGTGATCGCCGCGACCGGATGCCTCTCCAAGCCGCTCATCCCGACGTTCGAGGGACTCGAGGATTTCGCCGGCGACGTCTATTGGACCTGGGACTGGCCCGAGGAAGGCGTGGATCTCTCGGGCAAGCGCGTTGCCGTGATCGGCACCGGTTCCTCGGGGCTGCAGACGATCACCGCGATCGCACCGGATGTCGGTGAGCTGACGGTCTTCCAGCGCACGCCCTGCTATGCGGTACCTGCCCAGAACCGTTCCATCGTCGAGGAACTGGCCGAACTGAAGACCCACTACGACGAGTTCCGCGAGGAGAGCCGCAATTCCGTCGGCGGTTTCCCCTGCGACGACGAGCTGCCGCCGTTCTTCGAGGACCTCGACGATGCCGGGATCCGGGGTGAACTGGAACGACGCTGGGACGACGGCGGTCTGTGTTACCAACAGTCGTTCCGGGATCTGTTACAGAGCAAGGAGGCCAACGACCGGGCGGCCGAGTACGCTCGGGGTCGGATCAAGCTGAAGGTGCACAACCCCGCGGTCGCGGAGATGCTGACGCCGCGCTCGTATCCGATCGCCGCCAAGCGGATGTGTGTCGACACCGGCTATTACGAGGTGTACAACCAGCCGAACGTCACACTCATCGACGTCAACGACCACCCGATCCGGCGGATGACCGAACACGGAATCCTCTCCGGCGACGACGAACTCGAGTTCGACGTGATCATCCTGGCAACGGGTTTCGACGCGATGACCGGCGCGCTGGACGCGATCGACATTCGTCACGGCGAGCAGACCCTGCGCGACAAGTGGGCCGACGGTCCGCGCACCTATCTCGGTCTGATGTCCGCGGGTTTCCCGAATCTGTTCACCGTGACCGGACCGCAGAGCCCCTCGGTGCTGTCGAACATGCTGACGTCGATCGAGTACCACGTCGAGTGGATCTCGGCGGCGATGGCACACCTACGCGATCACGGATGCACCCGCATCGACGCGGAGGTCGCCGCCGAGGACAACTGGGTCAACACGACCAACGACGCCGCCGACATGACCCTGCTGCCCGAGGCCGCGTCGTGGTACATGGGTGCGAACGTCCCCGGCAAACGTCGCGCCGTCCTGCCATTCGTCGGGGGTGTGGACGTGTACAAGCAGATCGGTGACGGGATCGCCATCTCCAACTACCACGGATTCGACATCTCCTGAGCGAGAAGCCGACCGGCCCTGAAAACCACGCACAAGCAGCGCACGAAAGCCCCGGTGTCGATGACTGCGCTGGGGTGTGGGGTCTTCAGGACCGGGCGGGCCAGGTCAGCTCGTGCCCCGCCCCCAGCGCCGCATGGCCCGCGAGAAGCTCGACCAGTCGCGGTATCCCAGGCGCTCGGCGATTGCCGACCGCGGCATCGTCGTGTCGCGGATGAGGTCGTGCGCGAGGCCGCGGCGCACATCGTCGTGGATTGCCCGGTAGGACGTACCCTCCCGGGTCAGGCTGCGCCGCAAGGTGCGCGCCGAGTAGTGCAGATCCGCCGCACACTCCTCCAGAGTGCGGTCCAGCGAAGTCTGGTCGAGCAGATACGCACGGACCTGCCCGGCGATCCCGTTGGCGTGCAACCGTTCTGACCGAAGTCGCTCGCAGTGCTCGATGATCACCGACTCCGTGTGCCGGCTCGCCATCGGCAGCGTCATGTCGAGGTAGTCCCGGTCGAAGATGAGTTCGCTGCGTTCGCGTCCGAAACCGACCGGCACCCCGAAGACCTCTTCGTACGTGGGCAACGCGGCGTCAGATCCGAGATCGTGGGCGAATCGCACTTCTCGAAGCGGCGCGACGGCGCGCCCGGCGAACAGCTCGCGCTGCATCTGCACGCTCGCGCTGAGGTCACGCTCGATCACGAACGACGCGATGTCGTCGGGTACGCCGATGGTATGCGCCGACAACGACCACCGATCATCGGCGATCAGCTCGCCGGTCATCGTCGCGAAGGCGAACGTCAGCGGCGAGTAGCGCAATCCGCTGCGCACCATGTCGGCGACGAGCCCGCATGCCTGCAGCAGGTAGCCGTAGTAGCCGTAGGCGGTCAGGTGGTACTCGAGACCGATCTGGGCCCCGATGCCCGGCCGGTTGTCCATCGCGGCGAGCAGGTTACGGATCACCGCGATCTCCTGTTGCGCCTCGATCAGCGCTTCGGTGTCGACGAGCGACGCCGCATCCAGGCCGGTGCCGTCGAGCAACAACGACGACGGACACCCGTGCTCCGCCGCCCATTGGCAGATGATGGCGATGCTGACCGTGGTCCTCGGGTGGTCCCACGGGTCGCTCATCTGCGCGAAAACCGTCTGCGAAGGCTCCCCGAGCACGTCCCCGTCCGTTTCGGCGACTACCGACACACGCTTGTCCTCTCTGCCGCATGACACATTCTCCTGTGAGGAGTATCACGCTCCGGCGAAGTTCCGGCAATGACTTGATCGCGACGACTTCCGGTCGACGTCATCTCCAGCGCGCCCGAGATGGCCGCAATTGCGGCCCTTCTGGCCCCGAATGACCTGTCGATCGGGCGTGCCGCGTCCATAGGCTCGGACCACGCCAATTCCGTGACTGACATCACAACCAAACCTACTGGAGGTCAGATGAAGACAAAGGCGGCGATCCTCGAAGAGGTCGGCGGCGACTGGCAGCTCGCCGAGGTCGACCTCGGCGATCCCACCGAAGGCGAGGTCCAGGTCCGGCTCGCCGCATCCGGGCTGTGCCACTCCGACGAACACCTCAAATCCGGGTCGAGTCCGGTCCCCTTCCTGCCGGTCCTCGGCGGTCACGAGGGTGCGGGTGTGATCACCAAGGTCGGTCCGGGCGTCACCGGGCTCGAAGAGGGTGATCACGTCGTCCTCGCCTTCATCCCCGCGTGCGGCACCTGCCCCTCGTGTGCCACCGGCCTGCAGAACCTGTGCGACGAAGGCGCCGGGCTGCTCACCGGCCAGGCGATCTCGGACAAGACCTACCGCGTCACGCAGAACGGCCGGCCGGTCATCCAGATGTGCCTGCTCGGCACCTTCGCCCCGTATGTCACGGTCCACCAGGCATCCGTGGTGAAGATCGAGAAGGACATCCCGCTCGACAAGGCCGCTCTGCTCGGCTGCGGCGTCTCGACCGGGTGGGGATCGGCGACCGAGATCGGCGACACCGCGCCGGGCGAGACGGTCGTCGTCATGGGCGTGGGTGGCGTCGGGATCAACGCCGTGCAGGGCGCGGCGTTCGCCGGCGCGCGGTTCGTCGTCGCGATCGACCCGGTCGAGTTCAAGCAGAAGAAGGCCCTCGAATTCGGCGCGACCCATACCTACGGCTCGGTCGACGAGGCACTCGCCGAACTCCCCGAGTTCACCTGGGGACATATGGCCGACCTCGTGATCATCACCGTCGGCGAGATCAAAGGCGAGCACATCCAGCAGGCGTTGAACATGACCGCCAAGGGTGGCCGCGTGGTGGTGACCGGTATGGGTGACGTCGCCCAGGCCACCGTCGACCTCAACCTGTTCGAGCTGACCCTGCTGCAGAAGAAGGTGCAGGGCGCCATCTTCGGCGGTGTCGGCCCCCGCACTCAGATCCCCAAGCTGCTGAACCTGTATCGCTCCGGATTGCTCAAGCTCGACGAACTCGTCACCACGACCTACCGCCTCGAGGACATCAACCAGGGCTATCAGGACATGGCCGACGGCAAGAACCTTCGCGGCGTCGTCATCTACGGCGACGAAGACTACTGAGGAGACCATCACCGTGCGTACCCACAAGGACCACTACATCAACGGGCAATGGGTGCCCTCCACCGGGAGTTCGCTGCTGCCGGTGACCAACCCCGCCACCGACGAGGTCATCGGGGAGGTGGCTGCCGGGACCGCCGACGATGTCGACCAGGCCGTGCGGGCAGCTCGCGCCGCCTTCGCCGGCTGGTCGGCCACCCCGGTGGCGAAACGCGCCGAATACCTCGGAGCGATCGCCCAGGGGCTCATCGACCGGGCCGAGGAACTCGCCCAACTCATCTCCAGTGAGATGGGCGCACCACTGTCGTTCTCCCGCGCCGCGCAGCTCCCGCTACCGATCAACAGCTTCGCCCAGGCGGCGGCGATCGTGACCGACTTCGAGTTCGAGAGCGACTACCGCGGCTCCCGCATCGTTCGCGAACCCTACGGAGTGGTCGGCGCGATCACCCCGTGGAACTATCCGCTGCACCAGATCGCCCTCAAGGCCGCCTACGCGATGGCCGCGGGCAACACCGTGGTGGTCAAGCCGAGCGAGGTCACCCCGCTCAACGCGATCGTGCTCGCTGAAATCGTCGACGCGGTCGGACTTCCCGAGGGTGTGTTCAATGTCGTGTTCGGCACCGGCCCCGAGGTGGGCGAGGCCATCGCGTCGCACCCGGATGTCGATCTGGTCAGCTTCACCGGCTCCACGCGGGCGGGGCGTCGCGTCAGCGAACTCGCGTCGGGCACCGTCAAGCGCGTGTCTCTCGAACTCGGCGGCAAGAGCCCGAACATCCTGCTCGACGACGCCGACCTGACGGCTGCCGTCCCGGCTGCGGTCGAGGCATCGATGATCAACTCCGGGCAGACCTGTTCGGCGCTGACCCGCCTGCTGGTCCCCCGCTCGAAACTGGCCGAGGTGGAGGGCATCGTCAAGGCCGTGGTGGAGTCGATCCCGGTGGGTGATCCCACCGACGAGACGACCGTGCTCGGACCGCTGTCGTCGCGGACCCAGCAGGAACGGGTGCTCGGCTATATCCGCACGGGCATCGAAGAAGGTGCACGTGTGGTCGTCGGCGGGCAGACCGAAGCGCAGGATCATCCCGGCGCCTACGTCGCGCCGACCGTGTTCTCCGACGTCACACCCGATATGACGATCCACCGCGAGGAGATCTTCGGACCGGTGTTGTCCATCGAGCCCTACGACACCGAGGACGAGGCGGTCGACATCGCCAACGACACCATCTACGGGCTCGCCGGTGGCGTGTGGTCGGGGTCGAAGGAGCGCGCACAACAGGTGGCACGCAGGATCCGGGCCGGACAGATCGCCGTCAACGACGCCGGGCTGAACCTCGACGCACCCTTCGGCGGTTACAAGCAGTCCGGAATCGGCCGTGAGGCAGGACAATTCGGTCTCGAAGAGTTCCTGGAGGTCAAGTCGATCCAGGGCTGAGAAGCCCGGTCGAATGAAAGTGGAAGGGGGCGAACGCTCCCTTCCACTTTCAACATATACGGCAGATGGGGGCTTGCGGCAAGGCCCGGGTCGTCGTTCAGAATCGCTGTCATGACGCCGCTCACCACCTCCGTCTTCGACCTCGGGGGCCATCACGCCAAGGCCGACCCCACCCTCATCGCCGACGATGAACGCCACTTCGCGGCGATCGCGGAAACCCACGCGCAGTCGATCACGTCGTTGACCGAGCGTCTCGATACCCTGCGCCGATCCCCTGGCGGCAAGGGCAAACAGGCGATCGAACGTGATCTCGAGATTCATCAGACGACCCGGCGCCTGCGTTCTCTGCAGCGGTTCGGCCTCGATCTCTGTCTGGGTCGGATCGTTCATGCCGACTCGACGGAGCCCACCTACATCGGCCGGCTCGGTCTCACCGATCAGGCGGGTCGCCAACTTCTCGTCGACTGGCGCACGCCGGCCGCCGAACCGTTCTTCGCCGCCACCCACGCCGCGCCCATGGGTGTGGCGAGCCGACGGCGTTACCGCTGGACGCAGGGCCGGATCACCGACTACTGGGACGAGGTGCTCACCGGGGACGGTCGCGACGGCGGCGTCGCCCTCGACGACGATTCCGCGTTCATCGCGAGCCTCGGCGCGAGTCGCTCACCGCAGATGCGGGATGTCCTTTCCACCATCGCGGCCGACCAGGATGCGATCATCCGTGCCGGATCGCACGGCGCCCTCGTCGTCGACGGCGGCCCGGGGACGGGCAAGACCGTCGTCGCCCTGCACCGTGCCGCCTACCTGCTCTACGACGACCCACGGCTCGCCGGAAACCGTGGCAGGCTACTGGTCGTCGGTCCGCACGAGCCGTACCTCGCCTACATCGCCGACGTCCTGCCGAGCCTCGGCGAGGAGGGCGTGGCGACCTGCACCCTGCGCGACCTCGTCCCAGAAGGAGCGACGGTGCCCGACGAACCCGATCCCGAGGTGGCGGAGCTGAAGTCGTCGGCGCGGCTGGTCGAGGCAATCGAGCGCGGCGTCCGCTGGTATGAGGAGCCACCGACGAAGAAGTTCACGGTCGAGACCTGGTGGGGCGACGTGCGACTCACGCCTGCTGACTGGGCGGAGATCTTCGACGCACCCGAGGTGGGCACACCGCACAACGAGGCACGCGATGCGATTTCCGAGGCTCTGGAGACCACGGTGCTCAACCGACTCGACAACGAGGACATCTCCCCCGCCGAGCTGCGAAAGTCACTGGCACAGAACGAGGCTCTGAACCGGATGGTGAACCGGGCGTGGCCGATGCTCGATGCGGCCGACCTGGTCGGCGACCTATGGTCGGTACCGGCCTTCCTGCGCCTGTGCGCACCCTGGCTCGACACCGAAGACGTCCACCGACTACAGCGCGCCGATCCGTCCGCGTGGACGTCGGCAGATCTGCCGCTCCTCGACGCCGCCCGACAACGCCTCGGTGACGCGCAGGCATCACAGCGCCGGCGTCGTAGGGCGACCGCACTCGCCACCGAACGCGAACGGATGGATCAGGTGGTGCGGGATCTGATCGACTCCAACACCTACGACGACGGCGAGGGCCTGATGTCGATGCTGCGACAGCAGGATCTGCGCGACAACCTCGTCGACGAGACCGCCGCGCCCGACGCCACCCAGGACCCCCTCGCCGGCCCGTTCGCGCACATCATCGTCGACGAGGCCCAGGAACTGACCGACGCCGAATGGGGGATGCTTCTGCGCCGCTGTCCATCCCGCAGCTTCACCGTCGTCGGCGACCGCGCGCAGGCCCGACATGGATTCACCGAGACCTGGACCGAGCGGCTCGACCGGATCGGACTGTCCGACACCAGGATCGCATCACTGACCATCAACTACCGAACACCGGAGGAGGTCATGGTGGCGGCCGAGCCGATCATCCGGGCGGCGATCCCGGACGCCAACGTGCCGACGTCCATCCGTAGCAGCGGAATCCCGGTCACGTATGGATCGACATCGGAGTTGGCTGCGATCGTCGATCAATGGCTGAGGTCGAACGAGGACGGAACCGCCTGTGTCATCGGCGATCCCACCTTCGGCCCGCTCCCACGCGTGCGGTCGCTGAGCCCCGAGCACGCGAAGGGTCTCGAGTTCGATCTCGTCGTACTGGTCGATCCGGACCGGTTCGGGAACGGTGTCGTCGGGGCCGTCGACACCTACGTCGCGATGACGCGGGCGACGCGGCAGCTCGTGGTGCTGACCTCCCAGTAGTGGTGGTTCCGCTGGTCGAGTGCCACGAGCCCTTTCCGCTGGTCGAGTGCCACGAGCCCTTTCCGCTGGTCGAGTGCCACGAGCCCTTTCCGCTGGTCGAGTGCCACGAGCCCTTTCCGCTGGTCGAGTGCCACGAGCCGCTAGGCGAGTGGTGTATCGAGACCACACTCGGCACAGGTGGTCTCGATACACGACCTCGGCTAGCGCCTCGGACGCTACTCGACCAGCGGGCGGATTGACATGCGCCGTCCTCGGTTTCAACACCAGCGAGCGGGTAGACACGCGCCGACCCTGACCGCTGGTCGAGTGCCACGAGCCCCTGGGCGAGTGGTGTATCGAGACCACCAGTGCCGAAGTTGGTTTCGCTACGCGACCAGCGGCGGCTCTCAGGCGAGCGGGCCGGTCGGAAGCTTCCGGCGCACCAACTTCCCGGTGGGATTGCGGGGTAGTTCGTCGATGAAGACGATGTCGCGCGGCACCTTGTAGCGCGCGAGGTTGGCCTTGACGTGAAGCTTCAGATCGTCGGGGTCCGGGTCGGCGTCCGGGGCGGCAACAACGAAGGCGCGCAGCCGAGTTCCGAACTCCTCGTCGTCGACACCGACGACGGCCACGTCGGCCACCTCGGGATGTTCGGCGAGCAGGTTCTCCACCTCGAGCGGGAAGACGTTCTCGCCGCCGGACACGATCATGTCGTCGTCGCGGCCCTCGATGAACATCAGACCGCTCTCGTCGAACCGGGCCATGTCGCCCGTCGACATGTAGCCGTCGATCACCTGCTTGGTGCGACCGTCGGTGTAGCCCTCGAACGGCGCGCCGTTACGCACGAAAAGCCTTCCGCGGACATTGGTTCCGTCGATGCGCTGATTGTTCTCGTCGAACAGCGCGAGGCGGCTGGTGATCGGTGCGCGCCCGACCGTGCCGGGCGCCTGACGCAGTTCGTGCGGCTGGGCGATGGTGGCGATCGCGACCTCGGTGGAGCCGTACATGTTGTAGAGGACGTCGCCGAAGGTGTCCTGGACCGCCTCCGACAAGGTCGGGGAGAGCGCGGAACCGGCGACGACGATGATCTTGAGGGCCGACAGGTCGTACCGCTTGATCACCTCCGGTCCGAGTGCGAGCATCCGGTGGAGCATCGTCGGGACCGCGACGAGGACCTCGGCACGATGCTCCGCGAGCGCGGCCAGGGTCTTCTCGGCGTCGAAACGTCGCAACAGCACCGTCTGGTTGCCCAGAGCGGTACCCACGCCCCACACGGCGAAGCCGGTGGAATGGAAGATCGGCGAGACGATCACCATCGTGCCGCGCTGCGGCAGCGGAACGCGGTCGAGCAGGAGCGCACTGGTGAACGGAGAAACCAGCGACCGTTTCGCACCCTTGGGCAGGCCGGTGGTGCCGCTGGTCAGGATGACGAAACCGCCGAATGATTCCGGCGCGGGGGGCATCGACGTGTCACCCCTCGCGACGAGATCGTCGAGGGTACGCACCCCCTCGGGGACGGGCCGATCTCCGTCGACCCAGGTGAGGATGCGCGGCATGTCGTCGGGGAGGCCTTCGAGGAGGTCGGTGAACTCCTCGTCGTAGAGCATCGCGCGCACGTTCTCGCGTTCGGCGACCTCGACGAACTGGGTTTTGCCGAATCCGGTGTTCATCATCGCCAGCCGGTATCCGGCGCGGCCCGCGGCGCTCAGAGCGAGGATCAGGCCACGATGGTCACGGGCGAGAACCCCGATCACCGACCCGGGTTCCACGCCGGAGGCCAGCATCGCGTTGGCCAATGCGTTGGACTGCCGGTCCACCTCGGCGAAGGTGAGGGTGCCGCGTTCGTCGGTCAGCGCAGGCGCGTCGGGATACTCCTCGGCACCGTGCACGATCACCGCGGACGCCGGACCGATGATCTTGGTGCGCTTGACGGCATGGACGAACGCCCCGGGCCTGGTGAGGTCGATGGCCCCGGTCTTCTGCAGCACGCGCACCGCACCGAATGTGTCGGACACCATCTCGAATGCCTCGCGAACCGATGCCATGTCACCTCGTCCTTCCGCGCCCGGAGATCACCGGCCCGATGACCGGCCCCTCTGAGCACACACGTTGTCTGATGACAATGTAGGGGTGCGGAGAGCGAACGGAAACCCCCCACGAGAATCGCGAGGGGTTTCTGTGTCGAGGTACTTGCTACGAACCTCAGTACGCCGAGTTGACGTTGTCCATCGACCCGTAGCGGTGCGCCGCATAGTTACAGGCGGCGACGATGTTGGAGACCGGGTTCCAGATGTCGAACGGCGTTCCCTTCACGTGGTAGGCCGCGAACGTCGGGTCGATCACCTGCAGCAGTCCCTTGGACGGGATACCGGCCGCTGCGTTGGAGTCGTAGAGGTTGATGGCCCGCGGGTTGCCGGTCGACTCCCGCATGACGTTGCGGTAGATGCCGTCGTAGCTGGCGGGGATGTTGTTGGCCTTCAGGATGTCCAGCGACTCACGGATCCAGCCGTCCAGGTTGTCCTGGTACACCACGGCCTGTGCCGCCGGCTCCGCAATGGGCTTGGGCACGACCACCGGGGCGACCCCCGTCGTGGTCGGCTCGGGAGCCGGCGTGGGCGCCTGGGTGTCCTGCTGGGTGTCCTGCTGCGCCTGGTGCGACGATGCCGCGACGATCCGCTTCTCGGCCTGGGCGGGCTCGTTGTTGGCGATCGATCCGGCGGTCACGACGGCCGTGAGCGCAAGGGTGGCCCCGGCGATGGTGCGGCCGGTGTGTTTGCGGGACGGGCGGCGGGCATGGCGGGACAACTTCGAGGCAACAAACATGAGACTTGGATTTCCTGATGGATTTCTCGGCCGCGCTTCCGGCCGACAGCAGACACCCTCCGACGCACGCGGGCGCACCGGCTGACGGTCATCGCTGGGATGGACGTATGAAAATTGGGGCGGCAAATGCCGCCCACGCGCAGTGCGCAACCACCCCGCCTCGAGCGGGGTCCGGCCGAGATTCAGTTGGCCACGGTGGCGCTGTCAGCCCCGATTGCCGTGGCGAGGCCGTAGGTCGCGCATGCGGGCTGAATCCGCATGACTTACTCGACTTCCTCGTGCTGCACAGACTCAGGTCTGCATCGGACTGGTAACAGATTGATATACACGCCTGAGGAAAAGCCAACAGAAAGCTGAGATTTACCTGAGTGCGCTACCGATTCAGATCCGTCGACTCGCGCAACAACGCGCCTGAGCTGCGGTTTTGATCAGTCGGCCGAAGTGACCTGTTTCACACAACTGGTCAAGTGGGTGAACGACTTCGAAGCGGACTTGTTACGCAGAACGTATTCAATCACGGTCCGGCGATGGGCGCGCAACCAGGGTGAGATCGCCCGCTCGTAGTCGGGCGCGGGCCGCGGTCGGCTATAACAACCCTGGAGGACGTCTCACCGTCGAGACCCGTCCGGAAAGGTTTTCATGTCGCGTCTGCTGAGTGTCGGTTCGCATACCCCGTCGGTGGCCGAGGGCGCGTGGGTCGCGCCGGGAGCTGTGGTCGTGGGGCAAGTGTCCATCGCCGATCAGGTCGGCATCTGGTACAACGCCATCGTGCGCGGCGACATGGCCGCCATCACCATCGGCGCCCGCACCAACATCCAGGACGGCTGCGCCCTGCACGCCGACCCCGATACACCGCTGACCATCGGCGAGGGTGTCTCGGTCGGACACAACGCGGTGCTGCACGGCTGCACCGTCGCCGACGACGTGCTGGTCGGGATGGGTGCGGTGGTGATGAACCGGGCCGTCATCGGCCCGGGATGCATCATCGCGGCGGGCGCGCTGATCCCGGAGGGCACCGTCATCGAGGCCCGCTCACTGGTCGTCGGCGCGCCCGGCAAGGCACGACGCGCCTGCAGCGAAACCGAGATCGATCACATCCGCCTCAACGCCGCCGCTTACGTCGACCTCGCCGAGAAGCACCGCACCGCGACGCCGGTGGAGTAGTCGGGCCTACCCGGTCAGCAACCGCGCTCGCCGCGCCGAGATCCACGCGCGCGGCGGCAGCTGTTCGTTCCGCGCACCGTATCGATTCCGATGCGGTTTCTTGACCGATCCGATACCCCGGCGGCTCTCATCGGCTCCAGTGTCCCGCCTATCCTGCGAACAAGCCATTCGGGGGGACACCGAAGGGACACCGCCGTTGGGACAAAGGCGTCGCCACGGACTCGCCGCGCTGGCCGCGGCGATCCTGATGATGCTCGTCGTCAGCGCCTGTCAGGGCGGCGTCGACACCCCGGCCCCGGAGTCCGCACCGGCCCCGACCGACCACATCCCCGCCGCGTTCGATGTGACCTTCCGCTGGGTTCCGGGACAGGTCCTCGATATCTCCGGCCAGGAGGGGACGTTCGTGCGGGCGTTCGTGGAGTCTTTCGAGCTGGCGAACGCCGGCCGGTCGGTGCAGTGGGGCTACCGCGGATTCGTCGACGCCTCGCCGTCGAACATCGGACAGATGATCAGCGTGTACCCGCCCGAGGAGTCGACGGCTCATCCGGCGTTGGGCACCGCCTTCTTCACCGCGCTGCGCCGGGCCGATGACGCCGACTGGACGCGAATAGTACTGTGCCGCTACGGATACCGCTCGATCAAGGTGGACGGGCACACCTGGGAATCCCACATCGATGCGCCGCGGCCGGTGGAGATCGACTTCCGGCGCGGCGGCGCCGTCCCGCCGACCAACACGCGCGGGACGGCTCGCACGCCGAGCGGGAACGTGTTCGGTGACTGGTACGTCACCCGCTACGATTTCGCCGCGGTCTACCCGACCACGACCGACGACGAGCGCGCATGTGCCACTTCAACGCCCTCCGAGGTTCTGGCACGGGCGAGCGAGCGCCGACGCTCACCCTGGCCGCCGATGCCGCCGAGTCCGGGTTGGTGGTCGAGCTCGCCGCTGTAGAGTTCGGCGCTCGA
>NZ_BAHC01000076.1 GCF_000298195.1 Gordonia rhizosphera NBRC 16068 | reverse complement strand
GGTGCGCAGCTGCAGACGTCGGCCGATCTCGGCGTTCGAGCAGCCGAGCGCGAGGTAGGCGAGGACGTCCTGTTCACGGGCCGACAGCCGGGTCGTCGGGACGTCGGGGGGTGCACCGAGGTCGCGCAGCCGCTCCTCGATCGCGTGCAGTTGTCCGGCGAGCACGGGATCGGTGGTGGCCTCGGCGATCTCGCGCAGCGCGAGGTAGCTCTCGACGATGCCGTCGGACACCGCGGCCGGCACCGGTCCGGTCGTCGCCCGCGCGTTGGAGATGAGCGTGACCCGGCGGTCCACCTCGTCGCGGATCTCGATCTCGCGGGCGAGTCGTCGGGCTGAGGACACCATCGACGCGATCGCACCGTCTCCGATCTGGGTCGGCGTGCGCAGCCCACCGTAGAGCACGGCGCGGGTCCTCCCCTCGACCACGGCGGGCGCGGCCAGCAACGACTCGATGCCTTCTCCGGCCACCTCTCGGTCGTATTCGTGGGTGATCTCGGTGGAGTTCGCGTAATCGGAGACCGCACCGGCACGACGTTCGGCGATGGCCCGCCCACCGAGTCCACAGTCGGTGCTGATGATCAGGTTGCGCAGGATCGTGCTGCGCGTCCCGACGAAACCCGACAACACGAGATCGCGGCCACGCACGACCCCGCCGAACAGCACCGGCAGCCCCGTCTCCCGCTGTCCGGCGCGGAGTACGGCGCGCAGCGCGTCGTCGTCGCTGGGACGTCGCGGGTCCACGCTCATCGGGCCATCACCTCACCGAATCTTCCAACCACCCTCTTTGGAGGGTAGCGAGCGCGTGGTCGTGGTTCCTAGCGTTGGAGTTGTTCTTTGTCTCGAGTACGACACCGCGGAGGAATTGTGTCCGACACCACGCCCGACGTAGCCGTGGCCCCCAATCGCAGCGAACTGAGCCCGCTGCGTTTCCTGGATCGCTCCGCGGAGGTGTTTCCGGATCGCGACGCGATCCTCTACGGCTCGCGCCGATGGACCTACGCCGAGTTCGCCGACGAGACGCAGCGTCTCGCTCGGGTGTTGCGCAGTCACATCGACGACGGTGCGCGGGTCGCGTTCCTGACACCGAATATCCCGGAGACGCTGATCGCGCACTTCGCGGTGCCGTTGGCCGGTGGGGTGCTCGTCGCCCTCAACTCGCGTCTGGCCGGGCCCGAACTCGTCTACATCCTCGAGCATTCCGAGGCGACGACGTTGTTCTTCGACTCGGAGTTCCGCCACACCGTCGCCACGATCGCCGACCAGCTGCCCGACCTCGAGACCTTCGTCGAGATCACCGACGACGAGTTCGGCCATCCGCTCGGCGACGTCGCGGCGTCCGGCATCGGCGGGCTGGTGAGCTACCCCGACTACTTGAGCCGCGCAGATGATCTCGACCCGACACCGCTGCCTTGGGTCGTCGACGACGAGGACCGCGTCATCGCCCTCAACTACACCTCGGGCACCACCGGAAAACCCAAGGGCGTCATGTATACCCACCGCGGCGCCTACCTGAACTCGTTCGGCGAGACCTTCCACAACCAGTTCACCGGGTCGTCGCGCTACCTGTGGACGCTGCCGATGTTCCACTGCAACGGCTGGTGCACGCCGTGGGCGGTCACCCATGCGGGCGGCACCCATGTGTGCCTGCGTGCGGTGCGGGCCGAGGCCGTGTGGGACGGCATCGACGACCTCGGCGTCACCCACATGTGCGGCGCACCGACGGTGTGCACGACGATCGCCGGGTCTCCGCGTGCGCATCGTCTCGACCGTCCGCTGCGCATCACCACCGCCGGTGCACCGCCGTCACCGACGGTGATCGGGCAGCTCGAGGCGCTCGGGGTCACCGTCGTCCACGTGTACGGACTCACCGAGGTGTACGGCCCGTACACGATCTGCGAGTACCAGGAGGCCTGGGACGACCTCACCCCGCCCGAGCGGGCCGCGAAACTCTCCCGTCAGGGGGTCGGGATGGTGCAGGCCGAGCGGGCGCGCGTCGTCGACGAGAACATGGTCGACGTGCCGGCCGACGGCGAGACCATGGGCGAGATCGTGCTGCGCGGCAACAACGTGATGGCCGGCTACTACAAGGACCCCGACGCCACCGCGGAGGCCTTCGCCGGTGGCTGGTTCCACTCCGGGGACCTCGGCGTGATGCATCCCGACGGCTACATCCAGCTCAAGGACCGGGCCAAGGACATCATCATCTCCGGCGGCGAGAACATCTCCACCGTCGAGGTGGAACAGGCTCTGGTGAGCCATGATTCGGTCCTCGACGTCGCCGTCGTCGGGGTCCCGGACGAGAAGTGGGGGGAACGTCCCCGGGCCTATGTGCTCCTCAAGCCGGGCGAGACGCTGACCGCTGACGAACTCATCGCGTATGCCCGCAAGCTGTTGGCGGGCTACAAGGTGCCGCGCGACATCGTCTTCGCCGAGGATCTGCCGCGTACCCCTACCGGCAAGGTGCTCAAATTCGAGTTGCGGCAGAAGGCGGCGGCCGAGTAGCCGCGCACCCAGCGCCCCCAAGCGCGCACCCATTCGGCAAACGCGGTCGTCGCGACGTGCGCGTTGACCGAGCGGGTGTGTGTTTGCGAAATCCATTGCGCGTTTGCCGGGGTGGGTGCGCGCCGGGGCGGGTGCGCGCAATACTGATCCCATGGCACTCAGTGACACGTCTCTTGATCCGGCGGATTTCCGGACGCAGGTCGTCGCCGAGTCGATCCGGTTGTTCTCCGAGCAGGGCTACGAGTCGACGACGGTCGAGCAGATCGCTGCGGCCGCCGGGGTGTCGCGCCGGACGCTGTTTCGGCAGTTCCGGTCCAAAGAGGACATGATCTTCGCCGACCACGAATCGCTGCTCGCCCAGGTTGCCGATCGGCTGTCCGGCGACGACGAGGGGTCGGATTCGGAGCAGACCGGCGCCGACCCGTGGACTGCGGTGTGCAGCGCCGCCGAGATCGTCTTCACGCACTTCCTTGACACCCGTGACCTGGCCGTTCGTCGTCTGCACGTGGTGGCCAACGTCCCCGCACTGCGCGACCGGGAACTCGTCACCACCTACCGCTACCAGCGGATCTTCGAGGATTACCTGCGTCGTCGGCTTCCCGGCGAGTCGCGGGTGCGCATCGTCGGCTACGCCGCCGCGATCACCTCGGTGCACAACTACATGCTGCGCTCGATGATCCGCGGTGACGATGATGCGACCCTCGGGCACCTGCGCACCGAACTGTCGCGGATCCGGCGAGCGCTCGGGGGTGGCGTGTCGAATCCCGTCGGCGTGTCCGTGGTGACCTACGTGCCGGGCACCCCTCCGGAGGAAATCGTGGCGGCGCTCCGTGAACAACTGCATGCGGACGGTGGTGAACAGCGACAATAGATGCGAGGACTGATTGACATGGCACGCAGTGCCGTGGTGAACTGATACACAACCAGAGAATGGCACTGAGTGTCGAGGCACGGAGTGTCGACCATCGAGTCCCGTAAGGAGCGAGCCCTCATGGGTTTTGGCAACCCCGACTTCAACGTCTTCGAGCTTCCCGAGGAGCACATTGCGCTGCGTGAGGCGATCCGTGCACTCTCCGAGAAGGAGATCGAGCCCTACGCCGCGGATGTCGACGAGAAGGCTCGTTTCCCGCAGGAGGCCCTCGACGCGCTGGTCGCGTCGGGATTCAACGCGATCCACGTGCCGGAGGAGTACGACGGCCAGGGTGCTGATTCGGTGGCCGCGTGCATCGTGATCGAGGAGGTGGCGCGAGTGGACGCGTCGGCCTCGTTGATCCCGGCCGTCAACAAGCTGGGCACCATGGGCCTGATCCTCAACGGTTCCGATGAGCTCAAGCAGCAGGTGCTGCCGTCGATCGCAGCCGGCGAGGCGATGGCCTCGTACGCGCTTTCCGAGCGTGAGGCCGGTTCCGACGCCGCGGGAATGAAGACCCGCGCTCGCAAGGACGGCAGCAACTGGGTGCTCAACGGATCGAAGTGCTGGATCACCAACGGCGGCAAGTCGACCTGGTACACCGTCATGGCGGTCACCGACCCGGAGAAGGGTGCCAACGGCATCTCCGCGTTCATGGTCCACAAGGACGACCCGGGCTTCACCGTCGGTCCGCTGGAGAAGAAGCTGGGTATCAAGGGATCGCCGACCGCCGAGCTGTACTTCGAGGAGTGCACCATCCCGGAGGACCGCATCATCGGCGAGCCGGGAACCGGCTTCAAGACCGCGCTGGCCACCCTCGACCACACGCGCCCGACCATCGGCGCCCAGGCCGTCGGCATCGCGCAGGGTGCGCTGGACAAGGCGATCGCATACGTCAAGGACCGCAAGCAGTTCGGCAAGCCGATCGCGTCGTTCCAGGGTGTCGAGTTCATGATCGCCGATATGGCGATGAAGGTGGAGGCCGCGCGTCTGATGGTGTACACCTCGGCCGCCCGCGCCGAGCGCGGTGAGAAGAACCTCGGGTTCATCAGCTCGGCGTCGAAGTGCTTCGCGTCCGACGTCGCGATGGAGGTGACCACCGATGCGGTGCAGCTCTTCGGCGGCGCCGGCTACACCCGCGACTTCCCGGTCGAGCGGATGATGCGTGACGCCAAGATCACCCAGATCTATGAGGGCACCAACCAGATCCAGCGCGTCGTGATGAGCCGCGCGCTGCTGCGCTGACGTTCCGCGGAACTCTCCGCATTTGGTACTGATTTGGTCCCGCTCCCGCTGTGTCGGGGGCGGGACCAAAATTGCGGTCTCCTGTTGAGATGAATTGCCCGCGGTTTCCCGGTGGCGGCATGCCCACATGCGCGAAAATGACTCGATGGACGTCAGGTCCGTTGCGTTCACCGTGGACTCGATTGAAGGTGTCGAGTTCGTCGCGACGCGGGAGGACGTCAGCACCAAGGCGTTCGATGCGGGCTGGGTGCACATCGTCGGTCGACGATCCGACGGCACCGAGGTGGTCGACGACGGTTTCCAGGGACCGACGTCGGTGGAGGATTCGATCCCGAACGCGCCGCCATACCAGCCGGTGGATACCCGCCCGGCCGTATTCGCCTTCCCCGAGTTGCCCGGGGTGACATTCATGGTCGAACCCGAAATCGAGTTCGCGGACGAGGGAGATATCCGCATCACGGCGGTGCGGGACCAGGATCGGTGCGCACTCGCGCTGACCCGAATCCGGCTTGTCGACTCGGTCGCGGAGAACGACGTGCCGTCATCGGAGGGGGAGGCATCTGGTCACTTTGCGTGGCCATCGGATGGGGACGCCACGGGCGAGGCCCCCACCTCGGAGGAGTCCAGTTCCGGGTTCAGTACGGCGTCACCGACCCCGGCACCCGAGTATGTGCTTGAACCGCTATCGATCCCGGCGCTACCCTCCGACGACTCAGCCCTCTGGGGTGCATGGGCACACACGTCCGAAGGAACGCTGCTCGCAACCGGCGGAAGTCAGGGGCGCGTTCGGATCTGGAACGCTCGCACGCGAGAGATCCGCTGGTTGGAAGGTCATCGGGGTGCAGTGCGTTGCGGCGGCTGGGGCGAGATCGACGGCCAACCGGCGCTCGCCACCGGCGGGGACGACGGAACCGTCAAAGTCTGGCGCATCGAGAACGACAGTGCCGCAACCCTTCCCCGAATCGGGGGGTCGGTCACCTGGATCGCGTGGGGCACTGTCGACGGCGCCCGGCACGTGGCCGCTGGTGGCGAGGGTGACGGTGCCGACCGCGTATGGATCTGGGATGTGGTCACCAGAGTTTCCCGGAGTTCCTTCGACCTTCCCGATGGTTGCCAATTACTCTGGGGTGCTTGGAGTTTTGCATTGCCGACGACGGACCCGCTGCTGGCCCTCGGCGGGTCGCACGGCTACCTCGCGGTCAACTACCCACGAACCGATCGGATGATCACAATCCAGCACGCACGAGACGACTACACCGTGCTGTGGGGCCTGGTCGACACCGAGATCACCGATCACTCGCTAATCATGGGTGGGTGCTCCGATGGTGCAGTCCGGGTGTGGACCTCGGGTGAGCTGATTGCGACCTTGGCCGGGCACGAGGGTCCGGTCGTGTGGGGACAGCGGTGTCGGGTTGACGGCGAACGACTCGTGACCGGCGAGCGCGACGGGACTGTCTGCGTGTGGGATGTGGGTTCACCGTACGGCGTGACGGGTGGCCGACTGGCTCCGACGACGCGGTGGCGCGCTCACGAGCGCGACATGACCTGGGGCGCGATCGCACGGGTGGGATCGGACAAGCTTCTGGCGACCGGGGGCGACAGCGGGGTCGTCCGAGTATGGCGTGTCGCGGACGGTTCACTCGTCGAGGAGATCCGTCCCCGGCACGCCGCGACTACCCTTTGGGGAGGGTGGGCCGGCGCGCCCGATTCCGCGGCGGGTCCGGTCGCCACCACAACAGGATTGCCGCTGCTCGCCGACGGAGGCGCGCATTCGGCCATCGGCATGTGGGAGATCGTGCGGGCCAACCCGATCGGTCGGCACCCTCTCTACCAATCCGATGGGATCGGAAGCGCCGACAGCCTCCGCCGGCGCACCGAGGCCACCGCACTGGCGGATCTGATCACATCGTCGTCCGTCACTCCTCCGCTTGCCGTCGGCGTGTTCGGCGAGTGGGGTGAGGGAAAGAGCCACTTCCTCGACCTCATGCGACAGGAAGTCCAGGCCAGGGCGTTGACCACCAGCACTGCTTGCAGTCACGTGCGCCAGGTGCGCTTCAATGCGTGGCACTACGCGGAGACCGAGCTCTGGGCGAGCCTGGTTGCCGAGATCTTCGCGCAACTCGCGCGACCAGAGAAGGACAACGAGCCCGGCGAGGCAGCAGAGCGACAGCGTCAACAATCCCGGCTACTGGCGGAGGTCGTCAGCGAACGGCGGCTGCCGGAACGGATCGCCGCGGAACGCCAACGACAGGACGAACTCGCGCGGGCACTGCGGGAGAGGCCTCGTTTCAAGCAGCTGACCGACCGACAACGCAACCAGGTTTCGGACGCGGTGGACGTGGTGGACCCGAATCTTGAGCGGGCCATCACACGGCACTTCTTCGGGGCGTTATCCTGGCCACGATATCTGTGGTCATGCGCGCGTGCGCTGGTCGGGCAACTGCCGCGATGGGTGCGAGCCCTCGTTCCGATCATCGTGCTGATCGTTATCGCACTCTGCGTTCCCGCCGTGCAGTCCTGGTTGAAGTCCGTTCTGGCGTCGGCCGCGGTTCTTGGGCTGCTCGCAGTCTTCGCCCAGGTGTGGACGGTCGCTCGCGACACCTCATCGAACGTCCGCAGAGTATGGGACACGCTGAAATCAAGTGGCGATCAACTGCAACGTCTCACCGAGTCCTGGAGCGCCAAAACCGAAACCGCGTTGGAGGTCAGCACCGCATCGTTGGCCCAACTCGAAGGTGAGTTGCGTGATCTGACCGCTGCAGGGCGCCTGGCGGGTTTGGTCTCCGAACGTGCCGGAGGGGGCGGGTATCGCCAGTCGCTGGGTGTCATGACCCAGATCCGTGACGATTTCGAGTCGATGTCGCGGCTGCTCCGCGAAGGCAGGGACGAGAACCCCGAGTACCTCGCACAAGTTGCGGCTCTCTACGACGAGCGTGATCCGCTGCCTCAGATCGATCGCATCGTGCTCTACATCGACGATCTCGACCGTTGCCCACCGACACTGGTCGTCGAAGTCCTCGAGGCGATCCACCTCTTGCTCGCGGTCGAACTCTTCGTCGTGGTCGTGGCTGTCGACCCGCGATGGCTGATGCGCGCGATCTCGGTCCACTACCGCGAACTCCTGCAACTGTCGTCGCCGCCGGCAGGGGAGCCGGAGCCGGTGATCGCCGGCTCCCGACCCGGATCGTCCTCGGAACGATGGGCTTTCACGCCATCGCAGTATCTGGAGAAGATCTTTCAAGTCGTGTTCACCCTTCCACAGCTCAGCCCCGCGGGGCATCAGGACCTGCTCGAGACGCTCGTCGGCCGACGGACCGACGAACCGTCTCCGGAACCGCCCGGTGTGGGCGTTCCGGACACGTCGCCCCCCGCCCCGGTCCCCCGCACACCGACAGTTCCGGAGACCGCGAGCTACGTGGCCGACGAGGTCCCCGAGCAACTCGACGAACGGGTCGGCGACATCCTCGACGATCTCGAGTTCGTGACCCGATACGGCACACCTCGCGCAGAGGTCCGGATACCCGTGCCGCGGATCACCGATCGTGTCGACCCGCTCGCGCTGAGCGCAGACGAACTGGCATTGATGAATCTCCTCGGACCACCGCTGATTCGCACCCCGCGATCGGTGAAGCGTCTCGCGAACAGCTACGGCATCCTGGCCGCGATCCGCAATATCAGGGCGGGAACCGACGACTCGTTGCCCGAGTCGTCGCTGCCGGGGATGGTCCTGCTCGCAATCCTCATCGGATACCCGAACCTGGGGACGTGTCTGGTCGCCGATCTCGCGCAACAGGGCGACGCGGGAACCTGGACGGGACTGATCAATCGGAAATCGGTGCGATCGCGGTGCATCGACGTGCCTCCCGGAGAGTCGTGGGAGTCGTTGCGCCCCTTCTTGCTAGAGCTTGATTCGCATGCGGCTGACGAGGGCATCCCGGTGCCCACGTCGTGCCGTGACTGGCGACCGTGGATCGTCCCGGCCGCCCGGCTGGCGTTCCCGGCAGGGTCGGTGCTCGGCAGGCTCGGACTGCTCACGGAGCCCAACGCCGGTTCGGATCCCCGGCCGAACGCTTTCAGTCAGGCGTAGGCCGGCCGGAATTCGAGACGGGCGTTCTGCTTTCGGGCCGCGTCCCGGAAGTTCTTGAGCGCGCGCTGCATGTGGAACCCGTTGGTCACGATCAGCGCTCCGCTGGCACCCATCCCTCTGAGCATGCCGACCGTGTACAACGCGTTCTGCACGGTGCTGGTGGCGCGGCCCTCGTTGACCATCTGCCAGACCGGGATTCCGCGCCGGATCAGCCCGAGGTTCATGAACTGGGCCTCCGACACCGGCAGCCACCAGGTATCCCCGCCGCTCACGATCACCCGGTTGAACGGGTGCTGCTTCGCCAGTCGCGCGGCGACGTCGAGGCGCCGGTTGAGGATGTCCGGGGTCTGCCCGAGCGTGCCCATCTTGGCGCCAAGCACCACGATGTAGCGGGTCGGCGGGCTCTGCCAGAGGAACATGCTGTTGGGCGTGCCGAAATCGCTACTGCCCAGATCGACACTGCCGAAGTCGGTGCTGCCGATCGGGATTCGCACCGGGTCGGCGGTCGCGGTCGCGGTGCCGACGGTAGTACTCAGGGCAGTGGCGGCCGCCACCGCGGACAGGAGGATACGCACGCGCATGGTCGCGATGTTACGGATGTGGCCAGTGGGTTGGGTTTCTAATCGATAACAACTGCCACTTCCGTAACATCTGCCTCCGTGACATCCGTGGTGGTCGGGCAACGGTCAGGTCAGCGCGATGTACTTCACCGACAGATACTCCTCGATCCCCTCGGTCCCGCCCTCGCGGCCGATCCCGGACTCCTTGACCCCGCCGAACGGGGCGGCGGGATCGGAGATCACGCCGCGGTTGACACCGACCATGCCGGATTCCAGCGCGCCCGACACCCGCATGCACCGTTCGAGGTCGCGGCTGTAGAAGTACGACGCGAGGCCGTATTCGGTGGAGTTGGCGGCCTTGACGCCGTCGGTCTCCGAGGTGAAGGTGCTGATCACCGCGACCGGCCCGAAGATCTCCCCGCGGGTGACCGGTGCGTAGGGATCGACCTGATCCAGCACGGTGGCGGGGTAGAAGTAGCCCTTGCCTCCGGGTGCCTTGCCGCCCAACAGCACTCGTGCGCCGTCGGCGACCGCGCCGTCCACGGTCTCGGCGACCTTGTCGCGCTGTTTGGCGCTGACCAGCGGCCCGAGTGTGACGCCCGGTTCGTAGCCGGGGCCGAGGCGGACCGCGGACATCTTCTCGGTCAGCTTGGTGGTGAACTCCTCGGCGACACCGGATTGCACCAGGAACCGGTTGGCCGCGGTGCACGCCTCACCGCCGTTGCGCATCTTCGCGGCAAACGCGCCCTCGACCGCGGCGTCGATGTCGGCGTCGTCGAACACCAGGAACGGTGCGTTGCCGCCGAGTTCCATCGACGTGCGCTGCACGCGTTCGGCAGCTTGTGCCAACAGATGTCGGCCGACGGGGGTGGAGCCGGTGAAGCTGATCTTGCGGATGCGGTCGTCGGTGATGAGCGCGGTGGAGACCTCGCCCGCATTGGTCGTCGGCAGCACCGAGAGCACGCCGGGTGGGAGTCCGGCCTCGGCGAACGCCTCGGCCAGGGCCAGCATCGTCAGCGGTGTCTCGTGCGCCGGCTTGACGAGCATCACGTTGCCCGCGGCCAGTGCGGGGCCGATCTTGCGGGTTCCCATGGCCAGCGGGAAGTTCCACGGCGTGATCGCCAGGCTCGGACCCACGGGCGCATGCGTCACCAGGATGCGTCCGGTGCCGGCGGGTGCGGGGGTGAATCGGCCGCTGATGCGGACCGCCTCCTCGGCGAACCAGCGCAGGAACTCGGTCCCGTAGCGCGCCTCGCCTGCGCTGTCGGGCAGAGCCCGGCCCAGTTCGAGTGTCATCAGCAGCGCGAGGTCGTCGGCACGTTCGGTGAGCAGTTCGAAAGCGTGGCGCAGGATCTCGCCGCGCTCGCGGGGCGGGGTGGCGGCCCAGTCGTCGGCGGCGGCGACCGCGGCGTCGAGGGCGCGGCGCGCGTCGTCGACGGTTGCGTCCGCGACCGACACCAGTTCTTCCTCGGTCGCCGGATCGTCGACGACGAACGTGGCGCCCGAACTCGACGGTACCGATGCGCCGTCGATCCACAACCCGGTGGGCACGCCGTCGAGGACGGCCTGAGGGTCGATGACTTCCTTGTCGCTCATGGGTTTCCCTTCCGATGGGATCGTGGTGATGGGTCAGGCGGACTCGGCGAGTACCTCGCCGAGGATGGCGAGACCCTCGCGCAGCAGCGCGTCGTCGATGACGAGCGGCGGCAGCAGCCGGATCACGTTGCCGTAGGTGCCGCAGGTGAGGATCACCAGGCCGCGGGCGAGCGCTCCGGCCGCCACCGCCTTGGCTAGATCGGGTGCGGGCTCGGAGGTTCCCGGTCGGACCAGTTCGACGGCGATCATGCCGCCGCGGCCGCGGATGTCGCCGATCACCTCGCGCCCGTCGGCAGCCAGCAGTGCGGCCGTGGCGGTCAGTGACGAGGTGGCGATCTCGCCGATGGCCCGGGCGCGGGCGCACAGGTCGAGGGTCTCCATCTGATCGATCGCGGCCAGCGCGGCGGCGCAGGCCACCGGATTGCCGCTGTAGGTACCCCCGAGGCCGCCGGGATGCACGGCATCCATCAACTCGGCGCGCCCGGTGACCCCGGCCAGGGGCATTCCGCCGGCGATGCCCTTGGCGGTGGTGACGATGTCGGGCACCACACCCTCGTGTTCACAGGCGAACCAGTCGCCGGTGCGGCAGAAACCGCTCTGCACCTCGTCGGCGACGAACACGATCCCGTTCGCCCGACACCACTGCGCCAGAGTGGGCAGGAATCCCGGTGCGGGGACGACGAATCCGCCTTCACCCTGGATCGGCTCGACGATCACCGCAGCCACCCCGTCGGCGCCGATCTGGGTGCCGATCGCGGTGATCGCCCGGCGGGCGGCGGCCACACCGTCGTCGCCGAGCGGATCCCGATACGGGTAGCTCATCGGCATCCGATAGACCTCGGGGGCGAACGGTCCGAAATTGTGCTTGTACGGAACGGATTTCGCGGTCAGTGCCATCGTCAGGTTGGTACGGCCGTGATAGGCGTGGTCGAACGCCACCACCGCGTCGCGGCCGGTCGCCACCCGCGCCACCTTCACCGCGTTCTCCACCGCCTCCGCGCCGGAGTTGAACAGCGCCGTGCGCTTCTCGTGGTCGCCGGGGGTGAGTTCGTTGAGTTTCTCCGCCACCGCGACGTACCCCTCGTACGGGGTGACCAGGAAACACGTGTGGATGAGGTGGTGGGCCTGTGCCGCAACGGCATCGGCGACCGCGGCATTGCTGGCACCGACGGTGGTCACCGCGATACCGGAACCGAGGTCGATCAGCGAGTTGCCGTCGACGTCGACGAGCACCCCACCGTCACCATCGACGGCGTAGACCGGCACACCCGACCCGAGACCGGCCGGCACGGCGGCTTGGCGCCGCTCGGCCAGCGCGACGGATTTCGGGCCGGGTAGCTCGGTGACCAGGTGACGCTTCTGCGGCAGTCGATGCGTGATGGTGCTCATGTCGGTCCGTTCTGCTCGCGGTTCGGTCATGTCCCAGTCTTCGCCTCTCCGCCTCGGGAGGTGCCCTGACAATCTGTACAAAGTGCCCGGACAATGCGCTCCAAGGTGTCCAATAGGGCCGAGTAGGCTGTGCGGCGTGACCACGGTGCGATGGCTCCTGGCCCAGCGGCGACTGGGGTTGTCGCTGCGCGCCGGGGCCGACGGCCTCGACCGCACCCTCGACTGTGCCGTCTCGTCGGAGTTGCTCGATGCCGGAGAGTGGATGTCGGGCGGAGAGGTGCTCCTGACCACCGGGATGCGGCTGACCGGCAACGACTCCGTCTGGCCGGGCTATCTCCGGCACCTCGACGAGGCGGGAGTCGCGGCTGTCGGTCTCGGCGTCGGTTTCGGATTCGACGAGGTGCCGCGCGCGATGATCGACACCGCCGACGACCTCGGTCTGCCGCTGTTCGAGGTGCCGCTACCGATCCCGTTCTCGGCGATCACCCGCGCGGTCCTCGACCAGATCGCCGCCCACCGGTCCACGCAGCTCGTCACCGCAAGCAAGGCCCAGCCGCGGATGACGCGGGCCGCGGCGTCGGGCGGATCGGGCGCGGTGGTCCGGGAACTCGCCGAGGCCATCGGACAGCACGTGGTGCTGCTCGACCCCACGCTCGCCGTCGTTGCGGCGGCACCCGGTACGGTCCGCGCGTCCGACCTGGACCGGATACGGGAGGTGGTGGCGCGCGACCCCGAAACCGCCGGCGCGGTCTGGATGACCGGCGATGCGACCGTCACCGTCGGCCGGGTCGGATCTGGCGGCCGGACGTTCGGTCACCTCGGGGTCGTCGGGCCGGTGGCCCCCGACGACATCGCGCGCATGCTCGTCGGGCACGCGATCTCGCTGCTCGCGATCGAGCACGCGAAACCGCGGCAGGTGGCCCGCGATCTGGTCGACCTGCACTCCGATGCGCTGGCGCTGGCGGTCGACGGCTCCGTCGCCGGACCCGGGCTCTCCCGGATTCTGGATCGGGCCGCCGATCCCGCAGGGAAGGTGCGGGCTGCGGTGTTCGCCTTCACCGACGACGACGCGGCCGCGCGGGGCCGCCGACGGCTCGTCGACGAGCTGGAGCATCGGTGGCCGGCGGTGTTCGTGCATCGCGACGGTGCGGAGGTGATCGTGGCGCTGCGCGGCGACGATGCGGGCGCCTTCGTGGCCCGTTTGCTGAAGATGGTGAACGACAACGGCTCTGCGGCGGCCGGACTCGGCCCGGACGTCGAGGTCGGTGAGCTCGGCGAGTCCGTGCGGCAGGCGGCGGTGGCCTGCAGATCGGCCGCGGCCGGTCAGCTCGCCGACCTGCACGGTAGCCGGTCGGTGCTCGCGATCGATCCGGTGCGGCAGGCCCTGACCGACGCGTCGGCGCAACAGTTGGCGCCGCTGCGCACCCATGACGCGGAACACGGCACCGACCTGCAGGGAACGCTGTTGGCGTTCCTGCAGGCGAACGGCAACTGGGGTGTCGCCGCCGCAGCGGCCGGCGTGCACCGACATACGTTGCGGCACCGGATCGAACGGATCGAGGATCTGCTCGACGCGGATCTGTCCGACGCGCGCACCCGCGCCGAGTTGCTGCTGATGCTGCTGACGGAGGCGGTGAGATGAGGGCGGTCGCGGTCGTTGTGTCGGCACTGGTCCTGGTGCTGGGCGGATGCGCGTCCACGGTCGACGACGCGGTCACCCCGGGGACCTCGTCGTCGGTGGCGTCCTCGTCGGCCGCGGCGGGTGAACCCCTGCTGGTCAACCTCGGCGACAGCTACAGCGCGGCCGCGGGAGTGCCTCCGCTGGTGGCGGATTCGCCGGTGATGTGCTTCCGGTCGTCGCGCAACTTCGCTCATCTGGTGGCGGCCGGCGAGGGCTATCGGCTCGACGACGTGAGCTGCAGCGGCGCCGACACCGCCGACTTCTTCGCCGCGCAGTATCAGGGGGTGCCGCCGCAACTCGATGCCGTCTCGGGCGACGCCGGTGTGGTGACGCTCATGATCGGTGGCAACGACAGCGACATCTACACCAACGCGATCCGCACCTGTGCCGAACTCGCCGCGGGCGATCCGACCGGCGCGCCGTGCCGTGACCGGCACGGGACGGAGTTCACCGACACCGTGGATTCCACGACTTTCCCGGCCCTGGTGCGGGCATTCACCGCAGTGCGTGCCAAGGCGCCGGGGTCCGAGATCGTCGCGGTCGGCTATCCGTGGATTCTGCCGTCGGACACCGGCTGTTATCCGACGGTGCCGGTCTCGACCGGTGATGTCCCGTATCTGCGTGACCTGCAGGCCGCCCTCAACGACGCGATAGCGAAGGCCGCGGCGCAGACCGACATCACCTTCGTGGACATGTCCGAGATCTCCGAGGGACACGACGCCTGCGCGCCGGCGGGGCAGCGGTGGATCGAGCCGCAGGTGGGGGCGGTCGGGGCCTCGCCGCTGCATCCGAATGAGGCCGGGCAGGAGGCCATCGCCGATCAGGTTCAGGGTGCGCTCGGATAGCCGATCACACGGGTATCGCCGAGACGAGATGTGCCTCGACGACGAGGTTGTCCCCGGTGAACCTGCCGTCGTCGATGTAACAGGTGACCAGGAGCAGGTGGCCGGGCATCCGCGTGGTCATCTGGCTCGACGACGCGATCGCGTTCTTGGGGTACAGGCGCTGGGTTGCCACGCGGTACTCGAGGCGACCGCGCGGCGTGGTGATGTAGACGGCGTCGCCGTTCCGCAGATCGCCGAGTTCGTTGAACACACCGCTGCCGCCGGCAACCGCGTGTCCGGTGAGCACCGTGGTGCCGTCCGAGTCGGTGCCCGGCTTGGCCCGGCAACCCACCCAGAAAACGTCCGTGAGGGTGGGCGGATCGATCACCGGACATCCGCCGGCCGGGATCACCCGGACGACGTCGTTCAGGCCGATCGCGGGAATCGAGACCGCGGTCGGTATCGCTGCCGGAACCGGCCCCGGCTCGGCGGGAAGTGCGACGGTCGCGACACCGGCGCTCATCGGATCCACCGCTGGGGCCGAAGCCGTCGAGACTTCGTCAGAGGTGTCGTCGAGTCCGGTGAACACGAGCGCGGAGGCCACACACATCAGGATCGTGAGTGTGACTCCGACTGCGAGCCGGACGAGTTCGGCACGCCGGTGCCGGGTGCGAAGACGCAGTGCGTGCCGGGTCTCAGCGTGGCGGGACTCAGATCCGGCCACGTCGACGCCACCAGAGGACGCCGCCACCGAGAACGAGGGCCGCTGCGACGGAGGCGATCCCGGCTCCGGCGACCGCCGCACCCGACGACGGTTCGTCGTATCCGGTGTCGAAGCTCAGGCCCTCGTCGTAGGCGAGGGGCACGTAGCGGCCCGACTCGTCGACGTAGCCGTAGACATTTCCGCCGCTCGTCGTCTTCGTGATGACGATCGGCTGACCTTCGGGCCCCGCTGTCGGCGCTCCGTTGCCGACCTCTGTCACCACGGGAATGTCGGCCGCGTCCAGGGTCCCACGCTGATGTCCGGGAACGATCCGCTGACCGGCGCGAAGGTGAGGGGCGGCAACGAGGGGAAGGTCGGCAGCGCGGGTGTGACGACCTCCGGCGTGGTCGTCTCCGGCGGCGCCGGCGGAGCGGGTGGTACCTCGGTGTCGTCTGTGCCCTCGTCGCCCTCGTCGTCGCCGGAATCGGGTGTGGTCGTCGTCGGCGGAGCCGGCGGGGGCGTCGTCGACGAATCGTCGTCACAGTCCTGGCCGCCGCCAGTCCCATGGCCCTTGTCTTTGTCGGAATCGTGCTGGCCCGACCCGCCCTTGTCTTTGTCTTTGTCTTTGTCGGACCCGTGCTGACCGGACCCGCCCTTGTCCTTGTCGGAATCGTGCTGGCCGGAGCTGCCTTTGTCCTTGTCGGACCCGCTCTTGTCCTTGTCGGAGCCACCCTTGTCGGACTTGTCGGACCCGTCCTTGTCGGAGCTGCCTCCGCCCGAACCGCTGTGCGACGACGACTTCGAGTCACCGTGCGACGAACCCGAGCCCGACGACTGTCCGTCACCGGTGGCGCTCGCGACGGCCGGAGCGAGTGAGACTGTGGTGGCGAGCAGCGACGCGACGACTGCCGCGCGGACACGACCGGATACGAGCATCATTTGAATCCCCCGACGAAATGATGTTGGGTGACCCGCCCGCGCTTCGTGCGACCGGGTCACAGTGACCCCGAGTTGACTCTCGTGTACCGGGCCGCAGAAAGTGAAGTCTCGGGGCAGAAAGTGTGCAACTTCACGTCGCGCGCCGAATGTGATCCAACGTCGCCCGGTCCGGGGAACCAGCGGTCAGACGGTCGCGTCCACTGCTCCGCGCAGCCGCGTCACCTCGGACCGCGCGAACTCCACCTCCGGTGTCGTCGCACCCCGGGACTGCGCCAACGCGTCGGCGAGGTCGCCGGCGGCCTCGGTCACCCAGCTCTCCCGGCGGCGCCCCTCACGCCCGCCGGCAACCTTGCGCAGGTGCCGACGCTGCTTCCAGTCGCCGGAGACGGCCATCAGTTCGTCCTCGGTGAGTACGCCGCCGGCGGCCTCAGGGGCGAGAATCGCACGGAGGTACATCCGTTCACGTTCGACGACGAGGTGGAACACCCACACCACGATGGCGATGAAGACCAGCACGATGATCAACAGTTCGAGAATCACCACGGCTTCCGACGGCTGCGGCAGTAGCGCGCCCATCGAGTCCCAGAACCAGTGCATCGCCACGGGCAGTGCCATCAGCCCGAGCCCGCGTGCCACGTTGCGCGGCTCACCGGGACGTCCGAGTAGGTAGACGATGCCGGCGCCGAAGATGGCGGAGAACAGGATGTGACCCGACAGGCCGGTCAGCATGCGCTGCACGGCGACGCCGAATCCGAGGTCACCCGCATCCGCGCCGAAATGCGATCCGGCCAGGTTGAAGGAGTAGAGGATGTCCTCGAGGATCTGGAACCCGAGACCACAGAAGGCGCCGACGATGAAACCGTCGAACGCGGTGCGGATCACCTTGGGGGCCAAGTAGATCAGCAGCACCACGCCGAGGCCCTTGGAGATCTCCTCGGTGAGCGGCGCGGTGAGGCCGGCCGACCACTCCGCGCTGAACTGCTGCCCGAAACCCTTCGCCCAGAGGGTGCGGATCGGGCCGTTGGCGTTGATGGCGATGGCCATCGTCGCGCCGATCGCACCCCACACCAGCGCGGCCAGCACCAGCTTGCCCGGCACCGGGGTGTAGCGGTCGATGTAGCGGGTGAACCACCACAGCAACGCCCCGTAGACGAGGAGCACGAACACGGTGGTGCCGAGTTCGTCGCCGTAGGCGTGCCAGGGCGCCGCGAACATCGTGACGGTGAGCGCCGCGCCGTACCCGACGATCACGAGGTAGACCCACCAGCAGAGATTGCGGGGCTGGATGAACCTGAAGCTCTCGCCGCGGCCCGACTTGGTGATGGCGTCGTAGCGGTCTCGCTCGAGGTCGGTCGAATCGATCTGCGGTGCGTTGTCACCGACGGCGGTGGTCACTCCGATGCCTCCTTGATGCTGATGCTCTGGATCATCCGGGCGATGTCCTCGGCGGACTCGCGCTCGTACTCCGGGGGTACAGCGGCGACGATCTCGACACCGAGCCCGTCGTCCACGAACGCCGCGACGACGCCCTCGCCGGCAGGGACCTGATAGTCGGCGATGACACCGCGGTGACCGTCGGTGGTGGTGATCGACGCCGCCTTCTCGCCGATGTTGGGGGCCAGGTCGCCGAGGTCTTCGTTGTTGTCCCGGATCTGGTCGAGGAGGTCCTCGGGGGTTCCCTCGAACGGCGCGGTCCGCACCCGCATGACGACGCCCGAGTCGGACACGGTCGCCACCGACGGATAGCTCCCGCCGGGCAGCGGCTCGTCCTCGCGCAGGCCGGCCGTGACATCCCAGCCGACCGTCGGCGTGAACGTCACCCGGTCGCCGACCGCCATCACATCGCCTGCGACGACCGGGTCGTCGTACTCGACGGAGTCGTTGATCATGGCGGGCACGAACGACAGGATCAGCGCGACGACCAGGACGAAGAACCCCGGCAGGATCGTGCGGCTGTCCATCCCGAAACGACGTTTGTCGACGGGAATGAACGATTCTGGTGGTTCGTAGGGCGGCGACACGTCGGCAGTTGCATCGTCGACGGCATGTGCTGGCACGCGTTCCTCCGGATCAGCGGAATGGGACGAACCTGACCCTAGGTGAGGCCGCATCGCCGTGTGCGGCGCGGTTCGGGCGCGCGACAGGATTTGGGACGCGCCGACGCGTTTGGAACACTGGAGGCCGTGACCCGACTCGCTGATGCCGCCACCCGGTCAGCCGAACTGTTCCAGCGCGCACAGATGGCGACCCCCGGGGGTGTCAACTCCCCGGTCCGCGCATTCTCCGCCGTCGGCGGCGATCCCCGGTTCATCGCCTCGGCGAAGGGCTGCCGGCTGACCGATGTCGACGGCAACGAGTACGTCGACCTGGTGTGTTCCTGGGGTCCGATGATCCTCGGGCACGCACATCCCGCCGTCGTGGAGGCCGTGCAGCGGGCCGCGGTCGGTGGTCTGTCGTTCGGTGCACCCACCGAGGCCGAGATCGAACTCGCCGAGGAGATCATCGACCGGGTCGACCCGGTGCAGCGCGTGCGGCTCGTCAATTCGGGCACCGAGGCCACCATGTCGGCTATCCGGTTGGCGCGCGGATTCACCGAGCGCCCCAAGATCATCAAGTTCTCCGGCTGTTATCACGGTCACGTCGACGCCCTGCTCGCCGACGCCGGTTCCGGTGTGGCAACCCTCGGCCTGCCCACCTCGCCCGGCGTGACCGGCGCCGCCGCTCATGACACCATCGTGCTGCCCTACAACGACCTCAAAGCCGTCGCGAAGGCGTTCGAGGAGTTCGGCCACGAGATCGCGGCGGTCATCACCGAGGCCGCCGCCGGCAACATGGGGGCGATCGCGCCGCACGACGGCTTCAACGCCGGCCTGCGTGAACTCACCCGACGACACGGCGCTCTGCTGATCATCGACGAAGTGATGACCGGATTCCGGGTGAGCCCGTCGGGCTGGTACGGCCTCGAAGGTGTCGGCGGCGACCTCTACACCTTCGGCAAGGTCATGAGCGGCGGCCTGCCGGCCGCGGCGTTCGGCGGGCGCGCCGACGTGATGGAGCGGCTTGCGCCGACCGGACCCGTCTATCAGGCGGGCACGCTGTCGGGGAATCCGGTGGCCGTCGCCGCCGGGCTCGCCACGCTGCGCAACGCCGACGCCGACGTCTACCGCACCCTCGACGCAAACTCCGAACGTCTCGCCGGACTGCTGACCGACGCGTTGACCGCCGCCGGCGTCGCGCACCGGGTGCAGCTCGCGGGCAACCTGCTCAGCGTCTTCTTCACCGACCAGACCGACCCGGTCGTCGACTACGCAGGCGTCAAGGCCACCGAGACCTGGCGTTTCGCGCCCTTTTTCCACGCGCTGCTCGAACGCGGGGTCTATCCGCCGCCGAGCGCATTCGAGGCCTGGTTTGTCTCGGCGGCTCTGGACGAGGATGCTTTCTCACGAATTGCCGACGCACTGCCGGCGGCCGCGACCGCA
>NZ_BAHC01000077.1 GCF_000298195.1 Gordonia rhizosphera NBRC 16068 | reverse complement strand
CGACGAGCGTCAACACACGACCGAGGCTGATCGCCCCACCGGACTCACGGACCTCGACGATCTTCTTGGCGACATCGGTGGTGGAGGTGTCGGACATTTCGAGGATCATTGTGGGCCCTCCTGATTGGTGGTCGCGACGAACGATGTCACGGACGCCGCCAGCAACGCCCGGTGCGTTCCAGCATCTCTTCCGCCGACGGTGGACCCCACGTCCCCGATTCGTAGGTGTCGGGCGTGCCGCCCTCCGCCCAGTGCTCGATGACGGGGTCGAGGATCTCCCAGGAGAGTTCGACCTCTTCGTTCACCGGGAACAGCGACGGCTCGCCGAGGAGCACGTCCAGGATGAGGCGTTCGTAGGCCTCCGGTGACGCCTCGGTGAACGCGGTGCCGTAGCTGAAGTCCATGTTGACGTCGCGCACCTCCATGCTCGACGCCGGAACCTTCGAACCGAACCGCATCGTGATGCCCTCGTCCGGCTGGACACGGATCACCAGCGCGTTCTGGCTGAGATCCTCGGTCATCGTCTTGTCGAACGGCAGGTGCGGCGCCCGTTTGAACACCAGCGCGATCTCGGTGACCCGGCGCCCGAGTCGTTTACCGGTGCGCAGGTAAAACGGGACGCCGGCCCATCGTCGGGAGTCGACCTCGAGCGCGATGGCCGCGTAGGTCTCGGTTGTCGAGTCCTTGGCGAACCCTTCTTCGTCGACCAGCCCGGCGACCTTCTCGCTGCCCTGCCAACCCGGACCGTACTGGCCGCGGGCGGTGTTCTCCGCCAGCGGCAGGACGTTCCGCGTCGCCGCCAGAACCTTGATCTTCTCGGCCTGCAGCTGGTTGGGCTCGAAGGAGATCGGCTCCTCCATCGCAACCAGCGCCATCAGCTGCAGCAGGTGGTTCTGGATGACGTCACGTGCGGCGCCGATGCCGTCGTAGTAGCCCGCGCGGCCGCCGAGCCCGATGTCCTCGGCCATGGTGATCTGCACGTGGTCGACGTAGTGCGAACTCCACAGCGGGTCGAACAGCTGGTTCGCGAACCGCAGCGCCAGGATGTTCTGGACCGTCTCTTTGCCGAGGTAGTGGTCGATGCGGAACACCGACGACTCGGGGAAGACGCTGTTGACGACGGCGTTGAGTTCCTTCGCCGATTCCAGGTTGTGTCCGAACGGCTTCTCGATCACCACGCGGCGCCAGTGGTCGCCGTCCTCGGTGGCGAGACCGCTGCGATGGAGCTGCTCACACACGGTCGGAAACGCCTTCGGCGGGACCGACAGATAGAACGCGTGGTTCCCGTCGGTGCCACGCTCCTTGTCGAGCCTCTGCAGCGTGTCCTTCAGACGTGCGAACGCGGCGTCATCATCGAAGGAGCCCTGGACGAACCGGAACCCCTCGGCGAGACGCTCCCAGACCTCCTCGCGGAAACCCGTCCGCGCGTGCTGGCGCACCGCGTCGTGGACCACCTTCGCGAAGTCCTCGTCGTCCCAGTCGCGCCGGGCGAATCCGACGAGCGCGAACGACGGCGGCAACAACCCGCGATTGGCGAGGTCGTAGACCGCCGGCATCAGCTTCTTGCGCGCGAGGTCACCGGTGACACCGAAGATGATCAGGCTGCACGGGCCCGCAATCCGCGGCAGTCGCTTGTCGCGCGGATCGCGGAGCGGGTTGCGCCAGCCCGAGCCCTGCGCAGGCAACCCGTCAGCCTTCGGTCGCCGCGGCGAGCTGCTCGGCGGTGGCGTCGAGGAGCTCGTTCCAGGCGTCGGCGAACTTCTTCACGCCCTCGTCCTCGAGGACGGCGAACACGTCGTCGAGGTCGATGCCGAGCGCGGAGAGCGCATCGAAGGTCCGTTGGGAGTCCTCGCCCTTGCCGACGATGGAGCCGGTGTTCACCCAGCCGTGGTCGGCGAAGGCGTCCATCGTCTTGTGCGGCATGGTGTTGACCGTGTTGGGGGCGACGAGCTCGCTGACGTAGAGGGTGTCGGGGTAGTCGGGGTTCTTGACCCCGGTCGACGCCCACAGCGGACGCTGCGGCCGCGCACCCTGGGCGAGCAGGTCGGGGAAGCGTGACTCGACCTCGAACACCTCCTGGTAGGCGCGGTAGGCCAGCCGTGCGTTGGCCAGACCGGCGCGGCCCCGCATCTCGACGGCGGCGGGGGTGCCGATCGCGTCGAGGCGCTTGTCGATCTCGGTGTCCACGCGGGAGACGAAGAACGACGCCACCGAGTGGATCGTGGACAGGTCGTGGCCGGCCTGTGCGGCGGCGTCGAGGCCGTCGAGGAAGGCGTCCATGACCTCCTTGTAGCGGTCCACGGAAAAGATCAGCGTGACGTTGACGCTGATGCCCTCGGCGAGCACCCGGGTGATAGCGGGCAGACCCGCCTTGGTGGCGGGGATCTTGATCAGCAGGTTCGGGCGGTCGACGATCTTCCACAGCTCGATCGCCTGCGCGACGGTGCCGTCGGCGTCGTGGGCGAGGCGCGGGTCGACCTCGATCGACACCCGACCGTCCACCCCCTGGGACTCCTCGTACACCGGTGCGAGGACGTCGCAGGCGTTGCGGACGTCGTCGGTGGTGATGGTGCGGATGGTGGCGTCCACGTCCGCGCCGCGGGCGGCGAGTTCGTGCACCTGGGCGTCGTAGGTCTCGCCCTTGGAGATGGCAGCCTGGAAGATCGACGGGTTGGTGGTGACGCCGACGACGGATTTCGTGGCGATCAAGTCGGCGAGGTCGCCGGAACCGATCAGGTCCCGGGACAGGTCATCGAGCCACACGGACACTCCGGCGGCGGACAGTTCGGCGAGCTTCTCGTTCTGGGTCACGATGTGTCTCCTCTGGCTGGTGGCCGTGCTGGGGTTGCGGAGCTAGCTGCGGACGACGCGCTCGGCGGCGGCGGTGACTGCCTCGGCGGTGATCCCGAATTCCTGGTAGAGGACCTTGTAGTCGGCGGAGGCGCCGAAGTGGTCGAGGGCCACGATCTCGCCGGAATCGCCGACGATGCGGTACCACGGCATCGAGATGCCGGCCTCCACCGCGACGCGCGGCACACCGGTCGGCAGCACCGACTCGCGGTAGTCAGGGGTCTGCTCGTCGAACCATTCGAAGCAGGGCATCGACACGACGCGGGCCTTGATGCCCTTGCCGGCCAACGCCTGGGCGGCCTCGACGGCCAGTGACACCTCAGAACCGGTGCCGATCAGCACCACGTCCGGGGTGCCGTCGGGGTCCGACAGCACGTAGGCGCCCTTCGCGACGCCCTCGGTGGAGGTGCCCTCGAGAATCGGGACGTTCTGGCGGGTCAGGGCCAGACCGACCGGATGGTTGCGCCGGCCGAGCAGGGTCTGCCACGCCGCCGCGGTCTCGTTGGCGTCGGCCGGCCGGACCACGTCGAGGTGGGGGATGGCGCGCAGCGCGGCGAGGTGTTCGACCGGCTGGTGGGTGGGGCCGTCCTCGCCGAGACCGATCGAGTCATGGGTCCACACGTAGATCGGGTCGGTTTCCATCAGTGCGGCGAGCCGGACGGCAGGACGCATGTAGTCCGAGAACTGCAGGAAGGTTCCGCCGTAGGCGCGGGTCGGGCCGTGCAGCGCGATGCCGGACAGGATGGCGCCCATCGCGTGTTCGCGGATGCCGAAGTGCAGCGTGCGGCCGTACGGGTTGGCCGACCACTTCTTGGTCGAGATCGACGTCGGGCCGAACGACGCGGCACCGTCCATGGTGGTGTTGTTGGAGCCCGCCAGGTCCGCCGAGCCGCCCCACAACTCCGGCAGGACCGCACCGAGCGCCGAGAGCACCTTGCCGGATGCGGCGCGGGTCGCGACGGCCTTGTCACCGGGAGTCCACGACGGGATCGTGTCGGTCCAGCCCTCGGGCAGTTCGTGCGCGTGCAGACGATCGAAGAGCGCCTTGTTCTCGGGGTTCGCCTGCGCCCAGGCGTCGAAACCCTGCTGCCACGCGGCCTTGGCCGCCTCGCCGCGTGCGACGAGCCCGCGGGTGTGGCCGATGACCTCGTCGGACACCTCGAAGTTCTTCTCCGGGTCGAAGCCGAGGATCTTCTTGGTCTCCGCGATCTCATCGTCGCCAAGCGCGGAACCGTGGGCGGCGCCGGTGTTCATCTTGGTCGGCGCGGGGTAGCCGATGATGGTCCGCACACAGATCAGCGACGGCTTGTCGGTGACCGCCTTGGCGGCCTCGATCGCCGCCTCGATGGCGACGACGTCCTCGCCGCCCTCGACGGTCTGCACATGCCAGCCGTAGGCCTCATATCGCTTCGCGACATCCTCCGACAGTGCGATGTCGGTGTCGTCCTCGATGGAGATCTGGTTCTGGTCGTAGAACACGATCAGGTTGCCCAGCTGCTGGGTACCCGCCAGCGACGACGCCTCGGAGGTCACGCCCTCCTCGATGTCGCCGTCGGAGGCGATCACATAGACGTGGTGATCGAAGGGGCTCGCGCCTTCGGCGGCGTCCGGGTCGAACAGTCCGCGCTCGTAGCGGGCGGCCATGCTCATGCCCACGGCCGAGGCGAGGCCCTGGCCCAGCGGTCCGGTGGTGATTTCCACGCCCCTGGTGTGCCGGTACTCCGGGTGGCCGGGGGTAAGTGATTCCCAGGTCCGCAGGGCCTCGATGTCGTCGAGTTCGAGACCGAACCCGCCGAGGTAGAGCTGGATGTAGAGCGTCAGGCTGGAGTGTCCGCAGGACAGCACGAACCGGTCGCGGCCCACCCACTCGGTGTCGGCCGGATCGTGGCGCATCACTCGCTGGAACAGGGTGTAGGCCAGCGGCGCCAGGCTCATCGCCGTGCCCGGATGGCCGCTGCCGCACTTCTGCACCGCGTCCGCAGCCAGCAGCCGCGCCGTGTCGACCGCGCGGGTGTCCACCTCGCTCCAGTC
>NZ_BAHC01000078.1 GCF_000298195.1 Gordonia rhizosphera NBRC 16068 | reverse complement strand
GTCCCCCGGACCGGTCCCAGCGGTGGCATCCCACTCGCACAACCGATTACGGTTCTGCGGTGCCGGTACTCACCATGCGCCCACGCCGACTGGCGATGCGGCGCCGAATCCTCGTCTGTCTGCTCGTCGTGGCCACCATCGTCGGTATCGGGTCGATCGAGGCCGGCAGCGCGAACGCGTCGTCGTTCGGCCGGTTCTACGTCAGCGGGTGCGGCATGCCGACAACCCCGGTGGACATGTGGACCCGGTGGGGCAACTACAAGACCGTGATCGCGCTCGACGGTCTGCGCGCGACGAGTGACATGAGCGGATGGCGTCATGAGACGCGCATCCAGCGCCTGGCCGACTCGGGCGTGAACGTGGTGGAGCCGGTGGGCGGGCTCGCGAGCTTCTACACCAATTGGAACGAGGCGAGCCCCGGCAACAAGATCAAATACCGCTACCGATGGACGTGTCGCCTCAACACGATCATCCGCGAACTCGACGCCCGCGGTCTCGCGGTCGGTCCGCGGGGGAAGTACGCGATGATGGGCATCTCGATGGGCGGCAGCGCGGCCATGATCTACGGGGCTTATCACCGCAAGCGGATCTCGCACATCTTCTCGATGTCCGGATTCCTCAACCTCTCCGCCCCGACGATGCGCGAGGCGGTCAGGCTGGCGCTGATCGACGCCGGGGTGGCGGCGGGCGTCGGGCCGTTCAGCGCCGACGCGATGTGGGGTCCGCCCTGGGACAAGCGCTGGGTCGACAACGACGCCCTCGTACAGATCCCGCGTATGCGCGGTATGCGGATCCGGGTCGCCGCAGCCACCGGCGTGTGGGGCAAGTACAACACCGAGGCGATCGGTTCCATCAAGGGCACCCCGCTCGAGACCGTCTCCATGGCTCAGACCAGGACGTTCGAGGTGGCCGCGGCGCTCGCCGGGGTCCGGATCACCACCGACTTCCCGGCGGTCGGCACCCACCAGTGGGGCTACTGGGAGGAAATGGTCTGGCGGGCCAAGCGCAGCGGGTGGTTCCGGGACTGACGCGCCGGGTCACTACCCTGGGGGAATGCGGGTTCTTCGACGCGACGACCTACCGCTCGCGGTGCGTATCTCCGGTCCCGACGACACCCGGCCGCCGGTGTTGCTCGTCCACGGGATGGCCGGTGACCACACCACCTGGCGACGGTTCGCCGCCGCGCTGCGCCGCTCGGGACGCCGAGTGGTGTCGGTCGACCTGCGCGGTCACGGACGCAGCGGACACGCCGACAGCTACCGCCTCGACGACTTCCGCGACGATCTGCGGTTCGTCATCGACGACCTCGGCGTTGAGCGTTTCGACCTGCTCGGACACTCGCTCGGGGCACACACCGCCCTGCGGCTGGCCATCGCCGAACCCGGGCGGGTACGGCGGCTGATCCTCGAAGAGGTGCCGCCGATGCCGCGCAACGACGCGGATGTCGACGAGGGGATCGTGGTCTCGGCTGGGCTCGGGGAGCGGCTGCGCGGCGTCCGCGACGTGGTGACCAACCCGTATCCGTTCCTGCGATTCGACCGGTCCCTGCCCGATCAGGTGGGGACGCAGTTCCAGGTTCCGGAACCGGACTGGTGGGACGCGCTGCCGACGGTGACCGCGCCGACGCTCATCATCTCCGGTGGCCGGCGAAGCTTCCTCCCGCCGCAGCATCTGCAAACGCTGAGCGAGGCGTTGCCGGCGGGCCGGTTCCGCGTCATCGACGCCGGCCACAGCGTGCACCGTGACCGCCCCGCCGAATTCGAGACGGCGGCAACCGACTTCCTGCACGCCAAGTAAACCCTATGTGCGCGGTGGCGGTCACCACCGGTTCACCGGGTGAGTGTCGAGATCCTCACGCCGCGGGCCGGTTGTGCAGCGGTCGCGGATCGACGCCCACCCTGCGCCACGCGTTGTAGGCCCACGGGAGGTAGAGCCATTTCAATGGCAATCGGTTGAAGACCGGGTTCAACGTCCGCATGGTCTTCGCGAACCGCTGGAAACGTTTCTCGCGCTTCTCATCCCATTCGAGGTCGCACACTTCCCGCATCTGCTGGGGCAGGGTGCCGACGATGACGGTGCGGATGAAGGCGTTGAGCGGGGCGGAGACCACGCGCCACAGCGGGGCGGGGACGTTCCCGGGGCGGGGCAGGCCCTGCCGGATGTAGCCGGTCGCGTAGACGATCGTCTTGTGGGGAACGAACCGGTCGAGCATGTCGTCCCAATACGCGAGGAACTCCTCGTAGGTCTGCGGCTGACTGCGCGCGCTCACGCCGTAGAGCTCGTACCAGATCTTGCTCTCTTCGAAGATCTGTACCTTCTCGGCATGGCTCAGCCTGCGGATGAAGGTGTCGGTGATGTAGAGGACCTGGTCGACGAAGGTGGCATGTGCCCAGTAGAAGAGCTCGGGATTGAGCGCGTGGTAGCGGGAACCGTCGCTGATCTCGCCCTTGATGTTTCGATGGAAGTCACGGACGGTGCGTCCCCACTTCTGCGGTTCGGTGCTGTAGACGGTCTTCATCACCGGTGGGCCGGTACGCTGTGCCCGGCCGAGGAAGTCGTCGAAGATGACCGAGTGGTCGAGTACGGCCTGCCCGAGTTGTTCGATGCAGTTCTCCGTTCCGGCGAGGCGCTGGAAGCCGAACACGCCACGGACGTCGCCGTAGAACTTCCAGATCAGCGAGTCGGCACCCAGGCGCGGCGCGGGCAGGGCGGAATCGGCATCGTCGTCGACGATGACGGGTTCGGCTTCGCGGATCGCGTGCTCGTAGCCCTGGTTGACTGTCATGGGAGGAGAGTAGCCGACAATGGAACGAAATGAAATATTTGTTCCAAGGCGGCTAACCCGATCGACGGAGGAGAGGTCGAGATGACGCCGCGCGCATGGCCGACGGTCGCCGAACTGCTGGAGTTCGCGACCGTGGTCCGCCTGCCGATGCGGACCCGGTTCCGGGGTTTGACCGAACGCGAGACGTTGGTCTTCCGCGGACCCGCCGGATGGGGCGAGTTCGGGGCGTTCGTCGAGTACGACGACGACGAGGCCGCCGCCTGGCTGGCCGCCGGCATCGAGGCCGCCTATCTGGGTCCTCCTGTGTCCGTGCGTGATTCGGTTCCGGTCAACGCGACGGTGCCGGCCGTTGGCGCCGACGAGGTCGCGGCGATCCTGGCGCGCTACCCGGGCGCCACGACCGCGAAGGTCAAGGTCGCCGAGCCGGGTCAGACCCTCGACGACGACGTCGCCCGGGTGGCCGCCGCGCGCGCGGTGATGCAACGGGTCCGCATCGACGCCAACGGGAAGTGGACACCGGAGGAGGCCATCCATGCGATCCGGGCCATCGGCGACGTCGAGTACGTCGAGCAGCCCTGCGCGACGGTCTCCGAGCTCGCCGTCGTGCGCCGCGCGGTCGACGTACCGATCGCTGCCGACGAGTCGATCCGCAAGGCGGCCGATCCATTCCTGGTGGTCGCCGCCGAGGCGGCGGATGTGGCGATCGTGAAGGTCGCGCCGCTGGGTGGGATGCGGGCGACGCTCGCGATCGCCGATGCCATCGGGTTGCCGGTCGTGGTGTCCTCGGCGCTGGACTCGGCGGTCGGTATGGCCGCCGGGGTGGCGGCCGCGGCCGCCCTGCCCACCCTCGAGTACGCCTGCGGACTGGGGACCGGGGCCCTGTTCACCGCCGACATCGCCGAACCGTTCATCCCGGCAGGCGGGGATGTCCGGCCGCGGTGGTTCACCGGCGCCGACGACGTGGATGTGCGCGCGTCGCGCGACGTCGAGCCATCGCGCGAGCAGTGGTGGAGGGACCGACTGGCGCGCTGCCATGCGCTGTTGACCGACCCGGGCGAAAACGGCCGCGGGGTCGGGGGTAGAAACATTTTCTCCGATCTGTTCCAATAGCAGAAGGATGCGACCGGGGTCACAGTCACGACCGTGGTCGACATACGAGGACGCGACGAGGAGAAGCGATGACAACGGTGCTTGCCCCGGCCCCGGCCGGCAGCGGATTGGTCGAGGTGCCGTGCGCGGAGCGCAACGGCATTCTCGAGATGATGTCGATGCGGCGTGATCCGTTCGCCTTCGGCGACGATCGACTCAACCGATTCGGGCAGGTCTCCGGTCTCAATGCACTGGGCGTGAAAATGGTGATCGCCGCCGGCGCGCGGGCCGCCGACGAGATCCTGATGAACCGGGACAAGGCCTTCGCCAACGGTCCCGCGTGGAGCTACTTCATCGGCCCGTTCTTCAACCGCGGCATCATGCTCCTCGACTTCGACGAGCACCGCCATCACCGGCACATCCTGCAGCAGGCGTTCAGCCCGTCGACGCTCAAGGGCTACATGCAGGAGATGCAGCCGATGATCGCCGAACGCGTCGCCAACCTCCCGACCGGGGAGGTCAAGCTGTTCAGCGAATTCAAGTCGATGACCCTCGACGTGGCACTCGAGGTGTTCCTCGGCCTCGAACTGCCCAAGGACGAGGCCGACAAGATCAACAAGGCGTTCATCGATACGGTGCGGGCCGGTGTCGCCTACGTCCGCAAGCCCGTGCCCGGCGGCCGATGGTGGAAGGGCCTGCGCGGCCGCAAGGTGCTCGAGGAGTTCTTCCACGCCAACATCGCGGCCAAGCGGGCCCGCGAGACCCCCGACCTGTTCTCGGTGCTCTGCCACGTCGAGGGCGACGAAGGCGAGCGGTTCACCGACTCCGACGTCGTCAACCACATGATCTTCGTGCTGATGGCCGCGCACGACACCTCCACGATCACGATGACCCAGATGGCCTACCGGATGGCGAAGTCGCCGAAGTGGCAGCAGAAGGCGCGCGAACAGTCACTCGAGCTCAATCCGGAACTCGGCTACGACGACCTCGGCAGGCTGACCGCGCTGGATCTGGTCATGAAGGAATCGCTGCGGATGTGCACGCCGGTGCCCGCGCAACCGCGGATGGCCGTCAAGGACACCTCTGTGCAGGGTTTCTATGTCCCCAAGGGCACCATCGTCACGGTGCCGCAGATGACGAACCATCGTGACCCGGAGTTCTTCACCAACCCCGACATGTTCGACCCCGAGCGGTTCTCTCCCGAACGGGCCGAGGACAAGGGGCACCGGATGGCCTGGATGCCATTCGGCGGCGGCGTGCACAAGTGCATCGGGCTGTACTTTGGCCAGATGGAGATCAAGACGATCCTGCATCACGTGGTCCGTAACTTCGAATGGTCGGTGCCCGAGGGTTACCAGATCCCGATGGACTACAGCGCCCTGCCGGTGCCCAAGGACAATCTGCCCGTCGACCTTCGTCGCCGATGAGCTCCGTCAAGACGCGGCGCAAGACCCGCAACACCTCGAGTCCGGAGGATCAGGAGCAGGCGATCCTCGCGGCCGCGGGCGCCGAGTTCACCTCGGTGGGCGTGCGACGCGCCAACATGGACGAGGTCGCCGCGAACGCGGGCGTGAGCCGCAGCACGCTCTACCGGCGCTTCCCGAACAAAGAGGAGCTGCTCCTCGCCGTCGCCAACGACCTCTACCAGCGCGGGATGGTGCGCCTCGAGGCGGCGGTGGTGGGGCTCGGTCCGGCTGAGGCGGTCGTGGAGGCCTTCGCCGAGGGTGCGGTGATGATCTCCGAGGATCCGCTGATGCGTCGGCTGGTCCTCACCGACTTCGAGATGAGGGGCATCACCGCGTCGGTGACCTCGCTGTTCATCGACACGGTCACCGCCCGGGTGGCCGCGACGCTGCGTTCCGCGGGTGCTCAGATGCCCGAGCAGGATCTCCTGCGTGCCGTGGAACTGCATGTCCGACTTGTGATCTCGTTTCTGGAGGTCCCGGCCTCCGATGAGCGGCGCCAGCAACCCGACGCGGTCCGCGAACTGGCCGCGAAGTATCTCGCCCCGATGATCTGGTGACCCGCCCGGTCCCGGACTCGTTTCGACCCCCTGACCAAGGAGTACAGATGTTCCTGCTCGATCGGCGCAGCCGTTCGACCGACCCGTCATCGGCGTTGCGCGGCAAGGTGATCGCCATCACCGGCGCCGCCCGCGGCATCGGTTTCGAGACCGCGACGCAGCTGTTCAACGCGGGTGCCACGGTGGCCCTCGGCGACATCGACGACGAGGCCGTCGGCAAGTCCGCGGCCGACCTCGGTGTCGAGGGGTTCGCCGTCGACGTCACCGATCGCCGGTCCTTCGACGATTTCCTCACCGCGGTCGAGGACGCGCTCGGGCCGATCGACGTGCTGATCAACAATGCCGGCATCATGCCCGTCGGTGACTTCCTGTCCTACGACGACGCGCTCATCCGGCGCACCTACGACATCGACGTGATCGGGGTGATCACCGGCACGCAGCTCGCGGCACGACGCATGGTCGCTCGTGGGCGCGGCCAGATCGTCAACATCGCCTCACTCGCGGGTCGACTGCCGACGCCCGGGCTCACCATCTACAACGGCGCCAAGGCCGCGGTCATCGAGTTCTCCGAGGCGGTCAATGCCGAACTCGAATCGACAGGCGTGCGCGTGAGCACCGTGCTGCCCACGTTCACACGCACGGGCCTGATCTCGGGGGTGCAGACCAATCGGATGATCCAGGTCCTCGAGCCCGAAGACGTTGCTGCGCAGGTCGTCTCCATCATCGCGCGCCCGCGGCTGCGGGTCACCGCGCCGCGGTCGATGGCCTGGGTCCACGCCAACGCGCTCTTCCCGCAATCCTGGAAGCGGGCGTCGCGGCGGATGGCGAAGCTCGACAGGGTGTTCCTGCACTACGACCACGAGCAGCGGGCTGCCTACGCGAACCGCATCGGGGAGAGCTGATCTTCACGGGCGCTCGTTAGGGTGGGGTAGGCCCCGGCGACACCGGGGCCCGCCGTGAGAGGAACCGACGTATGGCCCGAGACGCCCGACTCGACGCCGAGCGGGCCGCGCGCGCCGATCTGCGCGACGCAGTGGACGAACTGTGGTCGGCGGAGATCGAGGCGGGCCGGCGCCGGCCGTCACGTCTGGTACGGGTCTTCTCAGCGGTCGCGCTGTTCGCGGTTCTGCTCGCGGTCGCCGTGGTAGCGGTGTGGAGCCGTGCCGACGACACCTACACCGACGATGACTACCTCGAGGCGGCCACGGCACGGGTGTCGGTCCTGCTCAGTCCGGACCATCGCCGGCCCGACCAGGCGCGGCGGATCCTCGACGGCGCCACCGGCGAGTTCCGTGACGAGTTCGCGCAATCGGCGGACAGCTACACCACCTTCGTCCGGTCACAGGGCACCATCGGGCGCGGCGTCGTCGACGGGGCCGGCGTCGCGGCCCGCGCCGGTGACAGTGCCGCGGTCCTGGTGGCCGCGACGGTCGAGTTCACCGACGCGACCACGCCTGCCGACGCCGTCGCCGAGACGGTGGTGCGACGGTTCCGGCTGCGGGTACTCGTGAGCCCGGACGACGGTCAGCTCAAACTCGCTGCGGTGCAATACCTGCCATGACGTCATCGCCGTCATCGCCGTCACGGACACGGATCGTCGGGATGCGCACCGCTGCGATCGTCGGGGTCGTCGCGGGCGTCGTGGTGGCGGTGCTGATCGCAGCGCTCGTCGGCGTGCTCCGCGCGAGCGCGTCCGATGCCGCCGACGAACGCGCCCGCACCGAACTTCGCCGCGAGGCCGGCCGCATCGTCGCCCAGATCTTCTCCGTCGACGCGGCGACGTGGCGGGCCGACCGGGCCCGGGCCCGCGGCCTGATGGCAGGGGAGTTCGCCGCACGGTACGCCGCCGAACTCGGCAGGCCCCCGGCCGACGGCGCACGCCGGATCACCTGGACCTCTGATGCCGTAGCGGTGGCGGACGCGACCGCCGAGAGCGGCGACGTCGTGATCGCCGGCACCGTCGTCACCACACCGGCCGACGCGGCCACGCCGGTCACCGAAAAGCTTTCGGTGACTGTACGATTCGACCGCGACGGCGACCGGTGGGTGGTCACCGGGGTGGATGTGGTGTCGTGACCGAGACCGAACCGATGTGTGTGCAGGCGGCGCGGACACGGGTCGACGAGGCGACCCGCACCGCCCGGCTGGCCCGGATCGCCGCCGCAGGCCCGCTACGCGACCGCGCCCGGCGCCGTACGCGCCGATTCATCGTCGCACTGGCCGTCCTCGCTGTGGCGGCAGCGGTGTTGGCCGGTGCGATCACGGCCACGCTGCGCCACCAGCGGGCCGCCGCCGCCCGGTCGGTCACCGCGAGCGAGGTCCTCGAATCGGCCCGGTCGGCGATCACCACGCTGCTGACCGCCGACCCCGCCGATCCCGACGGCTACCTCGACCGCGCGCTCGCCGTGACGACGGGGGAGCAGCACGACCGGCTGGCGGGTGCGCGCGACGCGATCACCGCGGAGATCTCCGGACAGACGGCGCCGAGCACCGGGCAGGTCCTCGCCGCCGGCCTGATCTCTGATCCGGCCTCCGACGACCAGGGTGCGCAGTCACGTGTGCTCGTGGTCGCCGACGCCACCGACCCGGCACTGATCGGCGAAGACGGCGGGGAAGGACCCGTCACGGTGGAGCTCACCATGACGCGGACCGCGGTCGGCTGGCTGATCGGCGAGGCGGCACGGTCGTGACCGGCCCCGTCCGCCCGCCGCGGCTGCTGCGTCGCCAACGCGGCCGGGTCGTGCTCGCCGCGGTGGTCATCGTGGTCGCCACGACGGTGGCGGTGCTCGGGTTCCTCGGCGCCCAGCGCGCCCGGCCCGTCCCCGACGACGCCGAGCGTCACGCCGTGCTGACCGCAACCAGCGAGGCGGTGACCGCGCTGATGACTTTCCACCCGGGCCTCGACGCGTCGGCACGTGCCGCGGTCGAGGACCGTCTCACCGGACCGCTGCTGGTGCGCTATCGGAGTCGGGGACCCGACGTGGTGCTCCCCGGTGCGGTCCTCGGCGGCGCGACGATGACCGCACGCGTCGTCGGGGTCGGGCTGAACGCCTATGCACCTGACCGGTCTCAGGTGCTGGTCTTCGCCGATCAGACCGTCGACATCCCGCAAACCGGGTCCGCGCCGAACGGGGACCGGCACACCGCCTCTGTCGCCCGGTGGGCGACGATGCGTAATGTCGAGGGCAATTGGCGGCTCGCCGACCTCCAACCGGTTGGCGACGTCACCCGTTAGAAGGGGCATCCGGCCCCGTGCCGAGCAGGAGATGGTCGGCGACCGCGTGCCAGACGGGTTACCGTCGCAGCGGATGAAAGTGTGACGGAAGGACGTGTGATGAGTGGGTCGCCTGCGGGTGTGGTGATTGTCGGTGCCGGTCTCGGCGGTATTCGGGTGGCGGAGAGCCTGCGGTCCAACGCCTACTCCGGTCCCATCACGATGATCGGCGCCGAGGCCCACCCACCCTATGACCGGCCGCCGTTGTCCAAGTCGGTCCTGCAGGGCAAGGACGACCGCGTCGATCTCAAGCCCGCGGAGTTCTTCGCGGAATCCTCGATCGAGCTACGCGCCGGAGAGCGGGTCTCGGCGGTGTCGCCCGACGAGCACACCATCACCATCGAGAAGATCGACGACCCGGCCCACAGCGAGACCCTGCGCTACGACACGCTCGTGCTGGCCACCGGCCTGCACCCCCGACCGCTGCCGGGCGCCGAGGCGGTGGCGGGAGTCCACGTGCTGCGCACCATCGACGACGCGCTGACACTGCGCGGCGAGATCGAGGGCGCCACCCGGGCCGTCGTCGTCGGGGCCGGGTTCATCGGCTGCGAGGTGGCGGCCAGCCTCAATCAGCGCGGACTCGAGGTGACGCTGGTGGAGCCCGCGCCGGCACCGCTGGCGGCCGCGCTCGGCACCGAGATCGGGGCCCTGGTCGCTCGCCTGCACACCGCCCGCGGCGTCAAGGTGCTCACCGGAGTCGGCGTCGACGGCCTGGTCACCGACGATGCGCGTGTCACCGCCGTGCGACTCGCCGACGGCACCGTCGTCGACGCCGACATCGTCGTCGTCGGGATCGGGTCGACGCCGGTGGTCGACTACCTCGACGGCTCCGGCATCGAGATGGCCCCGCGGGAAACCGGTGGTGGGATCGCATGCGACGAACACGGCGCCACGTCGGCGCCCGATGTCTACGCCCTCGGAGATGTCGCGAACTGGCGCACCGAGACCGGCGGGACCCGTCGCGTCGAACACTGGACGCACACCGTCGAGCAGTCCACCGAGGTCGCGCATCGGATCGCGCAGACCGATGCGATGATTCCCGCTGCGCCACCCTATTTCTGGAGCGACCAGTACGAGCTCAAGATCCAGGTGCTCGGACGGCCCGAGGCCGGCGACGACGTGCACATCGTCGACGACGACGGCACCAAGTTCCTCGCCTACTACAGCCGCGACGGATTCCTCACCGCTGTCGTCGGTGCCGGCAAGGTCGGTCCGGTCATGAAGACCCGACCGAAACTGCTCACCCGGACCCCGATCTCCGAGGTGCTCGGCTGAACCGGTGACCCGGTCCCCGTCGGCAGCGCAGATCGCGGCGGAGATCGACGCGCTCGCCGATCCCGTCCGTGCGGCGGGTTCGGCGCGGTTCTTCAAGACCGGGCCGGGGGAGTACGGCGAGGGTGACGTCTTCGTCGGTGTGCGGGTTCCGCAGCTACGCGCGATCGCCAAGCGATTCCGCGGGGCCGACGTCGACGTCGTCGCTGAGCTGCTGCGCTCGCAGATCCACGAGCACCGCCTGACCGCGCTGTTCGTGCTGCGGGCCGGGTTCGAACGCGCCCCCGACGACGACAACCGCGCCCGATGGGTCGCCTGCTACCTCGACGCGGTCCACGCCGGTCATGTCGACAACTGGGATCTGGTCGACTCGTCGGCCGATCCCATCCTCGGCGAATGGTTGTGGGCGCGTGGCGATCACGGCCCGCTGTTGCGCCTCGCCGCCGACGGTGACCTGTGGCGGCGTCGAGTCGGGATCATGGGGACCTTCGCCTTCCTCAAACACGGCAGCGCCGAGGCCACCCTCGCCGTGGTCCCGACGGTGCTCGACGATCGGCGCGACCTGATCCAGAAGGCCTCCGGTTGGATGTTGCGCGAACTCGGCAAGCGGGTGGATCGCGATCTGTTGTGCGCATTTCTGGAAACCCACGCGGCGCAGATGGGCCGGACCGCGCTGAGCTACGCGACCGAGCACCTCACCGCTGCCGAACGGGAGCACTACCGGTCGCGAGCTTGAACACGCGGAACTCGCAGAAGCACGAGGAGCTTTGCGTGTTTGTGCGAGCTCCGCGTGTCGGAGGTGAATTGGCACCTCCGCTCCTCGACGTATCGGAGTTGTGCAGCGCGCCTTCACTACTCGGTGTCGCGCCACACCCGGTAGGCGGCCCAGATCATCGGGAACTGGAAGGGGAGTCGACCGATCGCGACGGCGCGCATCGCCGGCGACCGGTCCCAACAAAGCCGCACCATGTTGAGGTTGGCCGGATAGACCGCGACGAACAGCGCCGCCGTGGCGGCGGCTGCAGTGCGCCGGGTCTTCGGCACCAGTAGACCCGCGCCGATCGCGACCTCGGCGGCGCCCGACGCGTAGGTCAGGGTGCGCGGATCGGCCGGGATCTCCTCGGGGATGATGTCGTCGAACGGCTTGGGCACGACGAAATGCAGTGTGCCGATGGTCAACAACATGCCCGCGAGCCCACGGGCGAGACGATCAGGTGTCATGACAGCCTTTCTCCGAATGGCTTCGGGCTCAGAACTCGACCCGCAGGTTCTCCGAGGTCGGATGTGCCTGGCAGCCAAGGATGTACCCGTCGGCGATATCCTCCGGGTCGAGCGCACCGATGTTGTCCATGTCGACGGTACCCTCGGTGAGGGTGCATGCACACGACCCGCATTCACCCTCCTGGCACGAGTAGGGGGCGTCGAGTCCGGCGGCGAGCATCACGTCGATCAGCGACCGTTTGCGCGGCCACCGCAGGCTGTGGGTCTCGCCGTCGAGTTCCACCTCGACCGTCGCGGCCTGCGCCTCCTCCGCCTCGGTGACCTCGGCGAGCTCGACGTCGGCGAACGGGTCGCCGGACAGTGAGTTGTAGACCTCGGTGTGCACGTTGTGGTGCGGAAACCCCGCTCCCGCAAGGCCTTTGTGTACGGCATCCATGAACGGTCCGGGTCCGCAGAGGTAGGCGGTGCGCTCGGCGTAGGGGCCGAAGGTGGTCGCGAGCATCCGGTCGCTGGGCAGTCCCTGCAGCGTCTCCAGCCAGTGGATCAGGGTGAGCCGATCGGGGTGGGCCTCCTGCAGGTCGCGCAGTTCGTCGGCGAAGATCACGTCCTCGATACCGCGGTTGGCATAGAAGAACGTGACGGGCGCGCTGCCGGCCTGCAGGGCGGCCTTGAGGATCGACATCACCGGTGTGACACCGCTGCCGGCGGCGATCAGCAGCAGAGGGGTGTCGAGATCCTTCGGCGTGAACACACCCGACGGCGGCAGCACCTCGATCTGGCTGCCGGGAGCGAGGTTGTCGCACACCCAGTTCGACCCGTAGCCGTCGACGGTGCGCTTGACGGTGACCTTCGGGAGCTTGTCGGTGGCGGGTGCGGAGGCCAGCGAGTAACACCTCGCGACCGATCCGGTGACGTCGCTGGGAATCCGCAGCGTGAGGAATTGACCGGGTTTGTAGTCGGTGAAGGATTCGCGCTGGGTGTCGGGAAGATCGAAGACCAGCGACCGGGCGTCGGCGGTCTCGTCGATGACCTCGGCGACCGTCAGGATCACGCTGCGCGAGCCATGCGGCATCAGCTCGGTCATCTCGCCACCTCTCTGCCGGATCGTCGGCCGGACCGCCTCAAAGAATTAGAACACGTTCTAGTTCAGGGTAACGCACCGGCGATCGCTCACGACAGCGCGTCGACCCCTTGCGCCAGGGTACGGCTCCCCGCGATGATCAGCGCCTCGAGGTCGGCCCCGGGGTGAGTGAGCCACTGCTCGTAGGCGGCCAGGGCGGTGCCCAGGCACAGCCAGGCGATGGTCTGGGGGAGGTGGTCGTGTTCGTCGAGGTCCAGTCGCGTGGCGACGAACTCGGCGATCACGTGGCGCCAGTCGGAGTACATGAGCATCGAATGTGCCTGCAGGGCAGGCACACCCAGGAGTAGCGCCATCCGTCGACGATGCCCGGCGAGTTCGGCTGCGGGTACCGTGTTGAACGACACCAGCGCCCGTCGCAGGGCCTCGGAGATCGGCAACTCGGCCGGGATCGCGGCCAGCAGGGTGCGCATCTCGTCGAGGTGGGCGTCGAAGTCTCCCCAGGCGATGGCGTTCTTCGACGGGTAGTAGCGAAACAGCGTGCGGCGGGCGATCCCGACGGCGTCGGCGATGTCGTCGACGCTCGTCTCGTCGAAGCCCTGTGCGGTGAACAGGTCAATGGCAACCGTGCTGATCTGGGCACGCGAGGTGACCGGACGTCGACCCGGTTGCGCGACCCGTGTGGGCCCTTGCACCTCGTCGGATGAGCTCATCGTGACCTGTCCGTGTGGCTAGTTTTGGTTTTGGGCTGTTTAAATGCACCGGGTGCCATTATAGTATTCGGTGATCCGCATCACTACGAGGAAAATATGGAGGTTGGATCATGGCAGATCAGGCAGCCGCGTCCGCGCAGGAGACCGAGCTCGTGGGCGAGTCCCTCGTCGAAGAGGTGTCGATCGACGGGATGTGCGGGGTCTACTGATGTCGACCCCGACATCTGCTCCGGTGACCGACGGCCACGGTGACGTGGCCGCCGGCGCCGGGGCGGCACCCCGTTTCGACGCGTCCGACGCCTGGGTGCTCAATCCCAAGGTGGCGTTGCGTCCCGAACCCTTCGGCGCCCTGCTCTACCACTTCGGCACCCGCAAGCTGTCGTTTCTGAAGAACTTGACGGTCGTCGGGATCGTGCGATCCCTCGGTGACCACGGCAGTGCCGACGATGCCCTGGCCGCCGCGGGTATCGGCGACGCCGAGCGTTCCCTGTACCTGCAGGCACTCACGGTGCTCGCCGAGTCGGGAATGATCAGCCGCCAAACCGGCGCCCGCTAGCAACCCGCACGCTCAAATCCCCTGCCCCGAGGAGTCCCATCGAGATGACCACACTCGAATTTCCGCACAGCGCAACGGATCTGACGTCGGCGCCGCAACCTGTCCAGCCGCCGAAGGTGGGGCGGCTCGTCGATCAGTTCGAGCGCGGCCTCGACGCACCCATCTGTCTCACGTGGGAACTCACCTACGCCTGCAACCTGGCGTGTGTGCACTGCCTGTCGTCGTCGGGCAAGCGGGATCCGCGGGAGTTGTCCACCGAGCAGTGCAAGGCGATCATCGACGAGCTGCAACGGATGCAGGTCTTCTACGTCAACATCGGCGGCGGCGAACCGACGGTGCGCCCGGACTTCTGGGAACTCGTCGACTACGCGACCAGCCATCAGGTGGGGGTCAAGTTCTCCACCAACGGATTGCGCATCGATAAGAAGGTCGCCGCGCGGCTGGCGGCGTCGGACTATGTCGACGTGCAGATCTCGCTCGACGGGGCCACCGCGGAGGTCAACGACGCGGTGCGCGGTCCGGGGTCCTTCGACATGGCGGTGCGCGCCCTGGAGAACCTGCACGAGGCGGGTTTCGCCGACGCGAAGATCAGCGTGGTGATGACCCGACAGAACGTGGCCCAGCTCGACGAGTTCAAGGCGCTCGCCGACCGGTACAACGCGACCCTGCGCATCACACGCCTGCGGCCGTCTGGCCGTGGCGCCGACGTGTGGGACGACCTGCACCCCCTGCCCTCTCAGCAGCGCGAACTGTACGAGTGGCTGGTGGCCCATGGGGATCGGGTGCTGACCGGAGACTCGTTCTTCCACCTCTCGGCCTTCGGCGGGGCCAACGGCGGCGGACTGCCGGGCCTGAACCTGTGCGGCGCGGGACGCGTGGTCTGCCTGATCGATCCGGTCGGCGACGTCTACGCGTGCCCGTTCGCCATCCACGAGAACTTCCTCGCCGGAAACATTCTGAGCGACGGAGGATTCCAGCACATCTGGCAGCACTCGGACCTGTTCACCGAACTCCGCGAACCGCAGAACGCCGGTGCCTGCACGCAGTGCGCGCACTTCGACGCCTGCCGCGGCGGATGTATGGCCGCCAAGTTCTTCACCGGCCTGCCGCTGGCCGGCCCGGACCCTGAGTGTGTCCAGGGGTACGGCGAACAGTTGCTCGCCGGTGAGCGCAGCAAACCGACTGCGAACAAGGATCATTCACGCGGTACCCCGCTGACGCTGATGACCCGCCGAGCAGATGGTGACCTGCTGCCCGTCGGCGCGCCCCCGTCCAAGAGCTGCGACGAGAACCCGCTCGCCGGTTTCACGCCCTAGCGAAGCTAGGGGCCACAACCTCTATACGGCACCATGACGCGTGTCCGGCCGGAATGCGGCCGGGCCATGCCATGGCGCCACCGATGATGAAATGAAGTAGGTAGGAACACAAATGGCCAAGAATCCCTGGGCGAAGAATCCCTGGTTCGAGACCGTGCAGGAAGCACAACGTCGCGCGAAGAAGCGGCTGCCGAAGTCGGTGTACTCGTCGCTGGTGGCGGGTACGCAGGCCGGCGTCACACTCCACGACAACATCGACGCGTTCTCCGAGCTGGGATACGCGCCGCACGTCGTCGGCGCGCAGCCCGACCGCGAACTGTCCACAACCGTCATGGGGCAGGAGATCTCCTTCCCGGTCATGATCTCACCGACCGGTGTCCAAGCCGTCGACCCCGATGGCGAGGTCGCCGTCGCCCGCGCCGCGGCCGCCCGCGGGACCGCGATGGGGTTGTCCAGCTTCGCCTCTCACCCGATCGAAGAGGTCACCGCGGTCAACGACAAGATCTTCTTCCAGATCTACTGGCTCGGCAGCCGCGACGACATCGCCGCGCGCGTCGAGCGGGCCCGCGCCGCCGGCGCCAAGGGTCTCATCGTCACCACCGACTGGGTGTTCAACATCGGTCGTGACTGGGGCAGTCCGGAGATCCCCGAGAAAGTCGACTTCAAGGCATTGCTGCGCCTCGCCCCCGAGATCGCGGTCAAGCCGCGGTACGCGATGGACTGGGTCAAGGGCGGCAAGGTCGTCATCCCCGATCTCACCGCACCCAACCTCCCGGCCGACAAGAGCCAGACCGGTCCGACCTTCTTCGGCGCCTACTACGAGTGGATGACCACCCCTCCGCCCACGTGGGACGACCTGAAGTGGCTGCGTGAGCTGTGGGGCGGACCGTTCATGGTCAAGGGCATCACCCGGCTCGACGATGCCAAGCGTGCGGTCGACATCGGTGCCACCGCGCTGTCGGTGTCCAACCACGGCGGCAATAACCTCGACGGCACGCCCGCGACCATCCGCCTGCTGCCGGGCATCGCGGATGCCGTCGGTGATCAGATCGAGGTTCTGCTCGACGGCGGTATCCGCCGCGGCAGCGATGTTGCCAAGGCGGTCGCGCTCGGCGCCCGCGCAGTGATGATCGGCCGCGCCTACCTGTGGGGCCTCGCGGCCAATGGTCAGACCGGCGTGGAGAACGTCCTCGACCTGCTCCGCATGGGCCTCGACGGTGTCGTGATGGGCCTGGGCCACAAGAGCGTTCACGAGCTCTCCCGCGACGACCTGATCATCCCTGATGGGTTCGAGAGGAGTTTCGGCACGATCTGACCGACGCAAGATCCTCTCGCACCTTCTTCGTGTCGATGTCGAGTGGGCGCAGCGTTACGTCGAGTGGGCGCAGTTTTTCGTCGAGTGGGCGCCAGCGTTACGTCGAGTGGGCGTGTCCGGTCTGGCATGCGCCCACTCGACGAAAAACAGCGCCCACTCGACGGCCGTGCTGGGCACGTTGGGTGAGCGCGTCGCGGAAGTAGAACGTGTTACAGTTTTCCGCATGGGAATGTTCGACGGCAAGGTCGTCTACATCACCGGCATCGCGCGCGGGCAGGGGCGCAACCATGCGCTCAGGTTCGCGCGGGAGGGCGCGGCGATCATCGGGCTCGACATCGCCGGCCCGGTCATCGACCACGCGACCTATCCGCCGGCCACCACCGATGACCTCGACGAGACGGTCCGCCTCGTGGAGGAAGCCGGCGGGAAAATCCTTGCCCGCCAGGGTGATACTCGAGATCTGGCATTCCAGCAGGAACTGGTCGCCGACGGTGTCGAACTCCTCGGCCGGCTCGACCACGTGGTGGCCAACGCCGGCATCCTCACCTGGGGCACGACCTGGGAGATGACCGAGGAACAGTTCACCGACGTCGTCGATGTCAACCTGGTCGGCACGTGGAAGACGCTACGCGCCACGATCCCGGCGATGCTCGAGGCCGGCAACGGCGGATCGATTACGATCATCAGTTCGGTGGCGGGCCTCAAGGCGATGCCGATGCAGGCGTCGTACTCGGCGTCGAAATTCGGCCTGCGCGGACTCACCCAGACCGCGGCGAAAGAGCTCGGGCACTATCGCATCCGCGTGAACAGCGTGCACCCATACGCGGTCGACACCCCGATGGGGGTGGCCGACACCGAGGCGCACCGCATCTTCGGCATGCGGTGGGTGACACCGCATCTGAAATCGATTCTCGACCACCACCCGGTGGCGTCGCCGGACGAGATCAGCGATGCCGTGCTGTATCTTGCGTCCGACGGTGCCAAGGCGATCACCGGTGCCGAGTTCTCGATCGACATGGGTAACTCGAAGGTCTGACTGCTTGCGGGTCATCCCGGCCCCGTCGAGGGCACCCGGGATTTCGCCGACGGCAACCTGTTTCGCGCCGAGAGCACCCAGAATATTGTCGAGAGCATCCTGGCTTGGGCGCGGGTGCGTTTGGCGCGGATGCTCTCGACGAAATTCTGGGTGCTCTCGGCCGCCGTGCTGGTGGCGTTGGGAGCCTGGGGTGCTCTCGGCTGCCGTGCTGGTGGCGTTGGGAGCCTGGGTGCTGTTGGCTAGTCCTGCCAGATGGTCGCGGGGTCGGTGGCCTCGCGGGCCGGGCCGGTCGGTGTCTCCGGCGAGGTGCGCGAGAAGCGCGGCGCGACCTGGGCCTGCATGACCCCGTCGATCTCGACGAGGTTCGCGCGGGCGGCCATATGCGGGTCCGACGGCGCCTCGGCGAACGTGAGCACCGGGGAGGTGCAGGCGTCGGTGCCCTCGAAGACCTTCGCCCACTCGTCGCGCGTGCGGGAGGCGAACGTGTCGGTGAAGATCTGCTTGAGTTTGGGCCAGTTGGCGATGTCGTTCTGAGCCGGCAGATCGGCGTCGGCGAGGCCCAGCCCGGTCAGCAACTCGGCGTAGAACTGCGGTTCGATCGCTCCGACGGCCATGTACTTGCCGTCGGAGGTCTCGTACACCTCGTAGTACGGCGCCCCGGTGTCGAGCATGTTGACCCCGCGGGTGTCACTCCACATACCCATGCCGCGGAAGGCCCACATCATCTGGCCCAGAACCGACGCACCGTCGACCATCGCGGCGTCGACGACCTGACCGCGGCCCGAGGTCTGCCGCTCCAGCAGAGCCGCCAGCACACCCATCACCAGGAACATCGATCCGCCGCCGAAATCGCCGGCCAGGTTCATCGGCGGCACCGGCCGGTCGTCCTTACGGCCGATGGCGTGCAACATGCCGGTCAGCGAGATGTAGTTGATGTCGTGGCCGGCGCGGTCGGCGCGCGGGCCCTCCTGTCCCCATCCGGTCATGCGACCGTAGACGAGCCCGGGGTTGATCTCGGCCAGTTTGTCCGGCCCGAAGCCGAGACGTTCCATCACGCCGGGGCGGAAACCCTCCAGGACGACGTCAGCCTTGGCCACCAGACCCAGGATGGTGTCCCGGTCGGCCGGATCCTTCAGGTTCGCCTCGACCACACGGCGTCCGCGCAGGAGGGCGTCGGCGTTGCGTCCGGCGGGTGTCAGATCTCCCGGACGCTGGACGCGGATCACGTCGGCGCCGAGGTCGGCGAGCATCATCGCCGCATGCGGGCCGGGCCCGATCCCGGCGAACTCGACCACGCGGATTGCGCTGAGTGGCCCGTCTTTTCCGCTGCTGCGAGGTGAGGTTGACGTCATGTGTGTCCTCCCGAAATCCACCCGGCCGTTGTGTCGGGTCTCACGTTTGCCCACCCAGCATCCCACAACCGATCGATCGCTCGTACAGTCGGGGCCCAACCCGGCTCAGGGCTGCTTCCGTCGAGTGGATGAAAAGAGCCGTCCCGGTTAACACACCTCATCTGCGTCGCTAGAGTTGGACGAATGGAACGTCGGGCCGCGCTGGGGGAGTTGTGCTGGCCGCAGTTGTCCGATCGGTCGGTGACCTTGCTCGTTCCGCTGGGCGCCACCGAGCAACACGGACCCCATCTGCCCCTCGACACCGACACCCGCATCGCATCGGTGGTCGCCACCCGCGCGGCCGACCTGCTGGCCGACGACCCGGCGCACGACACCGACGGTGCCCCCGCCCCACTGGTGCTGGCGGCCCCGGCGCTCAACTACGGGGCCAGCGGGGAACACGAGGGGTTCCCGGGCACCATCTCGCTCGGGCACGAGGCCCTGCATCTGCTGCTGCTCGAGTACGGTCGCAGCGCCTGCCGCTGGGCCGACCGGCTGGTGTTCGTCAACGGGCACGGCGGCAATGCGACGTCGTTGGTGTCGGCGGTCGGACGACTGCGCTACGAGGGCCGTGACGTCGCCTGGTTCCCGTGCGCGACCCGGGGTGGCGACGCGCACGCCGGTATCACGGAAACATCGGTGCTGCTTCACTTTTCGCCCGACGACGTGAGTCTGTCAGCGGCCGAGGCGGGCAATGTGGCACCCATTGCGACGCTGCTCGAACCGATGCGCGCCGGCGGGGTCGCGGCGGTCAGTGCCAACGGTGTCCTCGGTGACCCGTCGGGCGCGACCGCCGAACACGGCGCGGAGCTGACCGACACGCTGGTCACGACGCTCGCCGATGCCGTGCGCACCTGGACGGTGGATGGTCAGGGGTGGCTGCGATGACCGCACTCGAGGGCCGCGCGCAGGCCCCGGCGGCTGCCGACGATTCGCTGCCCGACGGCTTCCAGGTGCAGATCGACATGCGCTGCGCCCGCAAACGCGACCTCCGCTATCTGGTCGGCGGGTCGCCGACCCGGCTCTTGCGGATGTCGGATGCCGCGCTGGGTATGACCTCGGCCGACGGACGGATCGAGGTCTGCGATCCGGCCACCCGCGCGCTGGCCCGCAAACTGCTCGACACCGGGATCGCGCACCCGCGCCCCATGTTCGGGCCGCGTCCCGATGACGTGACAGTCGTCGTCCCGGTGCGCGGGAATCAACGGGGAGTCGACCGCCTGCTGCTCGCCCTGGCGGGGACGAAGACGGTCATCGTCGACGACGGGTCCCCCGAACCAATCCAGGTCCACGGCGCCGACGTCGCGCTGATCAGATTCGACGAGAACCGCGGCCCGGCTGCCGCCCGCAACGCCGGTGCCGCGGCGGCCACCACCGACTTCGTCGCCTTCCTCGACTCCGACGTCGTGCCACCGGCCGACTGGCTGACCATGTTGCTCGGCCACTTCTCCGATCCGGCCGTCGCGATCGTGGCGCCACGCATCGTCGGCCTGAGCCGAGCCGACCGCGGCGCCTCCATCGCCGAGCGCTACGAGAATGGCTACTCCTCGCTCGACATGGGCCCCGAGGAGTGCGCGGTCGTCCCCGGCTCCCGCGTGCCCTATGTGCCCAGCGCGGCGATGATCGTGCGCCGCAGCGCCTTCGACGGATTCGACGAAGAGCTGCGGGTCGCCGAGGACGTCGACCTGTGCTGGCGCACCCATAAGGCGGGCTGGCGCATCCGCTACGACCCGGTGGCCGAGGTCTCACACGATCACCGGACCGACGTCCGCTCGGTGCTCGACCGGCGCCGCTACTACGGCACCGGGGCCTCCTATCTGGCCGACCGTCACGGCGGGTCCGCCGCACCGGTGGTCATGTCGATCCCCATGGCGGTGGCCGTGATCGCCCTGCTCACCCGTACGCGGATCGGGCTTGCGGTGGCGATGATCGTCATCGGCCAGATCGCCATGCGGTTGCGCCGGCGACTCGGTGAGCTACCCGGCGCGCCCATCGTGGCGACCCAGATGACCGGGCGCGCCGTAGGATTCGGAGTCCTGCAGGCCGCAGGTGCGGTGTGCCGCCACTACTGGCCGGTCGCGGTGGTGCTGGCGTGCTTCTCCGCCCGGTTCCGGCGCACCGCGATCGAGATAGCGGTGGGTGAGGGCATCGTGTCGTGGGTGCGGCAGGTCGTCCTCGAGCCCTCGGCCACCCCGGCGATGGGGCCGCTGACCTACACGCTGTTCCGGCGCCTGGACGATCTGGCCTACGGCGCCGGGCTGTGGCAGGGCGCATTGGCCCACCGCGACCTCGGGGCGCTGCGGCCGGTGCTGACCAAGTAGACACGGGCCGGGCGTGGACATGGGGCACGGCGGTCTGCCGCGCACGGCCGACGTCGTCGTCGTCGGTGCGGGCAGTGCGGGATGTGTGCTCGCCGAGCGGTTGTCCCGCGACCCGGCGCGGTCGGTGTTGCTCCTCGAGCGTGGACCGGCGCGGTGGCCGTCGGATGCCGTCCGGGATCTGCGGACGCTACCCATCACCGCCGACTCGGCTTACGCCGTGCATCACCCGGAGGCGACCGGGCTCGGGGTCGTGCGGGGCAGCGGGTTCGGCGGTTCGTCGGCGGTCAACGGCGGCTACTTCCTGCGCTGGCACGCCGACGACTTCGCGGACTGGCCGACCGGTTGGGGCCTCGACGAGGTCGCGACCGCCTACGACGAACTCGATCGTCCCGGCGGCACCATGGGGGTGTCCGCGTTCGGCGACGACGAGCTGTCCGACGCCGCGCTCCGTTTCGAGGCTTACTGGGGGCAGCGGATGCCGATCCGCCCGCCCGACGATCCGTGGCCCATCGTCGGGGTCAACCGGGTGCGCTCCAACCGTGCCGGCATGCTGCGCATGACCGCGGCCGAGGCCTACCTGCGCCCCGCCGCGCGCCGACCCAACCTCGTCATCCGCGCCGCCGAGCAGGTCGACGGGGTCGTGACGTCCGGACGCGTCGTGTCGGGCGTGCGGCTCGGTGACGACGTGGTCGACTGCGGCGAGGTCGTGTTGTGCGCGGGCACGCTGGGGACCGCGGCGATCCTGCTGCGCTCCGGGCTCGACACCGTAATCGCCGGGGATGTACTGACCGTGGTGGAGCACCGGGAGGTGCTCGTTCACTACCGAACCCGCGCACGCGGCTCGAGGACCGCCCTTCTGCAGAGTGTGGTCCACACCGACGACGACCTGGAGATCCGCTGCTACAGCGCGGACCTGGCCGACTACATCGACGGGCTCGCCCCCGTCGGGCCGGCGGTCGGCGTGGCCGCGATGCGTCCGGGAACCCCCGGTACGGTCCGGCTCGGCGCGACCGGTGCGGAGGTCGATCTGAGTGTGGTCGCGGCAGATGTCGCCGATCGGATGGCGAACGGTGTCGCCGCGGTGGTCGGGATGCTCGGATCGTCGGAGTTCGGTGACCTCGTCGACGAACGGTCGGTGACCGTGGACCCGGTGATCCGAACCTCCCAGCACGCCTGGGGCAGCATGCCGATGGGATCGCGGACCGACCCGCGAGGGGGTGGTCGAGGGGGTGCGCGGGCTGCGCATCGTGGACGGCTCGATCCTGCCTTCACCGGGTCGCAGCGGTCCTCACGCAACCATCATGATGGCGGCGTGCCGGATCGGGGACCTGCTCACCGCTGGGTAGTCACTAAGTGGTGCCGAACAGGACCACTAAGGTCGATGCCGTGGCTGCATCACTCGACGACCCCGCGATCCGTACCCATCTCGGCGGCGGCACCCGGACCGGTCATCTCGGCTATCTCGCCGCCGACGGCCGCCCGCTCGTCGCGCCGATCTGGTTCGTCCTCGACGGCGACCGGATCGCCTTCAACACCGGCGAGTCCACCGCGAAGGCCCACGCCATCGCACGCGATGCCCGGGTAACGCTGAGCGTCGACGATCCGCACCCGCCGTACGGGTTCGTGCAGATCCAGGGGCGGGCGGTGGCCGGCGACGACCTGGACGAGGTGCGACGGGTGGCGACGCTGTGCGGTGCCCGCTACATGGGAGCCGATCGCGCCGATGAGTTCGGCGCGCGCAACGGGGTGCCGGGAGAGCTGGTGGTGTGGATCGAACCGACCCGGGTGATCGCCAACCTCAACGTCTCCGGCTGAGCGTTCCCTTCCAGATCAGCGCGTCCACGCGGTCAGATCAGAGTCGACCAGTAGTCCCAGAACTCGACACCGATCGCGACGATCACGACCGCGTACCACACCGGCAGCAGCACCCACATCCACGACCTGACCTCACGGGCACGATCGGAGTCGGCAAACAGCCGGCCGATGCTGATGATGAGGATGATCGGGGTGACGATCCACACCACGATGCAGTACAGACACAGTGCGTGAATCCGGTAGAGCGCCTGGAATGCCAGCCAGTTGATCATCACGAAACCGGCTGTGGTGCCCAGCGCCTGCCCGAGCCAGTACCAGCGGGGCAGCGCCACCCGGGCGGTGGCCAGCACCCCGGTCACCACGATGACCGAGAACGCCGCGATTCCGATCAGCGGGTTGGGGAACCCGAAGATCGCGGCCTGCTTGGTCACCATGACCGACCCACACGAGATGATCGGGTTGATGCTGCAGCTCGGGGTGTAGTTCGGGTCGGTGAACAGATGGAACCGCTCGATCGACAGCGTCGCCGACGCGATCAGGCCGATCGTGCCGGCGATGAGGACCGCCAGCCCGGTGCCACGTGTGACGTCGACGCGGTCGAACAGTCCGCCGCGGTCGGCGGGGGTGGTGTCGTGGGGCGCGCTGTCGTCAGGGGTCGAGGGTTGCTCGTTGACGTCGGCGGTCGGGGTCGTGCTCATGGTGATGCCTCGTGATCGGTGTGCGGTCGAGAGACGGCTACTTCGTTGCCGCCTGGTTGACGGCCTGTAGCAGCGCGTCGGGGGTGGACAGCTGGTACTGCTCGCCGTTGATGAGGATGGTCGGTGTGGAGTTGACGCCGGAACCGAGGACGGTCTGGGTGGTGTTGGCGACGTAGTCACGGAACTGGCCGTCGGCGATGCACTGGCCCACGTTCTCGGCGCCCGCCTGCTTGGCGATGCTGTTCAGCTGGTCGTCGGTCAGACCCGAACCGCCCTCGGCGGGCTGCTGCGCGTAGAGGGCGTCGTGGAACTTCAGCCAGGTGCTGAAGTCACCGTCGCCGGCGGTGGCCTCGGCGACGCAGGCCGACGCGTTCGCTGCGCGCGAGGAGTACTCGGTCGTCGACATGTTGTCGAGGAAGGCGATGGGCTTGTAGTCGACGGCGACGTCGGGGTTGGCCCGCAGCTGTTCGATGGTCCCGGCGAACTGCGCCTCGAACGCCCGGCATGCCGGGCACTGGAAGTCCTCGACGATGGTGACCGTCACCGGCGGTGTCGTCCCTGCGGGGGCGGCGGTGACCCGGAAGGCGCCGTCGGTCGCGACCGTGAGCTCGTTCGACGACCCGGTGGACGACTCGTTGGAGACCACGACCCAGATACCGATACCGACCGCCAGGGCGACCAGGACCACGGCGGCGCCGATCTTGGTCCAGAGTGAGCGGCGCTTCTCCGCTGCACGTGGGTCAACGATCGGTTTGCGGCGGTTGTCAGGCACGGATTCCTCACTGTTCGTCCACTGGCTGGGCTGCCCGGCGTGGCGCATGGCGATAGGTGCCGGTGGGCGGCCACCACGAGCAGCACCCAGCGTACTGTGCTCGCGCGACCTCCCGGCCGGTGGTCGGGGTGCGCGCGGTCGATAAGGGTCTTTTGTCGGGTGGATCCGAGCCCTTCGGCCGACCGTCGGAGCACGTCAGGCGCGGCCGTCATCGGAGAGCTGTGAGGTCGGGCACGGCCGTCAGTTCGGCGTGATCAAACCGCCGTAGGTGTGGATGATCTGCACATCCGGGTTACCGGGTACCAGGTCGTCGACGGTCTTCTGCAAGTCGTCGGTCGGCGGGAGTTGCTGTGGTGCCAGGACGGAGATGTTGACCGTGTTGCCGGTGTACTTGACGTTGGTCACCTCGGCATTCGTCTCACCGGCATCGCTGAGCCACTGTTGGGTGGCCTCGGAGATCTGCTGGGCCCACAGCGAGGACAGCGAGTTGCCGACCATGGGCACCATCACGACGAACAGCGCGACCGCGAGGATGATGTAGGTGCTCCGACGCCGGGGGGCACGGGCCTCGGCCGCTTCGTCGGATTGGGTGTAGCGCGCGATCGCGAGCACGATCACGGCGGTGATGACCATCGCGATGACGTTCGACGCGAAGAGGATGAACGCGCCCAGCGCCAGCGACGGTGCATCCGAGCCCAGACAGACGCCGACCACCCCGAGCGGGGGGACCAGGGAGATCGCGATCGCGACGCCCGGCAGGATATCCCCCACATCGCGCCGGCACACCGCGATCGCACCCGCGAAGCCGGTGGCGACCGCAGCGAGCAGGTCCATCAGCGTCGGCGATGTCCGCCCGGTGACCTGGGGGTTGGTCAGGATGCTCGTCGTGTTCGGCAGGATCGCGGCCACCACCCAGCCGAGAAAGACCACGACCACGAGTCCGGCAACGACCAGGGCGACACTGCGCCATATCAGGGATACGCGCCCGGTGACGATGCCAAGTCCGATGCCGAGGATGGGGGTGGACAGCGGAGCGATGATCATCGCGCCGATCACCGTGGCGGTGCTGTTGGAGATGATGCCGGAGACGGCGATGACGCCCGACAGGACCAGCATGATCCAGAACCCCGAGCGCTTGGCGCGCCCGTCACCGATCGTGAGATCCAGGCGGTCGGTGAGCTCATCGAGGGTTCGGCGCTGGCTGGTCGGAATGAGCACGCTCATGTTTCCACCTTTCGAGTGGATCTCACCCTAGCGCTCTTGCCCTGTGGCCGACGCGAAGACGCGGCCTCCTGCGCCGACTCGTTGCGGGCGATTCTCAGCCGAGGCCGAAATTGGTTGGCAGCCCGGTGTACAGCTTGGTGCGCGGTGTGGCGAACTCGCCCGAAGCAGTGCCGGTACGCAGCCCCATCGCGGCCATCCCGGCCAGCAGTCCGACACCGGCGGCCACACCGTCGATGACGGGGGCGCCGATGGCGTGGCCGACCTCTGCCGTCAGGTCGGCCATGCCGGCGCACCCGAGGACGATCGCGTCGGACCCGTCGGTGCGCAAGGCCTCCCGACACGCGTCGGTGAGAATCGAGCCGGTCAGCGGGTTGGTCTCGAGGTCCAGGACCGGGATCTCGGTGGCGTGGATTCCGCGGCACTGGCGCGAGAACCCGTAGTGGCCCACCAGATCCGCGGCTCGGCCGATCGTCCGTGACAGGGTGGTGACCACCGAGAACCCCCGACCGAGCATTGACGCGACGTGGAAGGCGGCTTCGGCGATGCCGATGACCGGTGCGGTCGCGACCTCGCGGGCGGCGTCGAGCCCCGGATCGCCGAAGCACGCGATGAGGTAGCCGTCGGCGGGGTCGGTGCGTTCCATCTCGGTGATCACCGAGAGCAGGCCCGGTGCGGCGAGCGCCTCGTCGTAGTGGCTCTCGATCGACTCCGGCCCCATCGGGTTGGTGACCGCGACGATCTCGGTCCTGGGCGGTGCCACCGCCCGCGCCGCGGCGGCGATGAGCTCGGTCATCGCCGCCGCAGTGTTGGGATTGATGACGCAGATGCGCGTCGTCTCGACAGTCACAACGTCCTACAGAGCCGACGGTTCCAGCTTGCCGTCCTTGGCGGTCGGCAGCACGGCCGGCACCTCGCCGGTCTCGTAGATGAAGCTGGTCGGCGCGAACCGCATGCCCAGCCAGTAGACGACGGCGCCGGCCCCGGCACCCATGAACCAGGTGAAGCTGGCCTGATAGGCGGTGCCCCAGATGACGAAGCTGATCGGCAGGATCGACGCCACGATCACCGAGATCACCGCGACCGGGTTCCAGCCGTTCCGGTAGGAGTACGACTTGCCCGGGTCCATGCTGAACAGGTCGTCGACCTCGATCTTCTGCTTCTTGATGACGTAGAAGTCGATGATGAGGATGCCGAACAGCGGGCCGATCACCGCGCCGAGCGTGTCCATCGTGTAATGGATCGCGGTGGGGTTGTTGAACAGGTTCCACGGGGTGATGAGCACCGATCCGACCGCGGCGATCATGCCGCCGGTCCGCCACGAGATCTTCGTCGGCGCGACGTTCGAGAAGTCGAAGGCGGGGGAGACGAAATTCGCCACGATGTTGATGCCGATGGTCGCGATCGCGAACGTGAGCACACCGAGGACCGCCGCGGTGGTGTTGTCGATGCGGTCGACGATGTGGACCGGATCGGTGATGATGTTGCCGTCGTCGTCGGTGCCGATCACGGTCGCACCGGCGGACACCGTGCACACCACGAGCAGCGAGAAGAACAGGAAGTTGACGGGCAGACCCCAGAAGTTGCCCTTCTTGACCTCCGCGAACGACTTTCCGTAGCGGGAGAAGTCACCGAAGTTGAGCATCGGGCCGGAGAAGTAGGAGACCACCAGGGCGAACGCGCTGATCATCTGCGTGATCGAGGACCATCCGGACAGTCCCGGCCCGGTCGACAGGTCGAGGCTGACATTGCTCCAGCCCGCCTTGACGATCAGGTAGGCGGCGAGCGCGACCATGACGACGTAGACCGCGGGTCCGCAGAAGTCGATGAACTTGCGGATGGTGTCCATACCGTTCCAGAACACGAACGCCTGCAGCACCCACATCAGGATGAAGCCGGCCCACCCCAGCACGCTCAGGCCGAGGAATCCGTGCTGATCGACATCGGCCCACGGTTCGAGGCCCGGCCAGAACTTCAGTGCGAGCAGCCCGAAAGCGACAGAGGCCAAATAGGTTTGGATGCCGTACCAGACGACCGCGATACCGCCGCGGATGATCGCGGGGATATTCGCGCCCTTGACGCCGAACGACACCCGGGTCGTGACCGGATACGGCACACCGGCCAGCTGGGAGGGCTTGGCGACCAGGTTGCACAGGATGTTGACGGCGACGATGCCGACCACCAGGGCGACCAGGACCTGCCAGGCAGCGATCCCGAGGGCGAAGAGGCTACCCGCGAAGACATATCCGCCGACGCTGTGGATGTCCGACATCCAGAACGCGAAGATGTTGTACCACGTCCACTTCTGTTCCTTCAGCGGCGCGAGGTCGGAATTGGTCAGGCGCTGGTGATACCCCAGCTTGATGACGCTCTCGCCGGCCGCACTCTCGTGTGCGGTCACGACGTCGGCAGATGGTGCAGACATGGGCTCTCCCGGTTCAGGTGGGTCAGCGACCCTCGGGGCGGAACGCTGATGTGATCACGCTAAGAACGGTTTGTTACCCAAGAATTAACCGAGAGATATATTCCTGGCCGGGAGAAATCCGTGCCGGTGCGTCAGTCGTCGTGCCGGACGCCGAGTTCGGCGGCATTCTCGATGATCGCACTCTCGAGTCGCCGGTGGTGGACCTGGGCGACCGTGAGGACCGAGTCGACGTCGCGTGCGGCAAATCCCTCGAGGAGCGCGGCGTGGTCGTCGTTGAGGGCTTCCTGGGTGTCGATACCGGTGGCGCGCATCACCTGAAATGGTTCGGTGAGATTCCAGGTGTTCTCGAACATGTTGAGCAGTCGGGGCATTCCGCACGGTGTCGTGAGTTCCCGATGGAACTCACGGGAGATGTCGTGAAAGGCCTTCCGGTCGTGATACTTCACCGCGGTAACCAAGTCGTGGTGGCGCTCGCGGGCCCTGTTGAGCCCGTCGTCGTCGATCCGTTCGACGGCCCTCGCCAGTGCCGCCTGCTCGAGAGTCCCACGGACGAAATAGATCTCGCGTAGTTCGTCGGTCGACAGCTGACTGACCCGATAGCCCGCGTTGCGTTGGTGGACCACCAGTCCTTCGCCGACCAGGGTCTTGAGGGCCTCGCGGACGGGGATCGCGCTCACACCGAAGGCGTTCGCGACCTCGGCGGGCGGAATCTGGATACCCGGCGGTGCACCGCCGGAGAGGATCAGACGTCGCAGCTCCTCGAGCACGTTGGCGCGGTCGTTGTCCGATCGGGTCTCGACGAGCTGCGCGATGAGCTGGTCGGCCATCCGGGGGCTCATCACGCCATCGCCTGAGGAGGTATCGCCGACTTGCTCGGGTGGGAGAGGACCCAGCCCGCCACGGCCTCGGTGAGCCGCTGCTGGTTGTGCCGCTTGACGATCTCATGTCCTTCGTCGCTGAACAGCAGCAACTCCGCGACCGCCCCGCGGGCCCGCAGTTCGTCGACCATCTGCTGCGACTCACTCACCGGCACGTTGGTGTCGTGCGCGCCGTGGATCACCAGCAGCGGCGCGCGGACGTCGGCGATCCGGTGGATCGGGGACAGGTCGGCAAGCAGTTCACGATCGGAGTCGGGGTGTCCGTACTTGGTGTGGGCGGCCACCGCGATCCACGGCTCGGTGTTGCGGAAGAAGGACTCGAGATCGCTCATCCCGCAGATCGCGATCCCGGCGGTGAAGAGTTCGGGGTGGAAGGTGAGGCAGGCCAGGGTGAGGTATCCGCCGTAGGACCGTCCCGAGCAGTACAGCGAGTCCCGGTCGGCGACGCCTTGCGCACACAGATATTCGGCGCAATCGGCGGCGTCGTCGATCCCGGCATAGCGGCCGTAGCGGTCGTCGGCGTGGGAGAACAGGCGACCGTATCCCGACGACCCGCGCACGTTGGGTGCGAAGACGGTGATCCCGGCGTCGACGAGCGGACCGAACAGGAAATGGTAATCGGGTCTGGTCTGCGCCTCGGGGCCGCCGTGGAAGTAGAGCAGCGTGGGACCGGGGCCCTCACGGCGGGCACGAAACAGCAGCCCCGACAGGGGCATTCCGTCGCGGGCGGAGAACTCCACGGTCTCGGAGACGAGGAATCGCGACGGTCCCTCGCCGGCGACGACGTCGTCGCGCACCGCGGTGACCTCGCCGGTGCTGGTCCGGATCAGGTGCACGAGCGGTGAATGCTGAGGACTCGACACGGTCACCGCCACCAGGGTCCCGGCCGCGCTGATCGACAGCTCCGACGCCACGTCCCCGGGCAGGTCGATCGGGTCGTGCAGGGTCTGGTCGGGGAGGGTGAGGATCTGTAACTCGCTGCGGCCGGACACATTCCACAGCAGAGCGACGGTCGACTGGTCATCGCTGACCGCGAACTCGTCGAGGCTGCAGTCGCCGCGCTGGGCGAGCACCCGGAATCGGACACCCGTGCGGGAGACCTCGACGCCCAGCAGACGCGGGAACTTGGCGTCGAAATCGCTGGCGACGATCGCCTGCACGCTGTCGAGGTCACGTTCGGCATCCTGCGGTGGCCCGACGAAGATGTAGGAGTGGTGTTCGAAACCCTGATCGAGGATGTAGCCCTGGTCGGTCACCGAGCCCGGATCGTTGGGCAAGAGCGGGGTCATCTCCACCGCGTCGGCGCCGTCGGTGTCGATCCGACGGCGCAGCAACAGCATGTCCCGATAGCCGCGCGGCCCGACGCGAACGAGGGTGGCGCCCTTCCAGGAGTCGATGAGTGCCCCGCCGACGCGGACGTCGAGGGTCATCGTCGTCCCGGTGCTGGGGTGTACGCGCAGCGAGTGGGCCGTGCCGTCGATGTCGATGGCGGTGATGAGCACCCAGTCGGTGTCCCAGCCGACCAGGGTCACGGTGCCGAACGTGCGCCCGTCGGGGCGGGTCGCGGCGATCCAGTGTGCGGTGTCGTCGTCGGGGTCGGTGGTGACGACCCACACCTGGTGATGCTCGCCGCCGCTGGGGGCGATCTCCACCGCCAGCCACTTGCCGTCCTTGGAATGGATCACCCTCCGGACCGGTCCGGTGGACCGCAGCCGAACCCAGCGCAACTCGCCGACGCCGTCGACCGACAGCGAACGTTGCGCGGCGCGCGGATACCCCGTGCCGTCGTCGACGATGTAGGCGAACGCACTGCCGTCCGGCGACACCGATGCACCGTGGGTATGCCAGCCACGATCGTCGAAGTTGATCGTGGGCGTCGTCGACAGCGGCCCCGGTTCGTCTGCTCCGGGGCCGCCGACGATGGTCTTCGACACGCTCACCGGGTGGTGAGCGCTTCCATACTCTGTAGCCACATCTCCAGCATCGCAACCTGCCACAACTCGTTCACCTCGAGGGAGGTGCGGTAGCCGTTCGGGTCGGCGAACAGCCTCTCGAGCGCCTCGGGCCGGTAGAGTCCGCGATCGACCGCCGCGGACGAACGCAGCGTGTCGGTCACGAGGTCGAGGACACCGCCCTCGAGATGCCGGATGCCGGGCACCGGGAAGTACCCCTTGGTCCGGTCGATCACGGCGGCCGGCAACAAGGCCCGGCTCGCCTCCTTGAGCACACCCTTCCCACCGTGGGCGATCTTCAGATCCGGGGGACAGGTCGCCGCCAGCTCCACGAACTCGTGGTCGAGGAATGGCACCCGGGCCTCCAGACCCCAGGCCATCGTCATGGTGTCAACGCGTTTGACCGGATCGTCGACGAGCATGATCGTCGTGTCGAGGCGCAGCGCTGCGTCGACCGCGGTGCGCGCACCCGGCGCCGACTGATGGGCCAGGGCGAACTCCCAGCTCGGGTCGTAGTCGTCGTCGAGTTGATAGGGCGGCGCGAGCAGCGCACCGATCTCGTCGTGACTACGGTCGAAGAACACGCTCGCGTAGGCCTTGGTGGTGTCCTCGCGCGGCGTGTGCTGCAGCGGCGGATACCAGTGGTAGCCGCCGAGGATCTCGTCGGCCCCCTGGCCGGACTGCACCACCTTGATCGACTTGCTGACCTCCTGCGAGAGCAGATAGAAGGCGACACAGTCGTGGGAGACCATCGGCTCGCCCATGGCCGCGATGGTGTCGGGGACCGCGGGCAGCAACCGGTCGGTGCCGATGTGGATCTTGTGGTGATCGGTGCCGAACGTGTCCGCGATGAGATCGGAGTAGGCGTATTCGTCGCCGGATTGACCACCGGCGGAATCGAATCCGATGCTGAAGGTCGCGAGGTCGGTCTGCCCCTGTTCGGCGAGGAGGGCGACGACGAGCGAGGAGTCGACGCCGCCGGACAGCAGCACCCCGACCGGGACGTCGGAGACCATACGGCGGCGGACCGAGGTACGCAACGAGTCGATGATCTCGTGCTGCCAGCGCTTCTCGTCCCAGTCCAGCCGATCCGGATGGGGTGCGAATGTCGGCGCCCAGTAGCGCCTTTCGGTGCTCTTGCCGTCCGGGGTGATGATCCGGACCGTCGCCGGCGGGAGCTTGCGAATGCCGTTGTAGATGGTGTGCGGCGCGGGCACCACCGAATGGAAGCTGAAGTAGTGATGCAGCGCGACACGGTCCAGCGAGGTATCGACGTCGCCGCCGCGCAGCAGCGCCTGCAGCGACGATGCGAAACGCAGACGACCGGGGGTCTCGGCGAGATAGAGCGGTTTGATGCCGAGGCGATCGCGGGCCATGGTGACCGTGCCCGTGTCGGTGTCGACGACGGCGAAGGCGAACATGCCGATGAGATGGTCGACGCATTCGGAACCCCACGCGTGGAATGCCTTGAGGATCACCTCGCTGTCGGCGTGGGAGAAGAACCGGTAACCGCGGTCCTCGAGTTCGGCCCGCAGTTCCTCGTGGTTGTAGATACACCCGTTGAACACCAGCGCGAGGCCGAGTTCGGGGTCCACCATCGGCTGGCTGCCCCGCTCGGACAGATCGATGATCTTCAGGCGGCGATGCCCCAGCGCGACCGCACCCTTGGCGAAGATACCCGAACCGTCGGGACCGCGGCGGGTCATCGCGCACGTCATCTCGTTGACCACGCTGACATCCGGAGTCCCTCCGTCGAAACGGATTTCCCCGCAGATTCCGCACATGACCTAACCTCCGATTCCCTGGGACGACATGTCCACCTCTTCACCGCCGCGCGACGGGTCGTCGATCACGTCGGCGTCGGTCGAGTCACGCGGATGCCCCGGCACCCGGTGATCGATGCTGTGCCGGATGAGTGCCGGACGGGTCGGGCGGGCACCTGTCGGGTTCCGGCGGGGCGGATGAGGGTATCCACCGTGCCGGCTTCGGCGCACTCGAGCCCGGGCGTCATTTCCTCAGCGTAGTGTCGCGCGTCGGACGTGTCCTGTCGGAAAGGCGGCCCGGCGAGTCGTGGCCATCTCTGGAAAATGGCGACCTCGCGCAACCCCGCCCTTACGATGAAGCGGACCCGCTCGAGAGGACACATGATGCGCAGAGCGCTTCTCATCCTGGCCGGACTCGCAGCCGCACTGGCGGTCGCCGCGCCGCCGGTGTGGGGCGACACGGCGCTTCCTGACACGCGCGACAAACTTCGGGTGCGTCGGCGACTGGTGCATCGTCGGTGTCACCGGAAACGGTCACTTCTGCATCCAGCATCAGCACGGCCCACCGCCGACCCGATGTTTCGACCTCCCGCCGGTGCTCATCCCGAACCCCGTCGACCCGTCATTGCCGCCGTTGATCGAAGTGCCCGGAGGGCATCCGCAGCAACCGGACAACACGCGTCCTGAGGTCACACCACCGAATCAACTGCCGGACAACTCACGTCCCGAGGTCACGCCACCGAATCAGCTACCGGACAACTCGCGCCCGATCGTGCCGCCGCGTCCGCCGCGTCCGCAGCCGCCCGGTGGTGGCGACAACGGGTCGTCGTGTCTCGACATTCTCGAGTGTCTCTGCGGGTGTCTGTCATGAACCCGGCACGGCGACGATAGCTATGGGGCATCGCCCCCGCGGTGCCCCATCCACGTCGTCTGCGGCGTACTCGATGACCAGTCGGTGATCGATGCAGCGTCGCGCGTGTCCTGTCGGAAAAGCCGACCCGCGAGCGTAGTGGACGGCGTGCGCCGGCGGTATCAGTGTCGCCGGGTGACCCAGGTGGTTATGTCGCAGCGCACGACCGCGGTCCCGTGGGAGTCGAGGATTTCGACGGCGACGACGACGTCGGTGCCGTCGGTGATCGCGTCGACGTCGAGGGGCCCGGACAGTTCGGCGACAGCGGTCAGTCGGGTCGTCGCCGGGGCCAGGTATCGGGTGTGCATCGCCTTGGGAATCCACCGGTGTGTCGTCGGTGTGGATGCCTCCATCGCCATCCCCATCGCGGCCTCCGCAAGGTTGCACGCCGCGATTGCGTGGAACGTGCCGAGGTGATTGTGGACGCCGAACCACTTCGGCGCGGTGACGCGGCAGTATCCGGGGCGCATCTCCCGGACGATCGGCAACACGGTGCCGAAGTAGGGGACCCGCGCCACCATGCCCGCCGAGAACACGACCTGCCCGAAGAGGTTGTCGGGCAGGCGGCGCCACAGTGAATAGGTGCGGCTGGACTGTCCGAGGTCGCTCACCTCGTTCACCTCGTTCACCTTACTGCCCGGTAAGGATCGGCCGCGGGCAAATCCGTCCCGTCGATCGTGCGCACCCCATCGTCCATCCTGCGCACGGGTGCGTCCATCGTGCGTACCGGTGCGTCGAGCGTGCGCACCGTCGAGTTGAGCGTGCACACCGATTCGTCGAATGTGCATGCCAGCACACGCTCGACGGGATTCTGGGGCACGATCGACCGGGCGGGGTCTTGGGATCGACGCTGCGGCGCGCACGGTCGACGATGGGGTGGGCACGATCGACGGGGTGGGGAGCTGGGGTGGAGCGAGCCGCACGAGGCGGGGCGAGGCGGGGGCCGGCGTGGGGCCCGGGCGACGGAGGTCAGTCGGGTTTGCGGCGGAAGCGGGCGCGCAGGGCTTCGCGATTCACCGCGGCGACGGCGTCGAGGGGTATGCCGGCCGGACAGACCTCGGTGCACTCGCCGTAGGTGGAGCACGGGCCGAAGTCGTGTTCCATCTGGCCGGTGATCGCGCGCGCTCGCCGGCCGCGTTCCTGTCGGCCGTAGGTCAGTTCCGCCAGGTGCACGAGCTTCGCGCCGGCGAACAGATGGGCGGCGCCGTTGGGGCAGGCGGCGACGCACGCGCCGCAGCCGATACATGCCGCGAAGTCCAGGGCCGTCTCGCTGCTGTCGTGGGGCACCAGTGTGCCGTCGGCGTCGGTCGCCTGACCGGCGTCCATGCCGACGTGGCCGCCGGCCTCGATGACCCGATCGAGCGCCGAGCGGTCCACGACCAGGTCACGCACGACGGGAAAGGCGTTGGCGCGCAGTGGTTCGAGTCGAAGGAGGGCGGCGTCGGGGAAGTGCCGGAGGTGCTGTCGGCACGACGGCGTGTTCGGGACCGGTCCGTGGGGTCGGCCGTTCACCATGATCCCGCAGGCGCCGCAGACGCCCTCCCGACAGTCCGAGTCGAAGGCAACGGGTTCCTCATCCTGTTCGACAAGGTGGTCGTTGAGGCGGTCGAGCACTTCGAGCAGCGACATCTCCGGTGTCGCGTCGTCGACGGTGTAGGTCTCGAATCTCCCCGCGGCGTCGTGGTCGGACTGTCGCCAGGCCTCGATGGTGATCCTCATGTCTGCCGACCCCTCACCGGTAGTTGCGTGTCTGCAGCGGAACCGCACTGAACGACAACGGCTCCCGATGCCGGATTCGGTATCCGTCGGCGGTGGTCTCCCAGGCCGAGACGAAGCACCAGCGGTCGTCGTCGCGCAGGGCCTCCCCGTCGGGTGTCTGATGGTCGACCCGGAAGTGTGCCCCGCACGACTCGTCGCGGTCGAGGGCGTCGACGCACAGCAGCTCGGCGAGTTCGAGGAAGTCGGCCACCCGGCCGGCCCGCTCGAGTTCCTGGTTGAACGACGCCGCGGAGCCGGTCACCCGCAGGTCGGACCAGAATTCCTGCGACAACTCGCGGATCTCGCCGATCGCTGCGGTCAGCGACTCGACGCTGCGCGACACCCCGCTTCCCCGGTACAGGATCTCGCCGAGCCGGCGATGGAAGCGTTCGGGACCCTGCGTCCCGCCGATCGACGTCAGGTGCGTGATGCGCTCACGTACGGCCGCGGCCGTCTCCGCGACGGCCGGATGGTCCTGTGCGAGCGGGGCCTCACCGAGGCGCGTCGACAGATAGTCGGGGATCGAGTACGGCAGGGTGAACCAGCCGTCGACACATGCCGACAGCAGCGAGTTGGCGCCGAGCCGGTTCGCCCCGTGATAGCCCCAGCCGACTTCCCCGCCGACGAACAGGCCGGGTATCGAGGTCATCTGGTCATAATTCGACCAGAGACCGCCCATGGTGAAGTGGGCCGCCGGCGCGATCCGCATGGGGACCTCGTACGGGTCCTCGCCCGTCGCGTCGTGATACATCGAGAAGAGGTTGCCGTAGCGCTCGGCGATGGTGGGCTTGCCGAGACGGCCGAGGGCATCGGCGAAGTCGAGGTAGACGCTGTTGCGCAGCGGCCCCACGCCGTGACCGGCCTCGATCCGCTCGCGGGCGGCGCGAGACGCGACGTCGCGCGGGGTGAGGTTCCCGTAGGCGGGGTAGCGGCGCTCCAGGTAGTAGTCGCGCTCCGGTTCGGGGATCTCGTTCGGGGCGCGGTCGTCACCGGGTTGCACCGGTACCCAGATCCGCCCGTCGTTGCGCAGCGACTCGCTCATCAGGGTGGTCTTCGACTGCCACTCCGCGCTTACCGGTAGCGCCGTCGGGTGGAACTGGATGAACGACGGCGACGCCAGCAACGCACCCCGACGGTGCGCTCGCCACGATGCGGTGGCATTGCAGTTGCGGGCCAGCGTCGACTGGAAGAACACGGTGCCATAGCCCCCGGTCGCCAGGACGACCGCGTGGGCGGTCTGCGCGGAGATCTGTCCGGTCACCAGATCGCGGACGACGACGCCCTGGGCACGACCGTCGGCGACGATCAGGTCGAGCATCTCGTGACGGGTGTGCAGCGTGACGGTGCCCGCAGCGACCTGCCGCAGGAGTGCCTGCGAGGCGGCCACCTGAAGCTGCTGACCGGTTTGCCCCCGCGTGTAGTAGGTGCGCGAGACCTGGACGCCCCCGAAGCTGCGCGTGGCCAACGCGCCGCCGTATTCGCGTGCGAACGGGGCGCCGATGGCGTTGAGGTGATCGATCACGCGGATCGACTCCTCGGCCAGCCGGAACGCGTCCGCCTCGCGGGCCCGGAAGTCGCCGCCCTTCACCGTGTCCACCACGAACCGCCTGATCGAGTCGTTGTCGACCTTCCGCGCGCGGGCGGCGTTGATGCCGCCCTGCGCCGCAACGCTGTGAGCGCGGCGAGGGGCGTCGTGGAATGTGAAGGAGTGGACGTCGTAGCCGAGTTCGCCGAGGGCTGCGGCGCAGCCCGCGCCCGCGAGGCCGGTGCCCACGACGATGACGCTGAACTTGTGTCGGTTGAGCGGACCGACCAGACGATACCCGTCGCGTCGACGCCGCCATGCGGTTGCCGGGTCGCCGTCGGGCACGCCGGAATCGAGGTCGGCGCCGATGCCGCGAAGGGAGTCGAGGTCGGGTGACGCCGGTGGCGTGGAGTGCGTCATGTCAGCTCACCAATCCCGTCAGCACGGCCGCGGGGATGGTGATATTGCCGATCATCACCACGGCCGCGAGCCCCACGGCGAGGGCCGCACCGGCCTGCCGGACCCGTTGCCCGGTGATGCCGAGGTCGTTCACGACGCTCCACAGACCGTGCACGAGATGCAGTCCGAGCAGGACCATCGTGACCACGTAGAACACCGCCACCGGCCAACGCTCGAAACTCTCGACGAGGTTGTGGTAAGCGTGCGAGGTGTCCGGGGTGGTGCCGATGAACTGATCGCTGGCAACCGGCTCGGCGCCGACGGTGAGGTCGAGGATGTGGAACACGATGAACGCCAGCAGGACCAGCCCGGTGTAGGGCATCAGCATCGCCGGCCAGCGTCGCCACCGGAGACCGCGTCGTCGGAAGCGCCCCTTGGCCCGGTATGCGCGGGCGATCAGGAGCGCCGATGCGCCGACGTGGGCGACGAGGCAGGCCAGTAGAACCAGGCGGAAGATCCACAACGCACCCTCGTACGGCAGGAGCGGCTCGGCGAGGGTCCGCAGCCAGTGCGCATAGGCGTCGAAGTGCTCGGCGCCGGTGTAGACCTTGAGATTGCCGATCATGTGGACCAGCACGAACAGGGCGAAAACCGTGCCGGTGAGCGCCATCGTCACCTTCAGGGTGACGTCGGTCAGGTGTCGTCGGGGAACCGGCGACAGGACGGCCGCCGCACGCGGTGTCGGGGTCGGAGCGTCGGGATCGTCGAGCACCGTGCTGTCCCGCGGCGGGTCGGCGTGCGGCGGAATGACCGTGCTCATACCCAGGCCTTCCAGTCGGCTCGGGGCTGGCGAGCCGGGTCTCGGGTCCCAGGTGAGAGATTAGAGTGCGCGGTCGACAGGCGCTGGGTGAAACGCCCGACGACGAGCCGCTCGAGCGCTGCTCGGGCCGGATTTGAATCCCTACCACGAAGTAGTGCATACTTGTCGGGTTGCCCTGACCGGCGGACGCGCTTCTGTGCGGCCCCGGTGGGGTGAATGACTCCCAGGCCCCGGATTCCGGGCCAGGGCGTGTAACGCATGCGCCGGATCAGGTTCATGGCCACGACACGCCCGACCGCGGGTGCCGGAGCACAACCGGTTCGTCCTCGTGACGAGCCAACGTACAACGATAGATGAACAGCGTCGATCCCCGAATCTCACGCGGGTGGTCATGTGTCCAGCGGCGATTTGCGCCGGCGTGCCCTTCGGGGCCTGCATTGGCCACGCGGTGTTTGTCTGTCGAGAACAACTGACGGAAGAGGACACAGCGTGGCGGGACAGAAGATCCGCATCAGGCTCAAGGCCTATGACCACGAGGCGATCGACGCTTCGGCGCGCAAGATCGTGGAAACCGTGACCCGTACCGGGGCACGGGTGGTCGGCCCGGTGCCGTTGCCCACCGAGAAGAACGTCTATTGCGTCATCCGTTCGCCGCATAAGTACAAGGACAGCCGCGAACACTTCGAGATGCGCACCCACAAACGACTCATCGACATCCTCGACCCGACGCCGAAGACGGTCGACGCGCTGATGCGCATCGACCTGCCGGCGAGCGTCGACGTCAACATCCAGTAGGCGGGGGGCGAGAGAAATCATGAGCAATCAGAGCGCGAGCAGTAATCAAAGTGCCACAAGGGGAATTCTGGGCACCAAGCTCGGCATGACCCAGGTCTTCGACGAAAACAACCGTGTCGTCCCGGTGACGGTCATCCAGGCCGGACCGAACGTCATCACCCAGCTCCGGACCGCCGAGCGCGACGGCTACACCGCCGTGCAGCTGGCCTACGGCGCGATCGACCCGCGCAAGGTCACCAAGCCGGTCGCCGGGCAGTACGCCAAGGCCGGGGTCACCCCGCGCCGCCACCTCACCGAGATCCGCGTCGCGGACGTCTCCGAGTTCGAGGTCGGCCAGGAGCTGACCGCGGAGATCTTTGCCGACGGTGCGAAGGTCGACGTGACCGGCACCTCCAAGGGCAAGGGCTTCGCCGGCGTCATGAAGCGCCACGGCTTCGCCGGTCTGGGCGCCAGCCACGGCGCGCACCGCGTGCACCGCGCACCCGGCTCGATCGGTGGCTGCGCCACCCCGGGCCGCGTGTTCAAGGGCATGCGGATGGCCGGTCGTATGGGTAACGACACCGTGACCACACAGAACCTGACCGTGCACAAGGTGGATGCCGAAGCCGGTCTGCTGTTGATCAAGGGCGCGATCCCCGGCCGCAAGGGCGGCATCGTGGTGATCCGCGACGCAGTGAAGGGTGGTGCACAGGCATGAGCACCGAAGCAGTGAACACTGAGAGCACGACAAAGCTGACGCTGGACGTCAAGGCCGCCGATGGCAGCACCGACGGCACCGTTGACCTGCCCGCCGAGCTGTTCGACGCGCCGGCCAACATCGCGCTGATGCACCAGGTGGTCGTGGCCCAGCAGGCCGCCGGCCGCCAGGGCACCCACGCGACCAAGACCCGCGGTGCCGTGAGCGGTGGCGGCGCGAAGCCGTACCGCCAGAAGGGCACCGGCCGGGCCCGCCAGGGTTCGACCCGCGCTCCGCAGTTCGCCGGTGGTGGCACCGTGCACGGTCCGCAGCCGCGTGACTACAGCCAGCGCACCCCGAAGAAGATGAAGGCCGCCGCCCTGCGTGGTGCCCTCTCGGACCGCGCGCGCAACGAGCGCATCCACGTGATCACCGAACTGGTGGCCGGGCAGACCCCGTCGACCAAGTCGGCACGGGTGTTCCTCGAGAGCCTCAGCGACCGCCGCAAGTTCCTGGTGGTGCTTGGCCGCGAGGACGAGACCGCGTGGAAGAGCGTCGCCAACCTGGGCAACGTGCTGCCGATCGCTCCGGATCAGCTCAACACCTACGACGTGCTCGACTCGGACGATGTGGTGTTCAGCGTCGAGACGCTCAACGCGTTCATCGCAGCGAATACGAAAGAGGAGGCGTGAGAATGGCTACGCAGGCTGACCCGCGTGACATCATCCTGGCGCCGGTGATCTCGGAGAAGTCCTACGGACTGATCGAGGACAACGTGTACACCTTCCTGGTGGCGCCGGACTCGAACAAGACCCAGATCAAGATCGCGGTCGAGAAGATCTTCGACGTCACGGTGACCAGCGTCAACACCGCCAATCGGCAGGGTAAGCGCAAGCGCACCCGCTTCGGCTACGGCAAGCGCAAGGACACCAAGCGCGCGATCGTGACGCTGTCCGCTGACAGCAAGCCCATCGAGATCTTCGGGGGCCCGGTCGGCTGACCGGAGCTTCGAGAGTAGAGGGACTTTCAACTCATGGCTATTCGTAAGTACAAGCCGACGACCCCCGGCCGTCGCGGTTCCAGTGGCTCGGATTTCGCCGAGGTCACCCGCGACCACCCGGAGAAGTCGCTGGTCCGTCCGCTGCACGGGCGTGGCGGCCGTAACGCACACGGCCGCATCACCACCCGGCACAAGGGCGGCGGCCACAAGCGTGCCTACCGGCTGATCGACTTCCGTCGCAACGACAAGGACGGCGTCAACGCCAAGGTCGCACACATCGAGTACGACCCGAACCGCACCGCGCGGATCGCGTTGCTGCACTACGTCGACGGTGAGAAGCGCTACATCATCGCGCCCAAGGGACTGAACCAGGGCGATGTGGTGGAGAGCGGCGCGACCGCCGACATCAAGCCGGGCAACAACCTGCCGCTGCGCAACATCCCGACCGGTACCCAGGTGCACGCCGTCGAGCTGCGTCCGGGTGGCGGTGCCAAGATGGCCCGCAGCGCGGGTGCCTCGATCCAGCTGCTGGGCAAGGAGGGCGCCTACGCGACCCTGCGTATGCCCTCGGGTGAGATCCGTCGCGTCGATGTGCGCTGCCGCGCCACCGTCGGCGAGGTCGGCAACGCCGAGCAGTCGAACATCAACTGGGGCAAGGCCGGCCGTATGCGCTGGAAGGGCAAGCGCCCGACCGTCCGCGGTGTCGTGATGAACCCGGTCGACCACCCGCACGGTGGTGGCGAGGGCAAGACCTCGGGTGGTCGCCACCCGGTCAGCCCGTGGGGTCAGCCGGAAGGCCGCACCCGCAAGAACAAGGCAAGCGACAAACTGATCGTTCGTCGCCGTCGCACCGGTAAGAACAAGCGATAAGAACAGGAGGAGGTAAGAGAATGCCACGTAGCCTCAAGAAGGGCCCGTTCGTCGACGACCATCTCCTGAAGAAGGTGGACGTGCAGAACGAGAAGGGCACAAAGCAGGTCATCAAGACCTGGTCGCGCCGTTCGACCATCATCCCCGATTTCATCGGTCACACCTTTGCCGTCCATGACGGACGCAAGCACGTGCCGGTGTTCGTCTCGGACAACATGGTCGGGCACAAGCTGGGCGAGTTCGCCCCCACCCGCACCTTCAAGGGTCACATCAAGGATGACCGGAAAGCGAAGCGCCGGTAATGACTACGCAGACCGATAATCCCACAGCCAAGGCGACCGCGAAGTTCGTTCGCGTCACGCCGATGAAGGCGCGTCGTGTGATCGACCTGATCCGCGGCAAGAACGTCGACGAGGCCCTCGACATCCTGCGGTTCGCGCCGCAGTCGGCTTCCGAGCCGGTGTACAAGGTGCTCGCCAGCGCGGTCGCGAACGCGGAGAACAACCTCGGTCTGGATCGCCGGACCCTGGTCGTCGCCACCGCCTTCGCCGACGAAGGCCCCACGCTCAAGCGGTTCCAGCCGCGTGCGCAGGGTCGTGCGTTCCGCATCCGCAAGCGCACCAGCCACATCACCGTCGTCGTCGAGAGCCTTCCGGAGAAGGCGACCTCGGGTCGCGGTCGCTCGCGTCAGCAGAAGAAGGGAGCCTAGTAGTGGGCCAGAAAATCAACCCGCACGGCTTCCGTCTGGGCATCACCACCGGGTGGAACTCGCGGTGGTACGCCGACAAGCAGTACGCGGAGTACGTGAAGGAAGACGTCGCGATCCGCAAGCTCCTGTCGCAGGGGCTCGAGCGGGCCGGCATCTCCAAGGTGGAGATCGAGCGCACCCGTGACCGGGTTCGCGTCGACATCCACACCGCCCGCCCGGGCATCGTCATCGGCCGCCGCGGCGCCGAGGCCGACCGGATCCGTGGCGACCTGGAGAAGCTCACCGGCAAGCAGGTCCAGCTGAACATCCTCGAGGTCAAGAACCCCGAGTCCGATGCGCAGCTCGTGGCCCAGGGTGTCGCCGAGCAGCTGAGCAACCGTGTGGCGTTCCGTCGCGCGATGCGCAAGGCGATCCAGTCGGCGATGCGTCAGCCGAACGTGAAGGGCATCCGGGTCCAGTGCTCGGGTCGCCTGGGCGGCGCCGAGATGAGCCGCAGCGAGTTCTACCGCGAGGGTCGCGTGCCGCTGCACACGCTGCGCGCCGACATCGACTACGGACTCTACGAAGCCAAGACCACCTTCGGCCGCATCGGCGTGAAGGTGTGGGTCTACAAGGGTGACATCGTCGGTGGACGTCGTGAGCTGTCCGCAGCCGCGCCGGCCGCCGAGGATCGTCGTCCGCGCCGTCCCAGCCGGCCCCGACGCAGCGGTGCCTCCGGTACCACTGCGACGAGCACCGATGCCGCTCGCGCGGCCGACGCTCCGGTCGAGGCCGCTGCTGGTGCGGGTGCAGAGAAGCAGGAGGGCTAGGCCATGTTGATCCCCCGTCGGGTCAAGCACCGCAAGCAGCACCACCCGAGCCTCAAGGGACAGGCCAAGGGCGGCACCAAGGTGACGTTCGGTGACTACGGTATCCAGGCTCTGGAAGGTGCCTACATCACCAACCGTCAGATCGAGTCCGCTCGTATCGCGATCAACCGGCACATCAAGCGTGGCGGCAAGGTCTGGATCAACATCTTCCCGGACCGTCCGCTGACCAAGAAGCCGGCCGAAACCCGCATGGGTTCCGGTAAGGGTTCGCCCGAGTGGTGGGTCGCGCCGGTCAAGCCGGGTCGCGTGCTGTTCGAGATGACCTACCCCAATGAGGAGATTGCTCGCGAGGCCCTGCGTCGCGCGCAGCACAAGCTCCCGATCAAGACCAGGATCGTGACCAGAGAGGAGCAGTTCTGATGGGACTGGGAGTTGCTGCAGCAGAGCTGCGCGAACTCAACGACGCCGATCTGGTCGATCGCCTGAAGGAATCGAAGGAAGAGCTGTTCAACCTTCGGTTCCAGATGGCCACCGGCCAGCTCGACAACAATCGTCGGCTGCGGACCGTGCGTCGCGAGATCGCGCGGATCTACACCGTCATGCGTGAGCGTGAGCTGGGCCTCGCGGCCGGGCCGGAGGGTGATGACGCATGAGTGAGGACCAAAAGGTGACCGAAACCCAAGCTGAGGTGCGCAACAGCCGCAAGGAGCGGATCGGCTACGTCGTCAGCGACAAGATGCAGAAGACCATCGTGGTCGAGCTGGAAGACCGCAAGAGCCACCCGCTCTACGGCAAGATCATCCGGACCACGAGCAAGGTCAAGGCCCACGACGAGAACGGCGATGCCGGCGTCGGTGACCGCGTGCGGATCATGGAGACCCGCCCGTTGTCGGCGACCAAGCACTGGCGCCTCGTCGAGGTGCTGGAGAAGGCCAAGTAAGGCGTTCTCCACCAGATTCTGCGAAGCGGCCCGCTTCCCGAAAGGGGAGCGGGCCGCTTCGCGTTTTCTCGGCAGGTGGCGCGTTCGCACCCGCGCCACACCGTCGACTGCTGCATAATCCGAGCATGTCCCGGGGACACTCGGCGGATCCGCGATGAGCGCCGCAGCGATTGCCGTCGTGTCTCTGCTCGTTCTCGTGTGGGCGGTCCTGTCCGGTGTGCTCGCGCGCCACGACGTGACCGGCCCGCTGCTGTTCGTCGTGTGCGGGTATCTGCTCGCCAATCCCGACTGGGGTGTGCTGACCGTCGACGTGGACGCCTCTGCCGTGCATCTGCTCGCGGAACTGACCCTCGGCCTGGTGTTGTTCACCGACGCGTCGCGTGTGGACGTCGGCCGGCTTCGTCGCGCGGTGCTGCTCCCGTCAAGGCTGCTGGTGGTCGGGCTGCCGCTCACCATCCTCTTGGGGACTGTCGGAGCCGAGGTCATCTTCGGCGACTTCGGATGGGAACTCGCGCTGTTCGTCGGCGCCGCACTCGCACCGACCGACGCAGCGTTGAGCGTGCAGGTGATCAACGACAAACGCATTCCTCGACGGCTTCGGTTGTCGCTGAACGTCGAGAGCGGGCTCAACGACGGAATCGCCACTCCCGTCGTCACCCTGGCCATCGCGGTCGCTGCGACCGCACTCGGTGTAGGCCACCCCGAAGCCATCACGGTGCGCGAGGCCGCCGTTGAACTCGGCCTCGGCGTGGCCATCGGCGCCGTGGCCGGCGGCCTCGCCGCCTGGGCGATCAATGCATCTGCGATACGGAGCCTGTCCTCGGGGAAGTCCCGTGAGATCGCCACCCTGGCCACGGCGGGCGGTGTGTTCGCGCTGGCCATCGCCATCGAGGGCAACGGCTTCATCGCGGCCTTCGTCGCAGGGATGACCTTCGGTCACGTCATCGACCGCGAGCGCGTCGAGACCGCCGACGACGACGGCGCGCCGACCGTTCTGGAGGTGTTGCCGGAACTCGTCGGGGAACTCCTCGCGCTGGTCGTGTGGTTCATCTTCGGCGCGATCCTGATACCGCTCGCGCTTCGCGTCGTCGAGACCGGTGATCTGCTGGTCATGTGTGGCTACGCCCTGTTGAGTCTGACGGTCTTCCGGATGGTTCCGGTTGCGCTTTCGCTGATCGGCAGCGGGCTTCCGGGCCGGGATGTGTTGATCCTCGGGTGGTTCGGACCTCGCGGCCTGGCGACGGTGGTGTTCGCGATGCTCGGGATCGAGCAACTCGGGTCCGATCCGACCGCCCAGGTCGCCTTGGCGGCGATCGGCGTGACCGTGCTGGCCAGCGTGATCCTGCACGGTGTCACCGCGGGACCGGTCGCGCGTCGCTACCCGGCCGATCACGCCGCGAGACACCCCATCGACAATTCCGGAGTGCGGATGCGTTCGCGTGGTGTCCATCTATGGCGACACTGAGCCGGACGCCGCCGCGGCTGACGTCGTCGCCACTCATCTACGAGATCAACACGTGGCCATGGCTGGAGATGCTGACTCGTGGATACGGCCCGCGGATCACCTTGGCAAACGTGCCCGACGACGAATGGGACAGCATCGCGAAGGCGGGATTCCACGCCGTCTGGCTCATGGGCGTGTGGCGGCGCAGCCCCGCCGCGATCGCGATCTCGCGCGCCGATCCGGCGCTGATGGACTCGTTCGCCTCGGTGCTCACGGACCTCGACGACGACGACGTGGTCGGGTCGGCGTATGCGGTCGGCGACTACATCGTCGACGATCATCTCGGTGGGGAGTCCGGACTGGCGGCGGCGCGCGCCGCGCTGGCAGCCCGCGGCATCGCACTGATCCTCGACTTCGTGCCCAACCACGTCGCCCCCGATCATCGGTGGGTCGCCGAACATCCGGCGTGGTTCGTCACCGGCGAACCCGCTGATCTGCGCGAGCAGCCCGAATCCTTCGTCGAGGTCGGCGGCCGGGTGATCGCCTGCGGGCGCGACCCGTACTTCCCGGCGTGGCGCGATGTCGTCCAGCTCAATGCCTTCCACCCGGGACTGCGGGACGCGTTGACCGGCACGCTGCGGCGGATCGCGACTCGCTGCGACGGTGTGCGCTGCGACATGGCGATGTTGGTGATGAACGACATCTTTGCCCAGACGTGGGGGGACCGGGCCGGACCTGTGCCCGACGACGACTTCTGGCCGGACCTCATCGACGCGGTCCGCGCCGACCATCCGCAATTCTGTTTCCTCGCCGAGGCCTACTGGGGAACCGGGCCCACACTGGCTGCGCAGGGATTCGACCACTGCTACGACAAGTACTTCTACGACACCTTGCGCGACGACCCGGACGACATCAAGTCGGTGCTGTCCGCGATCCCGGCGTCGGACACATCGCGGTTGCGGTTCACCGAGAATCACGACGAACCACGCGCACCGGTCGCGTTCGCGGGCCGCGACCGGCAGGCCGCGGTCATCACACTGACCCTGCCCGGCGCGCGGCTGGTCCACCAGGGGCAACTCGAGGGCCGCCGTCTCCGGGTTCCGGTGCACCTGGGCAGGTTTCCCGACGAGGCCGCCGACCCCGACCGGGAGGCGTTCTACCGCCGGCTGCTCGACCTGCTGGCCGATGACGCGTTTTCCTCGGGTGCGTGGGGGATCTGCCCGACCAGCCCCGCCACCGACACGGTCATCGCCTGGTCACGGGGAACCGCGCCCCGATGGGTCGTGGTGGTCAATCTCGCCGACCGGCCCGTGTCGACGAACGTGAAACTCACCGACCCTGCCTCCGCCGACCCTGCCTCCGCCGACCCTGCCGCCACCGATTCGGCGACGAGCCGGCACGTCCGGCTCGCGGCGTGGGGCTGGCAGATCATCCGGGTCGGTGAGGAGGCCGCGTGAACCGGACCGATGACTCCGATCTGGCCAGGCTGGAGCGGATCGGCAGCCGCTTCGTCGGCCTGGGCACTCTCGCGTTCGCACTGGTGATGCTGCCCGTCGCGACCAGCACGTCGGGGCTCACCGAGCCGTGGTGGACGCCGACGAGTGTCGTGCTCGTGGTGGGTCCGGCCGCGGCTCTTGTGGCCGTGACGTTCCGGTCCGAACCCGGTCGGCTCGTTCCGCTCGTGTATGCGGGGGCGCTGGGGTACCTCATCGCGACGTTGCTGTGGTTCGTGGCCTGGCGCGGCGTCCCCGACGACACGGCGCGGTACACGGTGTGGCTGGTGCAGTTCCCGTCGCTGGCGAGTATCGCGCTGGTGTTGGTGTCGCGGACCCGGTGGGCGGTGGTGAACCTGGTGGTGGCGACGCTGCTCGCGCACGCGGCCAACCAGGTCGGCCTCTACGGTGAGGTGCATTCGGTGCCCCTGCTCAGCGCCCCGCTGACGATGGCGCTCAGCGGGGTGTTCATCGCGGTGGCGTACGCGACGACCCGCACCGTACGGTCCCTCGACGATCGGCGCGCCGCGACGCTGCGCGCGGCCGCGTCGAGTGCAGCGGACATGGCGCAGGAATCCGAACGGGCACGATTCGCGGGGATGATCCACGACAACGTGATCGCGACATTGCTCGCGGTGGAGGAAGGGCGTCCCGATCCACGCCTCGTCCGCGCGGCCGCCTCGGCGCTCGACGAGCTCGACCGTGGCGAGGATCCGGACGCCTCGGCGGTAGCGGTCGCCGTGGTCGCCGAGCGGATCCGGGCCGCCGCAGCTGCGGTGGGCGGCCGGGTGCGCGTCGACCTGTGGGTGCCCGACCGCGAGATCTTCTACCCGGCCGAGGCGGTCGCCGCGATCATCGGGTCGACGGCCGAGGCGCTGCGCAACTGGAGCCGGCACGCGGGCGCCGGCGCGGGCTGTGTGGTCACCGGCGAGTTCACCGACGACACGGTCCGCGTCACGATCGCCGACGACGGGGCGGGCTTCGACCCGGACTCGGTCGGGGACGAGCGCTACGGGATCGCGGTCGGGATCCACGGGCGGATGGATGTGCTCGCGGGCGGGTCCGCGGAGGTCCACAGTCAACCCGGTCGCGGAACCCGGGTCACCGTCGGTTGGCGGCGACCATGACCGAGTCGGCCGCGACGCGCGTCGCACCCGACGATGTCCCCGATCTGTTCGGTCTGGGCTCGGCGACCCTGCGCTGGGCGCTGGTGGCGTTCGCCGTCGTGTACGTCGCGGTGTCCGTCGGTGCCGGATGGCAGATCCGCTCACCCTGGAGGTGGGCGGGCCTGCTGTGCGGGTTCGTGCTGTTCACTCTGGCCATCGGCCTGGTGGTGCGTACGGGTGGTTCGCGTGCGTCGACGGGTGCGGCGGTCGTGGCCACCGCTGCGTCGGTGGGTGGGATCGCCGTTTCGTTGTGGAGCCTTCCGGTGGCCACCTACCAGACGGTGCAGTCCTCGTCGCCGGTCTCGGCGATGACCATCGCGATGGCGATGCTCGCGCTGCACCGCCGCACGCTGATCGCCTGGTCGGGTGTCGTGTGCTGCTCCGCGGTGGCGATGGCGTGGGGTGAATCGATCGGGTTCGGGCTCGGCACCGGCGCGCAGACGACGTTCTTCTGCTACCCGGTGATGATCATGGCGACGCTGTTCGTGCTGGTGGCTCTGCCGTTGGAGGACCGCATCCGGATGCTGCGCGAGCGCGCGATCGCGCAGGCCTCCACCGAGGCCGCGACCGCCGCAGGAGCCGCCGAACGTAATCGTCAACTCCGCCGCCTCGACCGCCGTGCGCGCCCGATCCTGCAGCAGATCGTCGAGCGCCACGAGTTCACGTCCGCGGAGGTCGCCAACGCACGCCTGACCGAGGCGCAGCTGCGTGACGGAATCCGGGCGCAGGCGTGGGAGTCCGAGGCGGTGCGCGAGGCCGTCTGGCGGGCCCGACGCCGCGGGGTGTCGGTGCTCCTGCTCGACGACGGGGCGGCCGGCCCGGCCACCGACTCAGTGGTGGGTCGACGACTGCGCGATGCGCTCGTCGATGAACTCGACGCCGTCGACGGCGGTCAGCTGACCGCGCGGGTGCTCCCGCCGGGCCGGGCGCTGCTGGCGTCCATCGTCGTCAACGAAGACCCGAGGTTCCGCCGGGTCGAGTTCGGCCTCGATGGAGTCGTGGCGGTGCACACCGGCAGTCTCGATTAGTGGGTCGACAAGCCGACGATCAGCCGGGCGTTGCCGGCGCACGCGGTGGCCGCAACCTGCGGCGACCTCGGTCGGTGCGACCCCGTAGCATCGTGTGGAGCATTTCGACACGAGAGGAAAGACGGCGCCGATGACCAATCCGTTCGACGACGAGAACGGGCGTTTTTACGTCCTGGTGAACGACGAGAACCAGCACTCGTTGTGGCCGACCTTCGCCGACATCCCGGCGGGCTGGACCACCGTCTTCGGTGAGGACAGCCGGGCGGCCTGTCTGGAATACGTCGAGAAGAACTGGACGGACCTGCGACCGAAGAGCCTCATCGAGGCCATGGAGGCCGACGCGGCCGAGCCAGAGGCCCAATGACACGTACCGGCCAGTTTGGTTCACGCGAATCTGCCGTGCCCCGATGACAATTGCCTTCCGAACTGTCATCATTTCTACACAGAGGGAACACCCAGAACCATCAGGTCTGGTCGCGGGTTGCTCGAGCGAAGGTAGGTCCAGACATGGTCGGTGCCAATGGTCCGTGGGAGATCACACGACTGCGCGCGACGCGCGATGCGATCGCGCACCGCGCCGAGATCACGCCGACACTGACGGCGGTGCGCTGCAGCGGTGACTCCGCCACCTACCGGGATCTCGCGGGCGCACTCGTCCGCTACGACACGGTGGCCGAGCACAACGGACTCGGAATCGGGTCGACGGTCACCGCGGCGATCATGCACTGCCTGCCGCGGATCGGCTCGCTCGACGAGCCGTCGGACGTCGCCGGCACCGTCTGTGAGGTCATCGAGTGGCTCGCCCGCGACATCGACGAAGGCCACGGCCGCCCGCAGCTGCGGGCCATCAGCTGATCCGCGCATCCGGGTCAACCGCACTCACACGCGGCGATCGACCACAGGTCCCTCGGCGGACCAGGGAAAATTGATCCACTTGTCGGTGGTCCGCCAGCAATAGTCCGGCCGCGTGATCGTGTGCGGCTTCTGATACAGCACCGCGTTGCGCACCTCGGCGACCCGGCCCTGCTGTTCGCAGTAATCGTTGACCAGTTTCAACGTCTTGCCGGAATCGGCGACATCATCGACCACCAGCACACGCTGGTCGGTCAGCCCGCTGCTCTCGAGCAGCGATGGCAGCAGGACCGGCTCGGTCAGCGTCTCGCCGATGCCGGTGTAGAACTCGACATTCAGCGATATCAGCAGCTTGCAATCCAACGCGTATGCCATCGCGCCCGCGGGGATGAGCCCGCCCCGGGCGATGCCCAGAATGATGTCGGGCACGAATCCGTCGTCGGCGACCATCTGCGCGAGCGTACGGCAGGCGGTTCCGTTGAGTTCCCAGGTGAGGATCTCCCGGTCCGATGCAGGGCTGTCCATGGGGGCTACTGTGCCAGGTTCAGCGGGCGGTCGCGGCCTTGCGATACCCGCGCAACGCCGGATAGATGCAGACCCCGATGATCAGGATGGTCCAGATCGTCACCTCGATCATGTTGTGCGCGATCGGTCCGCCGGCCGCCAACGACCGCATCACCTCGATGGTCGGGGTCATCGGCTGGTTCTCAACGATCGGCTGCAGCCACTCCGGGTACGCGTCCACCGGTGAGAATCCCGAGTTGAAGAACATCAGCACGCTCGACACCAGCGACAGCAGCGGCACGAGTGGCGCCGATGGCTCAGCGCTGACCGCCAGGGCCAACACCAGCATGGCGTAGGCGACGCCGAACATGAGCGCCACCCCGAAGATCCCGACCACCGACCAGAAACCCCCGGTGATCTCGAACCCGATCGTGGAGCCGACCGCGATCAGCAGCGCGGTGACCAGCACGATCCGGACGACCTCGCTCGCCAGCCGCGAGGTGAGGTCGGCGCCACGGTTGATCGGCAGCACGTACAGGCGCGCTAGCAGACCGGTGCCGCGCTCCCTGTTGAGCCGGATCCCTGCCGCGACCGACCCGAACATCGCGCTGACCAGGATGACCAGCGGGACCGTCGAATAGGTGCTGTCCTGGCCGGTGGCACCACCGATGGCGTCGCCGAGGACCACCTTGAACATGAGGAGCGTCGCCAGCGGGACGACGATCAACTGTACGAACGTCGCCCGGTCGCGGACCATGACCGATACCTGACGCGACGTGAGTACCACGGAATCGGTGAACCAGGCGCGAACGGATCCTTCGGCGTGCTTCCGGGTCGGTGCGGTGTCGAGTCCGGCGGTCGTCATCGCACCGACCGTCGTATGCCGATCGTGGTCAGCACGATCCCGAGGACCGCGAACCCGATACACCACCAGATCGTCGGCGTCAGGATCTCGAGGGTGACCGTCCCGTCGCTGAGCGCGCGCATCGAGTTCGCGAACTGCGAGATCGGTTGATCGCGGACGAACGGCTGAATCCACTGCGGGAACTGGTCCTCGGGCACGAACCCGGTGGAGAGCAGACCGAGGATCAGGATGGGCAGCGACAGCGCCTGGCTGGTTGCCTCGGGACTGTTGGAGAGCAACCCGATCGCGTCGGCCAGCACTGCGACGAGGATGCCGACGGTCAGCACGACTCCGAACAATCCCGCGGTCTCCAGGGCCGAGCCCTCGGGGCGCCACCCCATCACCAGACTCGTGCAGCCGGCGCAGATCACCGAGATCACGAGCAACGCCGTGTTGGTACCGAGCCGGGCCAGCGTGGGGATCGCCACGGGCATCGGCAAGGTGCGGAACCGGGTGTTGATGCCCTTGGTCGTGTCCACGGAGGCGCGCATCGCCGCCGACGACGCGACGAAGCTCACCGACTGCAACGAGATGATCGGCATGAGGAACGAGGCGTAGTCCATCGTCGGGTCTGCGTCCATGATCGACCGAAGCGGCAGATAGAAGCAGATCGCGAGGAGGACCGGCGCGACAAAGGCGAAGATGATCTCCCCGTTGCGCACGATGGCGCGCAGTCCGCGGCTGGTGAGGGCCCACCACTGCGCGACGGCACTGGTCGTCGGCCGCCCGACGACGACGCTTCCGGACGTCATCGTGTGGTGTCCTGCCGGCCCGGCTCGGCGTCTGACCCCGGCTCGGTCTCTGACTCCGATACCGTCTCCGACTCCGATACCGTCTCCGACTCCGACTCCGACTCCGATACCGTCTCCGACTTCGATCCGGACCCGGGCGCCGATTGTGCCTCCGACTCCACGGTTGCCGTGCTCGCGTCGGTCCCGGACCCCGACGGGTCGGTGAGGGCGAGGAACACCTCGTCGAGGCTCGGGCGGCGCAGCGCGACGTCGGACAGCCGGATGCCGGCGCCCGTGGTGCGCTGGACGATCTCGACGAGCGTGTCGGCGCCCGCCGGGGCCGGGACCGACACCGCGGAGTGGTCGAGGTCGTCGTCGTCACGATCGGCGGAGCCGGCCGGCACCAACTCGCCGAGGCAGGCGATGAGGCGGTCGCGGTCGCCGGGTTCGGCGGGGGTCACCACGTAGTGCGACGCGCCGGTCGCCGTCTTCAGTTCATCGGCGGTGCCCGACGCGATGACCCGCCCCCGGTCGATCACGACGATGTGGTCGGACAGGGTGTCGGCCTCCTCGAGGTACTGCGTCGTCAGGAGCGTGGTCACCCCCTGGTCGCGCAGCGACTCGACCAGCCGCCAGACCTCCTGTCGGCTGCGCGGGTCGAGCCCGGTGGTCGGCTCGTCGAGGAAGACCACTTCGGGTTGGGTGACCAGGCCGCAGGCGATGTCGATGCGCCGCCGCATGCCCCCCGAGTACTCGCCGACCTTGCGGCCGGCCGCCTCGGTCAGGGCGAAGGACGTCAGGAGTTCATCCGCGCGCGTGCGTGCCGCAGCTTTGGACAGACCCATCAGCCTGCCGAACAGGATCAGGTTGTCCCGGCCGCTGAGCGCCTCGTCGAGTGCGGCGAACTGCCCGGTCAGCATGATCGACCGGCGCACCCCGGCCGCATCGGACACCACGTCGTGGCCGGCCACGAGCGCGGTTCCGCCGTCGGGTTTGAGCAGGGTGCAGAGCATGTTGACGGTGGTGGTCTTGCCCGCACCGTTGGGGCCGAGCAGCGCCAGGATGGACCCCTTGGCGACCGAGAAGCTCACCGATTCCACGGCGACGTTGTCGCCGAAGCGTTTGTGCAGGTTGACGACCTCGATCGCGGATTCGGTCGTGGTGACCTCGGCGACCGCCGCGTCGGTCGCGGGTGGGTCGGTATCGGAGATCGGTGTGGACACAGTGCTCCCAGTGGCGGTTGCGGTGTCGACGGCGTCGGCCGTCGCATCCGTCGGGGTCGCATCGTCTGACGGTTCGGCCGGCAGAGATGTGGGCGTGTGGTCGGTGCCCGTCACAGAGAACCGAACCGTCGGCGATTCGTCGCCGGGTACCGCGGCATGGCGCGGTCGTGATGTGGCGGGGCCGGATCGAGGAATATCGGCGATGTGCCGGAAGTTGAGATCACCCGTGTCGAGCACATCGCTGATCTTGCCGACCTCCGGGACCTGGTCACCCGATGGGGAGGTGGTCGGGCGGGTCGGCTCGGCCATCGACTACTCCTCTCGGACCACCTCGGTTTGCCGGAGCACACGGCCGGATGATTGTGTGGGCGATGCTACCGAAGTCATCGGCAAACCCTCGAACTATGCTCGTCGGGCGGCGATGATTCATTACTCACGTGGCGGAGGTGTTCGTACGTTCGGATGACTCTGGGCGCAGATCGTAACGAACGGTGGCACGGGACCGAATTTCTACGGTGAGCAAGTCCTCTACCTCGGATTCCGGTGGTCGCGCCGCCATTGAACCATTCAATCGAATCATGGTGAAGTTAGTTTTGAAAGGTGGATAATGACGCACACTGTTGCGTGGGAAAAGCCATTGTCCGCAACAGACAGCTCGCAACGATCCACGTGTCGGTTGTCCAGATCGATGCTTGAGCAGGTTGGCCGATGACCTGGGAGAGAGAGGCTATGGGGTCATCAGAGAACACCCATGATGTCGGAGGAGCGGACCTGGTTCCTCTCGAGCTGACTGCCGCTCAGCGTGGGATGTGGTTCGCCGAGAACCTCTCTGCAGACTATTCGGTCACCGTCGCCCAGTATCTCGACATCCGCGACGACGGGCGGGTGCTCGACCGTGAGACGTTTCGCCGGGTCGCGGTCGAGAGTGGGCGTGAGCGTGAATCCCCGTTCACCCGCATCATCGAGGTCGACGGCGTCCCCATGCAGGTCGTCGACCAGAGCCTCGACACCGACCTGGAATTCCTCGACCTCCGTGACCGGCCGGATCCGGTGGCCGCGGCGTTCGAGTGGATGAACAACGACTACCAGGGGCAGATGGATCTGCACGCCGGACGGCTGCTGGTGTCCACCCTCATCCGCGTCGCCGACGACCGGTCGTTCTGGTACGTGCGCGCGCACCACATCGCCCTCGACGGATACGGCGGACTGACCGGCGTCCTCGAGGTGATCAACAAGTACAACGCCGCGATCAACGGGACGGACTACGTACCGAAGCCGTGGGCGCGTCTGGCCGAACTCGTCGCCGACGACAAGAAGTACATCGAGGGCACGCGACGCCAGGCCGATCGTGAGTACTGGGTCGAGCGGGTCCGCGACCTGCCCGAGCGGGTCACGCTTGCGCAGCAATCCGCGTCGGCGCCGTTGTCCCCGCGCAATCTCGTCGCGGGCGCCGAGGTGAGCGCCGAGCAGCAGTCCGCGCTCGACCGGACCGCCGGGGAACTCAACTCCTCGGCGGCCGTGCTGCTGACCGCGGCGTTCTCCGCCTTCCTCGCTCGGATGGCCGGCACCGACGACGTCGTGCTCAGCCTGCCGGTGACGGGCCGGGCGACGGCCAAGATCAAGCAGGCCGCCGGCATGCTCTCCAACATGCTGCCGGTGCGCGCCCGCGACGTGTCGCGGGTCTCGATGCGCGAGCTCATCGGCCAGATCCAACTCGAACTCACCGGTGCGCTGCGCCACCAGCGGTACCGCTTCGAGGACATCCGCATCGATGCCGGACTGCAGGACGCGGCCACCGCGTCGTTCGGACCCATCGTCAACCTCATGTTCTTCGACAAGCCGATCGAGATGGTCGGGGCGAAGGTCGAGTATCAGATCCTGAGCTCGGGAATCCTCGAGGACCTGCGGCTCAATATCTATCAGGCCAGCCCGGGCGCGCGTCTCGTCGTCGACCTGCACGGCAATCCGAACCTCTACACCGCCGACGAGCTGCGCGGGCACCTTCGTCGCTTCCTCACCTTCCTCGGTCGCCTCTTCGACGACCTCGACACCCGGGTGGGCGACGTCGACCTGCTGCTGCCCGGCGAGCGAAGCGAGATCATCGAGCTCGGGCACGGACCCGAACTGATCCTGCCGGAGTCGGTCACCCATCTCCTCACGCCGTTCGAACGCAACGTCCGCGAGCACCCCGATCGCGTCGCGGTCGAGTTCGAAGGTCGCGAATGGACCTACGCCGAGTTCGATCGGCTGCGCGGCCTGTTGGTGGCACACCTGCAGTCCGTCGGCGCGGGCCGCGGCGATCGTGTCGTCGTGGCGCTCGACCGCGGCGTCGCACAGGTTGCCGCGCTCTACGCGGTCATGACGATCGGCGCCGCCTACGTACCCGTCGACCCGTCCCAGCCCGACGAACGGCGCACGCTGATCTCGCAGACCGTGGCCGCGCGCACCGTCATCGACGACGCGCTGCTGGGGTCGGTCGGATTCTCCGCGGCCCTCGCCGGGGACACGCCGCTCGACGCGACGACGCCGACGACCGCAGTGGGCGGCAGCGGCGAACTCGCCTACGTGCTGTTCACCTCCGGTTCGACCGGCACGCCCAAGGGCGTCGCGGTGTCGCACTCCGCAGTCATCAACCGGCTCGCCTGGATGCAGGGCAACTACCCGTTGGCCCCCGAGGACCGGGTGCTCTACAAGACGCCGTTCACCTTCGACGTCTCGGTCTGGGAACTGCTGTGGCCGTTGGCGGAGGGCGCGCGGATGGTCATCGCCCGGCCCGACGGCCACCGCGACCCGGAGTACCTCCTCGAGCTGATCGGTTCGCGCGGGGTCAACGTGCTGCACTTCGTGCCGTCGATGCTCGACGTGTACACCGAGGTCCTGGAGAACGAGGGCCACCGCGAGCTCCTGCCTCCGACGGTGCGACGGGTGTTCACCTCCGGTGAGGCACTACCGCGGATGCTGGCCGACCGGGTCCTGGCGGGATCCTCGGCCGAGCTGGTCAACCTGTACGGTCCGACCGAGGCCGCCGTCGACGTCACCGAACACCGGGTGCAGCCCGGTGGCGGCCCCGTGCCGATCGGCCGGCCGGTCGCCAACACCGACACCTATGTCCTCGACACCGCACTGCAGCCGGTTCCGGTCGGCGTCGCGGGTGAGCTCTATCTCGCGGGTTGCCAGCTGGCCGACGGATACGTCGGGCGGCCGGACCTGACATCCGACCGGTTCGTCGCCGATCCGTACGGCCCGCGCGGGACCCGGATGTACCGCACCGGCGATCTGGTCCGGTGGAGTCCCGACGGCGAGCTGCAATACCTGGGTCGTACCGACTTCCAGGTCAAGATCCGCGGTCAGCGCATCGAGCCGGGCGAGATCGAGGCGGTCCTCGTCGCGATGCCCGGCGTCGACGCGACCGCCGTCATACCGCGGACCGACCTCGGGTCGGGCCCCGTTCTGGTGGCCTACCTGCGGTCTGATGACCGGTCGGTCAGCGAGGCATCCGCGTTGTCGTGGTGCCGGCGCCATCTGCCCTCACACATGGTGCCGTCTGCAGCTGTCCTGCTCGATCACTTTCCGACCAACAGCTCGGGCAAGCTCGATCGCAAACAGCTGCCGGCGCCGGACCTGAAGCCGGTGGTCGGCTACGAGGCGCCGCGCACCCCGGTGGAGCAGGCACTCGCCGCGCTCGTCGGGGAGATGCTCGGCGTCGAACGGGTCGGGTTGCGGGACAACATCTTCGCGCTCGGCGGAGACTCCCTGATGGCTGCGCGGCTGGTGTCGCGGGCGCGCCTCGAATACGACGTGACCGTCGACCTCACCGACGTGTTCGGTTCGGTCGACGTCGGCGAGATCGCCGAGCGTTCCCGCCGGGGCGGTACCGACGGCCACCCGCCGCTGACGCGGGTGCAACCGCGTCCCGACGTCATTCCGCTGTCCCCGGCCCAGACCCGGCTCTGGTTCGTCAACCGGATGGATCCGGGTGCGGGAACCTACAACATGCCCGGCGCGGTCCGCCTCGGTACCGATGTCGACATCCCGGCGCTGCAGCGCGCGATCGGCGATCTGGTGGCACGTCACGAGACGCTGCGGACCCGATTCGGTTCCCGCGGAGGTGAACCGGTACAGGAGATCCTCGACGCCGCACAGGCGATGGAGTTCCTCGACCTCGACGTCGATGTCGTCGAGGACCGGATCGACGACACGATCGCGGCCGAGGCCGCGCGCGGATTCGACCTTGCGCACGAGATCCCCTTCCGCGCAAGGCTTCTGCGTGACGGCTCGGGCTATGTGGTGGTGATGGTGCTGCACCACATCGCCGGTGACGGCTTCTCCCTGATGCCGCTGATCCGGGATCTGTTCGTCGCGTACATGGCGCGCCGTGACGGCGGGGAGCCGCAGATCGCGCCGCTGGAGGTGCAGTACGCCGATTTCGCGATCTGGCAACACAACCTGCTCGGAGAGCCCGACGCTCCCACCGAGATCGCCGCCGACGGCCTGGCGTTCTGGCAGGAGGAACTCGCCGGTATGCCCGGCTTCCTGCCGCTGCCCACCGACCACCCGCGTCCGCACGTCGCGTCGGGTAACGGCGGTTACGTCGACGCCACGCTCGACGCGGAGCTCGCGGCCGGTATCCGGACGCTGGCGCGTGAGCACAACGTGACGCCGTTCTCCGTGTTGCACACCGCATTCGCGATCCTGCTGACCCGGTGGGCCGAGGTCGACGAGGTCGCCATCGGCACCGCGGTCGCCGGTCGTGACGAACCCGAGACCGCGGACTTGGTCGGCATGTTCGTCAACACCGTGGTGTTGCGGACGCCGGTCGGCGCGCAGGACACGACGATCGACCTGCTCGGTCGGGCGCATGCCACGCGCACGCGCGCGATGCGTGAGTCGGCGATCCCGTTCGAGCGGGTCGTGGAGGCCGCCGCGCCGGAACGGTCGGCCGCGCATACCCCGCTGTTCCAGGTGTCGTTGACCATGCATCCCGGTCAGGCCACTGCGCTCGATCACTGGGTGGAATCGGCCGAGTTGATCGACGCCCGTGTGCCGTCTGCGAAGTACGATCTGTCGGTCACCGTCACCGACCAGGTCGGCTCGTCCGGTTTGGATGTCGAACTCGCCTACGCAGCAGATCTTTTCGACCAACGAACCATCGAACGTGTGGCGACTCAGCTCGTCACGATCCTGCGTGCGATGGTGCAGGCGCCGGACCGCCACGTGGGCACCATCGATCTCGTCGAGCCCGCCGTTCTCGCCGAACTCACCCGGCAACCGTCCGCGCCCGCCATCCCGGAGACGCTCAGCGATCTCCTCTTCAACGGTGTCGCGCAGGCGAATCCGGCCGCGGTCGCGATCAGCGGGACATCTACCGTCACCTGGACGAACCTGGAAGCGGGGACCAACCAGCTGGCCCGCGAACTCGTGGCCCGTGGCGTGGGGCCCGGCGACGTGGTGGCCATCTGCATCCCGCGGTCGCATCTGTCGGTGATCGCGATGATCGCCGTCGCGAAATCCGGTGCGGCCTTTGTGAGTATCGATCCGGCGCACCCGGCGGGTCGTCTGGCCGAGATCCTCGCCGACAGCGGCGCCCACCTCGGGCTGACCTCCGTCGCGGTGGCCGCGAAGGCTCCGGCCGGAGCCGAGTGGCTGGTGATCGACGACGAGACGATCGAACTTCAGCTGGCCGGTCACAGCGGTGCCCGGTTGCGGCCCAACGAACTGGTCCGTGTCCCGCGCGTTGACGACCTCGCCTACCTCATCTACACCTCGGGGTCGACGGGCCGGCCCAAGGCGGCGGCGCTGAGCCACCGCGGGCTCGCGGGTCTGGTGGCCAACCAGCGCAAGATCCTGCGGCTCGACCAGCGCTCCAAGGTGCTGCACGTGGCGTCGCCGAGCTTCGACGCCTCGATCTTCGAGATCCTGATGGCATTGTGCACGGGGGCCGAGCTGGTGGTCAGCCCCGCCGGCGTGTTCGGCGGTGACGAGCTGGCGCAGCTCATCGCCACCCACCACGTCACCCACGCGGTCATGACACCGTCGGCGCTCGGCACGATCGAGCCCGCGGCGGTGCGCAGCCTTTCTCGCGTGATCAGCGTCGGTGAGGCGTGCCCGCCGGAACTGATGCGCCGGTGGGCGCGGGCGGGTCGATCGTTCTTCAACCTGTACGGACCGACCGAGGTGACGATCTGGGCCACCGCGGCCGGGCCGCTGCGCGAGGGTGACGAGGTCACCATCGGTCGTGCGATCCCCGGTGTCGGGGTCCTGGTCCTCGATCCGGCGTTGCGACCGGTTCCCGACGGGGTGCCCGGCGAGCTCTATCTGTCCGGAATCCAGCTGGCACAGGCCTACCACGCCCGGCCCGACCTCACCGCGACCCGGTTCGTCGCCAACCCGTTCGGCTCGGGCGACCGGATGTACCGCACCGGTGACCGCGTGGTGCGCACGGCGGGCGGGAACCTCCGGTATGTGGGCCGGACCGACTTCCAGCTCAAGATCCGTGGTCTGCGCATCGAACCGGGCGAGGTCGATGCCGCGATCGCCAAGCACCCGCTGGTCAGTGAGGTGATCAGCATGGGCGTGCCCGGCCCCGGCGGGGACGACGTGCTCGTCTCGTATGCCCGGTTGGTCGACGGCGCGTCCGCCGAACCCAAACGGATCCTCGAGCAGGCGGCGGCGCATCTGCCGGCGTACATGGTGCCGCATTCGCTGGTCATCGTGGACGAGTTCCGCCTCACCACGGCCGGTAAGATCGACCGGAGATCCCTGCCGGCGGTTGACTTCTCGGCCGCCTCGCCGTATCGGGCGCCGAGTTCGCAGATGGAGACGGTGGTCGCCGGGATCTTCGGGCAGGTGCTGGGTCAGGAGCGGGTCAGCGCGGACGCGGACTTCTTCGACCTCGGCGGCAGTTCTCTGTCGGCGACCAAGGTGACGTCACGGCTGTCGGCGCTGCTCGACCGGTCGGTGCCGGTGAAACTGCTGTTCGAGCGGCCCACCGTGGCCACCCTCGCCCAGGCGCTGGCCGGCGGTGCCTCCGGTCACGGCGGACCGCCGCTGCTGGCCCGCAGCCGTGCGGAGTTGGTCCACGTCTCGGGTATGCAGCGCGGACTGTGGCTGATCAACCGTGCCGATCCGGACTCTGCGGCCTACAACGTGGCGATGGCGCTGCGGCTCGCCGGTGACCTCGACGTCGCCGCGCTGCGGCTCGCGACCACCGACCTGGTCCGTCGGCACGAGTCGCTGCGCACCACCTACCCGATGATCAACGGCGAACCGACGCAGGTGATCCTGCCCGCCGATGTCGTGGAGAGCGAGATCGTCGTCGAGGTGCGCGACGCCGGGCGTTCGCTCGAGGACGCGATCGCGAATGTGACCGGCAAGGGATTCGACATCGCCACGCTTCCGCCCGTGCGGGCGGTGCTGCTGCGGGTGTCGGCGACCGAACACATCCTCGTGTTCGTCGTCCATCACATCAGCGCCGACGGCGCGTCCATGGCACCGCTGGCGCGGGACCTCATGACCGCCTACGCCGCCCGCAGCACCGGTGCCGAGCCCGCGTGGAAACCGCTGCCGGTGCAGTACGCGGACTTCAGCCTGTGGCTGTCGGAGCGCCTCGGCGTCATCGACGCCGACGGGGTCACCGAGGAGGAACGGCAACTCGGCTACTGGGACGACCGGCTCGCCGGTGCTCCCGGGCTTCTGGACCTGCCGCACGACCATCCGCGGCCCAAGACGCCGACGTTCCGGGGCGACGCGGTGGATTTCGAGATCCCGGCGTCGGTGGTCGCGGATCTGGACTCCGTGGCGCGCGAACACCACACGACGGCGTTCATGGTCGTCCACGCCGCGTTCGCGGTGTTGCTCAACCGGATGTCGGGAAGCACCGACCTGGTGATCGGCACTCCGTTCGCCGGTCGTGGCGAGCAGAGCCTCGACGACGTCGTCGGGATGTTCGTCAACACCCTGGCGCTGCGCACCCATATCGACCCGGCCGAGAGCTTCGTCGATCTGCTGCTGCGGGTGCGCAACGAAGACCTCGCGGACATGTCCCACACCGATGTGGCCTTCGACGACATCGTGTCCCGGACCCTGCCGAAGCCGCCGACGTCCTACAACCCGGTCTATCAGGTGATGCTGGCATTCCAGGACGTGGAGTTCCCGACGCTGCAGTTCGATCGGCTCACGGTGTCCCCGGTCCCCGAGGAGCTCACCGCGGCGAAGGTCGATCTGCAGTTGACGCTGTTCCCGAACGACCCAGATCGCGACGAGCGGGGCGGCGGCATGCGGGCCCAGTTCATGTACGCCACCGATCTGTTCGACCGCTCGACGATCGATCGCCTCGCGGCCCGGTATGTGCAGGTACTGGAGTCGGTGGCCGGCGATCCCGACGTCACGGTGGGTGATGTGATCATCCGGCTCGCCGACGAGGTGCTCGCCACCGCCGAGGCGAGCCCCGCGGTCGAGGTCGCCCTCGCCGATCTCGTCACCCAGGCCGCCGCCGCGGAGCCATCCACGGTGGCCGTGTCCGGACCGCCGCCGCTGAGCTTCGGGGATCTCGCGGTGATGATGCAGGCCATGAGCGCGACCGCACCCGATGCGGACTCGGCGCTCACGATGGCGGCGATGACCCTGGTCCCAGGCCTGGCCCTGGCCGGACCGGACGGGTTCGATGCGTTTCTCGCCGAGCTGAGGGAACGTGCAAACATGATAGTGGGCACGGGGGTGCATGCGACGGATTCGATTGAGTCGGAAGGCAACGAACGGACGTGACAGGAACCGGCTTGGACGCAGTTGACATTTCTACGGGATGGGGACAGCGGCCGCCGACGCGAGACCTGATCACCATTGCGGCGCAACTCGAGCCGGACACCGTCGCCATCGACACGGCCGGTACGGTGGTGACCTTCGCCGACCTCGACAACCGTGTGTCGGCGACCGCGTCGGTGTTCGTCGCACGCGGCCTCGACACCGAGGCCGCGGTGAGCGCCATCGTGACCGCCCTGATCCCGAAGGACGGGCTCGACCCGGCGGGGATCGCGGCAGCGATCCAGCGCGCCGTCGCCGACATCCGGGACCGGGCCTGCGCGATCGCCGGCACCACCGACTGGGGATCGCTGCCCGGCATCTTCCGGTCGGCGGTGCACCGGTTCGGCGGCCGTGTGGCCGTGACGGACGTCGACGGCGCCGCCCTGACCTACCGTGAACTCGACGAGCTCTCCGACGCGGTCGCCAGGGGCCTGCTGGCCTACGGTGTGCGCCCCGGCGGTGTGGTCGGCCTGGCCACCCCGCGCACCGTCGACGTGATGGTGGCGATCCTCGGTATCCTCAAGACCGGTGCGGCCTATCTGCCCCTGGACACCTCCCATCCCGCCGACCGGCTCGCGTTCATCGTCGGCGACGCGGCACCGACGCTGATCATCACCGACCGCGACGGCCGGGAGGCGCTCGGTTTCCTCGAGGTCGAGCGGCACACCATCGAGGAGCTGGCCGCCGACGCCGACGCGGCGCCGGCCCTGCCCGCGACGGTCGACGGGCGCACCGCCGCCTACCTGATCTTCACGTCCGGATCGACCGGACGTCCCAAGGGCGTCGTGGTCGAACACCGCAGCGTCGTGGCACTGATGGCGGCGGCGCAGCAGCACTACGGATTCACCGAAAGCGACGTGTGGACAATGTTCCACTCCTACGCCTTCGACGTCTCGGTGTTCGAGATGTGGGGGCCGCTACTGTTCGGCGGACGCCTCGTCGTCGTCGACTTCCTGACCACGCGGAGCCCCGACGAGTTCGCCCGGTTGCTGATCGCCGAACAGGCCACCGTGGTCTCCCAGACTCCGTCGGCGTACTACCAGCTCGCGGCCGCGGTCCGGCCGGACTCGCCGACCCGGCTCGCCGACAGCGTCCGGTACATGGTCTTCGCCGGAGAGGCTCTGGATTTCGCGCAGGTCCGGCGCTGGTACGCCGACCGTATGGAGGCCGAGGGCCGGGTCGGTCCGGTCCTGGTCAACATGTACGGGATCACCGAGACGACGGTGCACTCGACGTTCCGGGCGCTGGACCCGGAGTTCGTGGTGTCGGCGAAGGGTTCCGACGTCGGTGACGGTCTGCCGAACCTGACGATCCATGTTCTCGACGACCGCCTGCGACCCACCCCCGACGGGGTGACCGGCGAGATCTACGTCAGCGGCACCCAGGTCACCCGTGGCTATCTCGGCCGCCCGGGTCTGTCGTCGACCCGTTTCGTCGCCGACCCGTTCGCCGCCGACGGCAGCCGCATGTACCGCAGCGGTGACCTCGCCATCCGCCGCGGGGACACCCTGGAATACCTCGGCCGCTCCGACGCGCAGGTCAAGCTGCGTGGCTTCCGGATCGAACTCGGGGAGGTGGAGACGGCACTGCTGGGTGCACCGGGTGTGGACGCGGCCGCGGTCGCGGTCAAACGCCGCGACAACGGCGACGAACTGCTCGTCGGCTACGTCGTCCTCGAAACGGCCGAGGCGGCCACGCCGTCGGAGATCCGGGTCGCCGCGGCCGGCACGCTGCCGGGGTACATGGTGCCCGACGTGGTGATGATCATGGATCTGTTGCCGTTGACGGTGAACGGCAAACTCGACCGTCGGGCGCTGCCCGAACCCGAGATCAAGGGCGCCGCAGAGTATGTGGCGCCCGGCACCGAGACGGAGAAGATCCTCGCCGAGATCGTCGCCGATGTGCTGGGTCTCGAGAAGGTCAGTGTCACCGAGTCGGTGTTCGACCTGGGCGGTAACTCGTTGGCCGCCGCGCGGATCGTCGGGCGGGCCGAGGAGACCTTCAACGTCGAACTGTCGGTGCGTGACGTCTTCGACGTTCCCCATGTGCGTGGCCTGGCCGAGGTGATCGGTGGCCGCGGTGTCGGTCTGGCGCCCGTGGTGGCGGTCGTGCCGCGCCCGGAGCCGGTGCCGCTGTCGTTCGCCCAGTTGCGGATGTGGTTCATCAACCAGTTCGACCCGACGGCGGCGACCTACAACATCCCCGTGGTGCTGCGTCTGCGCGGCTCGGTGGACGTCGACGCGTTGCGTGCGGCGCTGGTGGACGTGGTGATCCGCCACGAGGTGCTGCGCACCGTGTTCCCATCGGTCGACGGCTCACCCGTGCAGGTCATCGATCCGGCCTCCGAGGTCGCCGAAGGACTCGACTGGGCGGAGGTGAGGTCGGAGACCGAACTGGCCGCCGCGATCACCGCCGGTTTCGATGTCACGACGCAGTGGTCCATGCGCGCCCGGTGGTGGCGGGTCACCGATGACGAGATCGTCTTCGGTCTGGTCGTGCACCACATCGCGGCCGACGGCGAGTCGATGGGACCGCTGGTGTCCGACGTGGTCACCGCCTATGCGGCGCGGGTCGCCTCCGCGGAACCGGAGTTCGCACCCCTCGATGTGCAATTCGCGGATTTCGCGATCTGGCAGCATCAGGTGCTCGGATCGGCCGACGACGCCGATTCGATCGTCGGACGCCAGCTCTCGTACTGGTCGGCGCAGCTGGCCGGCGTACCCGACGTGCTCGAACTGCCCGCCGACCGTCCGCGACCGGCGGTCGCGACGCAGCGAGGGGCCCAGGTCTCCTTCGAGGTGCCCGAATGGGTCGTCGACCGGATCGGCATCGTGTCGGGCGCCTACGGCGTGACGTCGTTCATGGTGGTCCACGCGGGGCTCGCGGTGTTGCTGTCGCGGCTGTCGGCGACCTCGGACATCACGGTGGGCACGCCGATCCACGGTCGCGGGCAGCGCGTGCTCGATCCGCTCGTCGGCATGTTCGTCAACACCCTGGTGTTGCGGTCGGAGATCGATCCGGGGATGTCGTTCGCCGAACTGCTGAATCAGGTGCGCACCACCGACCTCGACGCGTTCGCGCATGCGGACGTGCCCTTCGAGACGGTCGTCGAGCGTCTCGATCCGGTGCGGTCGGAGGCCTTCGCCCCGCTGACCCAGGTGCTGCTCTCCTTCGACCAGTCCGTGCTCTCCGAATTCGCCGCGGGTGGGATCCTCGCCCACGACGTCGCCGGCGTCGAGGTGAGTTCGATTGCCGTCGAGGAGGTTCCGGCGAAGGTCGACCTCACCGTCGGGATCACCGATGCCGGCGACCGCTGGCTCGGTTCCCTCATCTTCGCCACCGATCTGTTCGATGCGTCGACCGCCGAACACATGGCGGCGCAACTGGTGCGACTGCTCGATGCGCTCACCGCCGATCCCACCCTGCCCATCGGCGACTCGCAGCTGCTCGCCGATGACGAGGCCGCGGCCCTGCTGCCCGTCACCGGTGGCCGCGCCACGGCGCCGCGGCTGCTCGCCGACGTGTTCACCGAGGTCGCCGGCCGTCACCCGAACCGGATCGCGGTCGCCGACGCGACCGGCACGGTGCTGACCTACGCCGAACTCGACAAGCGATCCAATCGCCTTGCGCGGTGGCTGATCTCGCGCGGCGTCGGGACGGAGACGCTGGTCGCGCTGGCCATCGGGCGCTCCGCGGACCTGCTGGTCGCGATGTGGGCTGTGGCCAAGACCGGTGCCGGCTACCTCCCGATCGACCCCGACTATCCCACCGAGCGGATCGAGCACATGCTCACCGACTCGCGGGTGCGGATCGGGTTGACCACTGCTCAGGTGCGGGCCGGGCTGCCCGTCGCGGGTGTCGACTGGACGGCGATGGAGGAGATCGATTCGCCCGAGCAGCTGGGGCTCCTCGACGCGACCGGCATCCGGGACGACGAACTGCCGGTGGCCGCTCACCTCGACGCCACTGCCTATGTCATCTACACCTCGGGTTCCACCGGCACACCGAAGGGTGTCTCGGTGACCTTCCGGGGTATCCACAACTTCGCGGTCGCCGAGATCGCCCGGTTCGGCGTCGACGAGTCGTCGCGGGTTCTCGGTTTCGCCTCGCCGAGCTTCGACGCCTCGATCCTCGAATGGCTGATGGCGTCGGTGTCGGGCGCCGCGCTGATCTACCGCCCCGAGGGTGTCCTCGGCGGGGACATGCTGTCGGCGTTCATCAACGAGCAGGCCCTGACCCATGTCTTCCTGACCCCGACGGTCCTCGCGACCGTCGAACCGGACTCCGTGCCGGACGTCGAGGTCCTCGCGTCCGGCGGCGAAGCCGTGTCGCAGACACTCGTGGACCGGTGGGCGCCGAGACTGGAGTTCTTCAACGCCTACGGACCCACCGAGGCCTCGGTCGCGGTGGCCATGAGTCATGCGCTCACCCCCGGGCAACCGGTGCACATCGGCGGTCCGATCGACGGGGTCGGGTTGCTGGTGCTCGACTCGCGACTGCACCCCGTCCCCGTCGGGGTGGCCGGTGACCTCTATGCGGCCGGAGTGGCGCTGGCCCGCGGATACCTGGACCGTCGCGGTCTGACCGCCGAACGATTCGTCGCCAATCCCTATGGGACACAAGGTGAACGGATGTACCGCACCGGAGACGTGGTGCGCTGGACCCGTTTGGTGGCCGGGGCACTCGTTCTCGAGTACGTCGGCCGCAGCGACGATCAGGTGAAGCTGCGCGGACTGCGGATCGAACTCGGCGAGATCGAGACCGTGCTGGAATCGCATCCGGCGATCTCGTCGGCGGTGGTCGTCGGGGTGGGCGGTTCGGTCGCGACCGCCCTGGCGGGCTACGTGGTCGCCGACGCGTCGGTCGACGTCGCTGCGGTGGCGGACTTCGTCGCCGAGCGACTGCCCTCGCACATGGTGCCGGCCAGCCTGCAGGTGCTCGACGCGTTGCCGCTGACACCGGCCGGCAAACTCGACAAGCGTGCGTTGCCCGAACCCGTGATCGACACCGAGGCAGCCGAATACGTGGCGCCGTCGTCGTCGACGGAGGTTGCGCTCGCGCAGGTCGTCGGCGGGGTACTCGGGCTGGACCGGGTGAGCGTGACCGAGTCGTTCTTCGCCCTCGGCGGTGACTCGATCCTGTCCATCCAGCTGTCGTCGGCGGCCCGCGCGGTGGGTCTGTCGCTCTCGCCGCGTGACATCTTCGAACACAAATCGGTGCGCGCGATGGCGCTGGCGCTGTCGGCCGGGGGCGATCGGTTGCCGATGCTTGCCGAGCCGGGGGACGGCTCGGGCGCCACGGCGATCTCGCCGGTCGTGTCCTGGATGCTCGAATCATCCGATTCGGCAGCCGATTTCGCCGACTTCTCCCAGGCCGTCGTGCTGTTCGCCCCGGACGGCCTCGAGCCGCACGTGCTGTCCGAGGTGCTGGGCGCCGTCGTCGACGCCCATCCGATGTTGTCGTCGCGCCTCACCGAGGTCGACGGACAATGGGTGCTGACCGCCGGTGTGGGCGCGCGCCCGGTCGTCCGGGAGGCGAGCACCCCGGCGGCGCTGGGCTCGGCCGCGTTCACCGAAGCACTGTCCGCGGCGCACGCGGATGCGCTGGCCCGGCTCGACCCGTCGGCGGGTGTCCTGGTGTCGGCGGTCGTGGTGTCAGGGGCCGACGCGGCCCGCGTCGTGCTGGCCGTGCACCACCTCGGGGTGGATGCGGTGTCCTGGCCGATTCTGATCGAGGACGTGATCACCGTCTGGGGTCAGCTGCAGGCCGGTCACGGGCCGCAGGTGCGTCCGGAGGTCACCTCCGCACAGGCATGGCACGCCGCGATGGCCGCGCAGACGACCCAGCGCACCGACGAACTGTCCTACTGGGCGTCGCGGTTGGGTTCCCCGACCGGATTCGGTACCTCCTTCGACCGTGCGCGCGACCGGTTCTCGGCGGTCTCGTCGGTGCGTCACCGCGTGGACGCGGCGGTCACCGAGGCGCTGGTCACGGTGGTCCCGGAGGCCTTCGGCGGTCACGTCAACGATGCGCTGCTCGCGGCGCTGGCGCGGGCGGTGCGGTCGTGGCAGCAGTCGCACGGCATCGCCGACGACGCGCCGGTGGGCGTCCTGGTGGAGGGCCACGGGCGTTACGAGGAACTCGTGGCCTCGGGTGCGGACCCGCGACGCGCCGACCTGTCCCGGACCGTCGGATGGTTCACCACCATCACCCCGATGAACCTCGACCCGGCCGACGACGCCGTACACGCGGTGAAGGCGGCCAAAGAGGAGCGGTTGGGTCAGCCCGACCGCGGCGCCGGCTTCGGGTTGCTGCGCTTCGGCGACGAGCGATTGGCGGGCCGTGCGCTGCCCTCGATCGGTTTCAATTTCTTCGGCGCCGGCGGACGTGGTGGTGCCGGCGACGAGATCGCCGTGCCGTTCATGGTGGACCCCGATGCGCCGCCGCTGCCTGCGACGGTGTCGGGGGCGATGGCCGCGATGAACGTCCTCACGGTCAACGTCGGCACCCGGGTGACCGAGGCGGGCCGTGAGCTGTCGGCCGAGTTCTTGTTCGTCGAGGAGATCCTGTCCGCCGAGGACGTGGCTGGTCTCGCGGATCGGTGGTCGGCCGAGCTGGCGGCCATCGTCGACGTCGTGTCGCACGGCCCCGACATCGGGCCGTCGCCCTCGGATGTCCCCGGAACGGGTGTGTCGCAGGCGGATCTGGACCTGCTGGCGAACCGCTATCCGGGTGCCGCGATCTGGCCGCTGTCCCCGCTGCAGCACGGCCTGTATCTGCAGTCCGCGCTGGCCGGCGCGGATCCGGATGCCGACGCGGTCGACGTGTACGTGAGTCAGGCGGTGCTGCGGCTCGGTGGCGACGTCGACGAGCGGCGCCTGCGCGCTGCGGTTACGGCGCTGGTCGGACACCATCGGGTGCTGCGGTCGGCCTTCCTGCAGACCGAGGGCGGTGCGGTGGTGGCCGTGGTGCCCGACGAGGTGTCGGTGCCCTGGCGCACCGTCGAGCTCGGCGCGGTCGACGAGTCGGAACGCCGGCGGCGTGTGGACGAGGTGACCGCCACCGAGCGTGTCGAACCCTTCGACCTGTCGTCGCCGCCCCTGTTGCGAGTCGTCGTGGTGCGCGACGCCGACGGCGTGAGCGTCGTCATCACCAACCACCACATCCTCTTCGACGGGTGGTCGGGTCCGCTCGTCCTCGCCGATCTGTTGGCCCTGTACGCCTCGGGCACCACCTACACCGCCCAGATCGGTCGTGGGACCACCGATTTCGGCGACCACCTGCGGCAGATCGCCGGCGCCGACCATGCGGCCGGGCTGGCGGCGTGGCGCGGGGTGCTCGCCCCGCTGGAGGGTCCGACGCTGGTGGCGCCGGGAGCCGAGGCGACCCGGGATTCGCTGCCGCGCAATCACACGGTCATCGTGGACTCCGAACTGACCGCCGCGCTCGAGGCGTTGGCGCGCACCGAGGACGCGACCGTCGCGACCGTCCTGCAGTTCGCATGGGGGGTGCTGTTGTCGCGGCTGACCGGGAATCGGGTGGTCGCCTTCGGCGAGACCGTGTCGGGTCGCCCGGCCGACCTCGAAGGCGTCGAGTCGATGGTCGGTCTGTTCATCAACACGCTGCCCGCGGTGGTGGACGTCGATCCGCAGGCGCCGATCGCCGAGGTGTTGTCGCGGTTGCAGGCGGCGAAGGTGTCGGTGCTCGACCACCAGCACCTGGGTCTGCCGGAGCTGATGGCGCTGGCCACGAACGCCTCGGGTGGTTCCGGTTTCGGCGGTGCGCTGTTCGACACGCTGACCGTGCACGAGTCCTATCCGGTGGACACCGAGTCACTGTCGACCACCGACGCCGCGCTGACCGGCGGACTCGACATCCGCGAGGCGGTGGTGAGCGACTCGACGCACTACCCGCTCAACATGATCACCGCCCCGATGGGCGATCGGCTCTCGATCACGCTGAAGTACCTCCCCGACGCCTTCTCCGACGAACAGATCGCGGTGTTCGCCGACGCGATCCGCGAGATCCTGCGCGCGGCGGTGTCGGCGCCGGGATCGCTGGTCGCCGACGTGCCGATGATGACCGACGACGCGGTCGCGACCATCTCGGCGCTCTCGGTCGGTGCGGACCAGGCGGTGCCGTCCGGGTCGGTCTCCGATGCCGTTGCCGCGCAGGTGCTCCGGACGCCCGACGGTACCGCGCTGGTGTTCTCCGGGCGCAGTGTGTCCTTCGCCGAGTTCGGGGCGCGGGTCGCCGTGCTGGCGCGGGAGTTGATCGCCGCGGGTGTGGGACCCGATGTGGCCGTGGGTGTCTCGATGGACCGCTCGGTGGAGCTGGTCGTCGCTATCCACGCGGTCGTCGCCGCGGGTGGCCAGTACGTGCCGATCGACCCGTCGATCCCCGCCGATCGCGTGCAATACATGATCGAGACGGCGGATGTCGGGGCGGTGCTCGTCGGCGTCGGCGCCACACCGGAGTCGGTGACGGCCCTCGGTGACGCGGTCACCGTGATCGAGGTGGACACCACCGGTGACGTGGATCTGTCGGTCGCGCCGGTCACGGATGCGGATCGGTTGGCGCCGTTGCGGTCCGACCACGCGGTGTACACGCTGTTCACGTCGGGGTCGACGGGACGGCCCAAGGGCGTCACGGTGTCGCATCGATCGGTGGTCAACCGACTGTGGTGGGGCCTGGACGCCTACCCCTGGACGGTGGGCGACCGCGTGGTGCTGAAGACGCCCATCACCTTCGACGTGTCGGTGCCGGAGCTGTTCGCGCCGGTCATGACCGGCGCCACGATCGTCGTGGCGCGGCCCGGAGGCCATGCCGATCCGGGCTACATCGCCGATCTGATCGCCGATCAGCGGGCGACGTCGGTGCATTTCGTGCCGTCGATGTTGTCGGTGTTCCTCGACGTGGTGCCCGCCGAACAGATCCGCTCACTGGATTCGTTGCGCTGGCTGTTCTGTTCGGGTGAGGCGCTGCCGCCGGCCGTCGTCGCCCACGCCCACGACCTCCTGCCCCAGGTGTCGATCCACAACCTGTTCGGTCCCACCGAGGCCGCCGTCGAGGTCGCCTACGTGGACGTTTCCGACGCGCCCGACGTGGTGCCGATCGGTGTGCCGGTGTGGAATACGTCGACGTATGTGTTGGATGCGCGGTTGCGTTTGGTGCCGCCGGGTGTGCCGGGTGAGTTGTATCTGGGTGGGGTGCAGGTTGCTCGCGGGTATGCGTCGCGGTCGGGGTTGACCGCGGAGCGGTTTGTGGCGGATCCGTTCGGGGTGGCGGGTGCGCGGTTGTATCGGACCGGGGATCTGGTGCGGTGGAGTTCTGGTGGTGCGATCGAGTATCTGGGTCGTACGGATTTCCAGGTGAAGTTGCGGGGTCAGCGGATCGAGTTGGGTGAGATCGAGTCGGTGATCGCGTCGGCGCCCGGTGTCGTGCACACCGCCTGCACCGTCGTCGAAACCCCTGGCGGTGGACAGCAACTCGTCGCCTACGTGTCGCCATCGACTGTGGATACCGACGCGGTGAAGGCCACCGTCGCCGAGGCGCTGCCGGAGTACATGCGCCCGTCGGTGTGGATGACCCTCGACGACATCGCCCTCAACAGTTCCGGCAAACTCGACCGGCGTGCCCTGCCGGAGCCGGTGTTCGAGGAGGCCGAGTACGTCGCGCCGGCGTCCGGGCCCGAGACGGCGGTCGCGGCCGTGGTCGCCGACGTCCTCGGTGTGGAGCGGGTCGGCGTGACCGAATCGTTCTTCGACATCGGCGGCAACTCACTGTCGGCGATGCGGGTCGCGGCCCGTGTCTCGGAGGTACTCGGCGCCGACGTGTCGGTGCGCGACATCTTCGAGACCCCCACGGTGCGGGCGCTGGCGGCCGCCGTGTCCACGCGCGGTGCGGGGTTGGCGCCGCTCGTTGCGGTGTCGCCGCGTCCCGAGCCGATCCCGCTGTCCTTCGCGCAGACGCGGATGTGGTTCATCAACCGGTTCGAGCCGGGTACCGCGACCTACAACGTTCCGGCCGTGCTGCGGTTGACCGGCGACATCGACGTCGCGGCGCTGCGGACCGCAGTCGCCGACGTGGTGCGGCGCCACGAGGTGCTGCGCACGACCTTCCCGCCCGTCGACGGTGTCGGCGTCCAACTCGTCCACCCGGCGGAGCTGGTGGACGAGCGGCTGGACTGGGCCGTGGTCGACTCTCCGGCCGAGCTGGACTCGGCGATGACCGCCGGGTTCGACGTGACCGGTGACTGGCCGCTGCGGGTTCGCCTGTGCCGGGTCGCCGACGACGAGCACCTGCTCGCGGTGATCGCCCACCACATCGCGGCGGATGGTGAGTCGCTGCTGCCGCTGGTGACCGACGTCGTGTCGGCGTATGTGGCGCGTGCCGACGGTCGTGCGCCGGAGTTCGCGCCGCTGGCGGTCCAGTTCGCCGACTATGCGATCTGGCAGCACCGTGCGCTCGGCTCCCCGGACGCCCCCGACTCCGTGGTCGGCCGCCAATTGTCGTACTGGACAGACAAACTCGACGGTGTGCCGGAGGTTCTCGACCTCCCTGCCGACCGCGAGCGGCCGGCGGTGGCATCGCATCGCGGTGCCCGCGTGGAGTTCACGCTGCCGGCCGAACTGGGGGAGCAGATCACCGCCGCGGCCCAGCGCTACGGCGTCACCCCGTTCATGGTGGTGCACGGCGGACTCGCGGTGTTGCTGGCGCGGTTGTCTTCGACCGACGACATCACCGTCGCGACGCCGATCGCCGGGCGTGGACAGTCGGTCCTCGACCCGCTCGTGGGTATGTTCGTCAACACCCTCGTGCTGCGGACCCCGATCAACACCGCGACGAGTTTCACCGATGTCCTCGACGGCGTTCGCCTCACCGATCTCGATGCCTTCGCGCACGCCGACGTGCCGTTCGAGACCGTCGTGGAGGCCGTGAATCCCT
>NZ_BAHC01000079.1 GCF_000298195.1 Gordonia rhizosphera NBRC 16068 | reverse complement strand
CTCGGATCGTGACCTCGGTGCGGGTGATGCCTTGGGCGCGTATGGTTTTCAGGTAGTCGACGAGATAGTTCAGCTGCGATTCGATCATGTACACCATCGACGTGTGGCCCAGCCCGGTCGACGGGCCGACCATGAGCATCATGTTGGGGAACCCGTGGATGAACGATCCCTTGTAGCCCTGCATTCCGGTCTCCTCCCACGCCGCGGCAAGGCTGCGACCGCGGGTGCCGATGATCTTGCCGAAGACGGGGGAGTCGGTGACATGGAAGCCGGTCGCGACGACGATCACGTCGACCTCACGGGCCGTGCCGTCCGTCGCGACGATGCCGGTCTCGGTGATCGAAGCGATGCCGTCGGTGATGAGATCGACGGTCGACCGGGCGATCGCCGGGTACCAGTCGTTGGAACGCAGGATGCGCTTGCAGCCGATCTGATATTTCGGGGTGACCTTCGCCCGGAGTTCCGGATCGCGGATGGCGCGGGCGATGTTCGCGCGGCATGCCAGCTCCACGGGCTTGAGGCCCTTGGGCGAGTAGGTCAGTCCGAAGGCGGTGACCTCGTTCATCGCGTAGATCGCTGCGCGAGCCACCTCCTGGTAGCCGGGCACGTGGGCGGCCGCCCACTTCTCCGGTGTCGTATAGGCGCGCTCGGTGCGCGGGACGATCCACGGTGCGGTGCGCTGATAGACGTCGACGCGGCCGGCGGTCTTCGCGAGCTCGGGCACGATCTGGATCGCCGAGGCTCCGGTGCCGATCACTGCGATGCGCTTGCCGGCGTAGTCGACGGTGTCGTCCCATCGGGCGGAGTGGACGATCTTGCCTCCGAACGAGTCGAATCCGGCGATGTCGGGAAGGTTCGGCTCGCACAGCGGACCCACGGCGCCGACGAGGATCTGCGCGCGTACCTGTTCGGAAACGCCGTCGCGTTCGGTGTCGAGGAGCCAGCGTCCCGACTCCTCGTTCCACTCGGCGGTGACGACCTCGGTGCCGAACCGTGTCTTGGCGCCGATCCGATGACGGGAGGCGACGTCGTTGATGTACCGATGGATCTCGGGCTGGTGCGAATACGATCGCGACCACACCGGGTTCTGAGCGAACGAATAGGAGTAGAGGCGTGAGGGAACGTCACAGGCCGCGCCCGGATAGGTGTTGTCACGCCAGGTGCCGCCGAAGTCGGAGCCGCGGTCGAGGATGACGAAATCGTCGAACCCGTTCCGGCTCAGTTCAATGGCCGCGCCCAGGCCCGAGAACCCCGCACCGACGATGGCAATCCGAACATCGCTCGTTGTCATGGTTACACCATAGGGATCTACTGAGCCTCGGTCAATAGTGTGTTGAATCGTGGTCAATAAGGCTCTAGCGTGGACTTCACCAGCGATGATGGCGGAGAGGATGCATACACTGTGCCGGTGACACCGAGTTCTGTGCCGACGGTGAAGCGCACCCGGATGAGCCCCGCGGCGCGGCGTGAACAGCTCATCGCGCTGGGTCTCGCAATGGTTCGTGACCGCCCGCTGGAGGAGGTGTCGATCGACGCCGTCGCCGGGGCGGCCGGCGTGTCACGGGCACTACCGTTTCACTACTTCGAGTCCAAACAGGACTTCCACGTCGCGATCGCGCGCGCCCAGGCCGACGAGATGCTCGCTTGTACCGCACCCGATCCCACGCTGGATGATCCGATCACGATGCTTACGCGCTCGATGTCGGCGTTCATCGACTATGTGAGCGAGAATCGCAAGGCGTACACCGCGTTCATGCGGGGGTCGTCGAGTGCCGACCCCGCGATGCGGGAAGTGTTCGACCAGACCCGCGCGGTGATGGCCGGCCGGGTGATCGACCACGCACCGAAGCTGGGGATATCGGTGACACCGGTCGTCGAGATGACCGTCCTGGGGTGGATCTCCTTCGTCGAGGAGACCACGATCAGCTGGCTCACCGACCCGGTCATCACCCGCGACCAATTGCTCACACTGATCACGGCCTCCCTACCCGCCCTCGCCACGGTGGTCGCCACCGTCTCCTGACACCGACGGCACCCGGTTTCCCGCCCACAGCACCCGGAATCTCGCCCACAGCACCCGGTTTCGCGCCGAGGGAATCCGAAATCTCGTCGACGGCAACCGGTTTCGATTCGACGGCACCCGCATTTTAGGCGAGGGAACCGGCAATCTTCTGGCGGCATCCACAGACGCCTCTATCGGGGGCGACGTATCCACAACGGGCCATTTGGGTGAATCCACGGAGGGCCTTCGAACGTCCAACTCCCATGACACGTAACTCTCGCTCAGAACCGGACAAGCGCATCATCCGACGCCAGAAGGCATTGGCGGCCGGAGGTTTGTCGGTCGAGCACTTTGCCGCCATGTACACGAAACTCCACGGTGACCTGTACGTCGACCGGTCGGTGATTCTCGAGCCGAAACAGCGGATCGCAACGATCGCTTCGTCGGCGCCCGATGATGTGGTCGTGGGCGGAATCGCCGCGAAGATCATGCACGGTGGCCTCTGGTTTGACGGGGACTTCACCGTTGAACTCGTTCGTGCTCCCGCATCCGGAAACAAACCGGGCCGGGGGCGCGCCGTCCGACGTAGGGAACTCGTCGTCGGGGACATTGTCGAGATCGACGGGATCGCGGTGACATCGGTTGTCCGGACGGCTTTTGACCTCGGGCGTATGGCGCCGGAGTGGCGGGCATTGGGGCATCTCGATGACCTGATGCGCGTCGCGACCTTCTCGCTGGAGGAGTTGGACTGCTACGCGAAAGGATATTCTGGTTACCGCGGGGTCCGCCAGCTGCGTGGGCTCATACCTTTGATCGACGGCCTTGCGGAATCTCCGCCCGAGAGCTGGGTCCGGCTGATGATGCATCGGGCCGATCTCCCGACCCCCGAAGTCCAGGTGGAGGTCTTCGATGACAGCGGCCATGGCTTCGCCCGCATCGACCTCGCATACGAGCGCCTGAAAATTGCAATCGAGTTCGACGGCAAGGAGTTTCACTCGACGCCCGAACAACGTGCTCACGACGAGGCACGTGACGCGAAGCTCCGGGCGACGGGTTGGATCATCATCCGCATCGACGCCGAACGTCTCCGAACGGACCAGTGGGGCATCATCATCGAGATCGAGCAGGCGCTCCGATCGCGGGGTGGATACTTCTGAGCAGGTGCTCTGGGCGTGATACCGGTTGCTGTCGGCGGGATTTCGGGTGCTGTCGGCGGGAAACCGGGTGCCGTCGGCGCGGAACCGGGTGCTGTGGGCGTGAAACCGGGTGCTGTCGGCGCGAAACTGGTTGCTGTCGGTGGGAAACTGGTTGCTGTCGGTGGGATTTCGGGTGCTGTCGGTGAAACGACGACGGCGGGTGCCCGGAAACCGGGACACCCGCCGTTGCGTCAAACCAGGTCAGGTTGGCACCTGATCAGATCACGCGAACGCCTCGTCGAGGATCTCGCGCTGCTCGACGGCGTGGACCTTGCTCGAGCCCGACGACGGCGCGGACATCGGACGCCGCGAGATGCGACGCAGGCCGCCGAGGACATCCGGCAACACCTCGGGCAGCCACAGGCCGAGGAACGGCCACGGACCCTGGTTGGCCGGTTCCTCCTGCACCCAGGCGAAGTCCTCCGCATTCGGATACTGCTCGAGTGTGTTGCGCAGGCGACGATGCGGCACCGGATAGAGCTGCTCGATCCGGACCACGGCGATGTCGTCGCGGCCCTCCTTGTCGCGGCGGGCCGCCATCTCGTAGTAGAGCTTGCCGCTGACCAGAAGCACCCGCTTGACCTTGCTGCGGTCGCCACCCTGCACGAACTTCGGATCGTCGAGCACCGAGCGGAACTTGTCGTCGGTGAAGTCCTTGACGGGGCTCACTGCGGCCTTGTTGCGCAGCATCGACTTCGGGGTGAAGACGATCAGCGGGCGGCTGATGCCGTCGAGCACGTGTCGACGCAACAAATGGAAGTAGCTTGCCGGGGTCGACGGCAGCGCGACGGTCATCGAGCCCTCCGCGCACAGCTGCAGGAACCGCTCGATCCGGCCAGACGTGTGGTCGGGACCCTGCCCCTCGTGGCCGTGCGGCAGCAGCAGCACGACGTCGGAGAGCTGTCCCCACTTCGCCTCACCGGAGGAGATGAACTCGTCGATGATCGACTGGGCGCCGTTGACGAAGTCGCCGAACTGGCCCTCCCACAGCACCAGCGCGTCGGGGTTGCCGACCGAGTACCCGTACTCGAAGCCGACCACCGCGAACTCCGACAGCGGGGAATCGTAGACCATGAAGCGGCCGTCGCCCTGGCTGCCGTCGACCAGTTGCAGGTGGTTGAGCGGCGTGTACTCCGACCCGCTCTGACGGTCGATGAGCACCGAGTGACGCTGGGTGAAGGTGCCGCGCCGCGAGTCCTGACCGGACAAGCGGACCGTGCGGCCTTCGAGGACCAGCGAACCGTAGGCGAGGAGCTCGGCGAACGCCCAGTCGATGCCGCCGTGGCGGGACATCTCGTGGCGGCGTTCGAGCACCGGCTTGACGCGCGGGTGCGGTTCGAAGCCATCCGGCACGTGCAGGAAGGCGTTACCGATGGATTCGAGGACTTCCTTGGAGACCGCCGTGACCAGCTTCGTCTTCAGCGTCTGGTCCTGCTCGACCGACGGGCTGGGCTCGGGGTGGTACTTCTCGAGTTCCTTGACCTCGTTGAACACCCGTTCGAGCTGGCCCTGGTAGTCGCGCAGGGCGTCCTCGGCCTCCTTGGTCGAGATGTCACCACGACCGATCAGGGCTTCGGTGTAGCTCTTGCGGACGCCGCGCTTGGTGTCGATCACGTCGTACATCGCCGGCTGCGTCATCGACGGGTCGTCGCCCTCGTTGTGGCCGCGGCGGCGGAAGCAGACGAGGTCGATGACGACGTCCTTGTGGAACGCCGCACGGTAGTCGACGGCGAGCTTGGCGACCCATACGCAGGCCTCCGGGTCGTCGCCGTTGACGTGGAAGATCGGTGCGCCGATCATCTTGGCGACGTCGGTGCAGTACTCGGTCGAACGGGAGTGCTCGGGTGCGGTGGTGAAGCCGACCTGGTTGTTGACGACGATGTGCACGGTGCCACCGGTGCGGTAACCGGGGAGCATCGCCATGTTGAGGGTCTCTGCGACGACACCCTGGCCGGCGAACGCGGCGTCGCCGTGCAGCATCAGCGGCAGCACGGAGAATTGGTCGTCGTCGTCGAGCAGGTCCTGCTTGGCGCGGACGAGACCCTCAAGGACGGGGTCGACGGCCTCGAGATGGCTCGGGTTCGCGGTCAGCGAGACGTTGATCTCGTTGTCACCGAACATCTGGTAGTACTTGCCCTCGGCGCCGAGGTGGTACTTGACGTCGCCGGAGCCGTGCGCCTGGGACGGGTTCAGGTTGCCCTCGAACTCGGTGAAGATCTTCGAGTAGGGCTTGCCGACGATGTTCGCGAGGACGTTGAGACGGCCGCGGTGCGGCATGCCGATGACGACCTCGTTGAGGGTGTGTTCGGCGCTCTGGTCGATCACCGCATCCATCATCGGGATGACCGCTTCGGCACCCTCGAGCGAGAAGCGCTTCTGGCCGACGTACTTGGTCTGCAGGAAGGTCTCGAAGGCCTCCGCCGCGTTCAGCTTCGACAGGATGTACTTCTGCTCGGCGACCGGCGGCTTGGTGTGCTTGACCTCGACACGTTCCTGGATCCAGCGCTGCTGCTCGGGCTCGAGGATGTGGGTGTACTCCACGCCGACATGCCGGCAGTACGCGTCGCGCAGCACGGACAGCACGTCGCGCAGCTTCATCTTGTCCTCGCCGTGGAAGCCACCGACCGAGAAGCTCCGGTCGAGATCCCACAGGGTGAGGCCATAGGTGAGGACATTGAGGTCCGGATGGCTGGTCCGGGCGTCGCTGTCCATCATCAACGGGTCGATGTCGGCCATCAGGTGGCCGCGGCTGCGGTAGGCCGCGATCAGCTCGAGGACGCGGGTGCTCTTGTCCACCAGCCCGGCAGGGATGTCCCGACGCCAGCGGACCGGCTCGTAGGGGATGTGGAAGGCGGTGAAGATCTCGTCGTAGAACGCGTCGTCGAGGAGCAGTTCGTGCACCGTACGCAGGAAGTCGCCGGACTCCGCACCCTGGATGATGCGGTGGTCGTAGGTGGAGGTCAGCGTCATCAGCTTGCCGACGCCGAGTTCGGCGATCTGCTCGTCACTGGCGCCCTGGAACTCGGCGGGATACTCCATCGCACCCGCACCGATGATCGCACCCTGACCCTTCATCAGGCGGGGCACCGAGTGGACGGTGCCGATGGTGCCCGGGTTGGTGAGCGAGATGGTGACGCCGGAGAAATCCTCGGCGGTGAGCTTGCCATCGCGGGCGCGGCGCACGATGTCCTGGTAGGCGTTGTAGAACTCCGCGAAGCCCATCGTCTCGCACTTCTTGATGGCCGCGACCACCAGCGTGCGGTTACCGTCCTTGCCGACCAGGTCGATGGCCAGACCGAGGTTGGTGTGGGCCGGGGTGACCACGTTCGGCTTCCCGTCGACCTCGGCGAAGTGCCGGTTCATGTTGGGGAACGCCTTGATCGCCTGCACGAGCGCGTAGCCCAGGATATGGGTGAAGCTGATCTTGCCGCCGCGGGTGCGGGCGAGGTGATTGTTGACGACGATGCGGTTGTCGATCATCAGCTTCGCCGGGATGGCCCGCACGCTGGTCGCGGTGGGCACCTCCAGCGAGGCCGACATGTTCTTCGCGATCGCCGCCGACGGGCCGCGCAGGACCTTGCTCTCGTCACCGGCAGCGGCCGGGGTCGGCGGTTTGGCCGGTGCCCGGTCCTTCTGGGAGCGTGCTGAGCCGTCCCGGCTCGCGCTGCTGTGTCCGGAGGCCGCCTTGGTGGCGGTCGATTCCTTCGCGGGCCCGGCCTTGCGGGTGGGAGTGGGGGCGGCGGGCTGCTGATCGAGCGTCACCGGCTTGCTGGCGCGGGAAGTCGGACTCTTCGGCGCGGGGGCGGAGGCGGTGGACGCCGCGGGGGTCGGAGCCGGGGCGGGAGTGCCGGCGACCGGGGCGCTGGGGGCCGGTGCGGCGGTCGCGTTCTCGCGGGGCGCCGGCGGGCGAGTGGTGGTGGCAGGCGCGGGCTCGGCCGCACCATTGGTGCCGGGCTCGTACCCGGCGAGGAACTCGTGCCAGCTCGGATCGACCGAACTGGGGTCCTGCTTGTACTGCTGGTACATTTCCTCGACCAGCCACGTATTTTGTCCGAAATCAGAAATCGAACTGCTCACAGCGCTATCTCGCCTCTATTCCCTCTGGTGTCGGGTCACCTGCCACGCTGAAGTCCCTTGTGAAGACTATCGGTGGACCACGTGCTGATGCTACGCGATGAACCGCTGGCCCGACCTCCCCGGACCTCAGCGCAACGCTGCACCTCAACGCAACGCTGCGTCGCCAGCAGTGGCGATACCGTCAGCGTCGGGCGCGACACCGGCATCCCAGAACGCACGGTACCTATTCCCCAACGCAAGTAACTCGCCGTGTGTTCCCAGCTCCACGATGCGTCCCTCGTCGACGACGGCGATGCGGTCGGCCCGCGCGGCAGTCGCGAGCCGGTGCGCGACGATGACCGAGGTCCGTCGGTGCGTCAGCGCCTCGCCCGCGGCGAGCACCCGGGCCTCGGTGGCCTGGTCGAGGGTGGCGGTCGCCTCGTCGAGCAGGAGCAGATCGGGTTCGACGAGTTCGGCGCGGGCCAGCGCCACCAGTTGCCGTTGCCCCGACGACAGTCCCTGACCCCGCTCGCCGATCGGATGGTTCATCCCACCGGGCAGCGCGGCGATCATCTGCGCGGCACCGACGGCGCGGGCGGCCGCCGCGATCTCGGTGCGGTCGGCGCCCGGTCGTCCGAACGCGATGTTGTCGGCCACGGTGCCGGTGAACAGATGGGCCTCCTGCGGGACGACCCCGAGGTGGCGACGGTAATCGCGCAACGCGAAGTCGCGGATGTCGGTCCCGTCCATGCGCACCGAACCCGACGTCGGGTCGTAGAACCGCGCCAGCAGCTTCACGATGGTGGACTTGCCGGCGCCGGTCTTTCCGACGAGTGCGAGCGAGGTGCCCGGCGGGATGGTGAGGTCGACGTCGGTGAGGGCGTCGCGCTCGGCGCCGACATAGCGGAAGGTCACGTCGTCGAGTTCGGCCCGTCCGACAAATCCCTCCCGCGCCACCGAGATCTGCTCCTCGCGGCGGACCAGGGAACTCGGAGTGCGGAGCAGGTCGGCGATCCTGCGCAGGCCGACCGCGGCCTGTTGATAGCCGTCGAACACCTGGGTGAGCTGCTGGACGGGCCCGAACAGCATCGACAGGTAGAGCACGAAGGCGACGAGCGTGCCGGCCGAGAGGGAACCGGTGCCGATCTGGTGGGCGCCGACCGCGATCGCCACCGCGGTCGCGAGGTCCGACATCAGGGTGATGAACGGGAAGTAGATCGAAATGGCCTTCTGCGACACCATCCGCGCGTGCACCCAGTCCAGCGTGCGGCGGGTGAAGCGCGCCGTCGCGGCGTCGGTGTGACGGTAGGTCTGGGTCGTCTTGATCCCGGCGATGTTCTCCTGGAAGTCGGCGTTGACGATGCTGACCAATTCGCGCGAGCGCGTGTAGGCAGCCGACGAGATGCGACGGAAGATCAGGGTCGCGACGACGAGGACCGGGAAGACCGGCAGCATGAGGGCGCCGAGGAGGGGATCGGTGATCACCAGGGCGACGGTGACGCCGACCAGGGTCAGCGCGGCGACGATCGCCGACGACAGACCTGTCTGCAGGAACGTCGACAGCGCGTCCACGTCCGTGGTCATCCGGGTCATGATCCGGCCGGAGAGTTCCCGCTCGTAGTAGTCGAGGCCCAGACGCTGCAGGTGCGCATAACTGCGGACCCGCAGTCCGAACAACACCCGTTCACCGGCGCGCGTGGAAGTGATGGTCATCGTCGACGCGGCCAGCCAGCCGACCCCGACGAGGACCACGCCGAGAGCCGTCGCCCACCAGAGGGTGGCCTCGTCGGCGCCGGTGGCGGCATCGATCACGGTGCGCGCCAGCGACGGGAACGCCAGCCCGACGAGCGTGTCGAGCCCGATCGCGATGACGGCGACGGCGAGCAGCCACCGGACCGGCGCGAGCAGCGCCCGCAGCGAGAACGTGCGATCCTCCGCGCGGGCCGCGGCGACATCCACCCGGGGGTGCTCGTCGGCCGGCGGCAGCGCATCCACCGCGGCCATGAGTTCGGGGGTGGCCGGCATCGATCCCAACGCGCTGCCGATCCCGCCACCTCCGCCGCCCCGTCCGCCGCGGCCGCCGGGGCCGGTCACCGGGGGTGGGGGGATTCGGCGCGGGGTCATGTCGGGGACCGGTTCGACGTCAGGTTGGTCGGGGGGCCACAGTTCGTCGAGCGACACCGCGGCGGCAGTGCCGAGATCGGTGTCGGCGGAGCGCCTGTCGGCCTGCCCGGGATCGGCGGAGGCCATCAGCGACCGGAACATCGCACACCGCTCGTCGAGTTCGGCGACGGTGCCGATGTCGACGATGCGTCCGTGCTCGAGCACGGCGACGCGGTCGGCGAGCGCGAGGGTCGAACGCCGGTGGGCGAGAACGAGCATCGTGCGGCGCTCGGCGCGCAGCTGCCCGAGGATGCGGGATTCGGTCGACGCGTCCACCGCCGACGTGGCGTCGTCGAGGACGAGGATGCGCGGGTCGGAGAAGAGTGCACGCGCCAGCGCCACCCGCTGACGTTGTCCGCCCGACAACGTCAGTCCCCGTTCGCCGACCACGGTGGCGAATCGGTCGGGCAGGGTGTCGACGAACTCGAGGGCGTCGGCGCGATCGGCCGCCGACACCAGGCGTGGGTCGGGTGCGGTGTCCGGGCCGACGACGATCTCGTCGGGACCGAGCGTGATGTTGGCGGCGATGGTGTCGGAGTAGAGGAAGGGCTCGTCGAAGACGACCGACACCCCGTCGTGCAGGGAGTCCGGTGACAAACTCTCCACTGGGTACGCCGCGTCGCCGGCCAGGATCTCGACCACCCCCGAGTCGGGTCGGTAGAAGCGCCCGGCCAGGTCGGCGAGCGTCGATTTGCCGCTTCCGGGCGGCCCGACGACGGCGACACATTCTCCGGGGGCGACGGTCAGGTCGAGACGGTCGATCACCGCGCGCTCTCCGAAGGAGAAGGTGACCTCTGACAGGCGGATGCCCAGCGGACCCTCCGGGAGGGTGGCGGTGTTGGCGGTCGACGGATCGTGCGGATGGTCGATCACGTCGTAGACACGGTCGACCGCGGCACGGGCGAGCTGGGCGCTGACGATGAGGTTGGTCAGCAGGCGAGCCATGGCCGTCATCGACGCGATGTAGGTCGCGAAGGCCAGGAAGGTACCGGCGGTGATGTGTCCCCGCATCGTCAGGTACCCGCCGACGGCGATCACCGTGACCAGGCCGAGTTGGGGGATGGCCGACATCGTCGGGCCGAAACGTGCGTTGATCCGGCCGGCCCGTAGGCGCAGCGAGTAGAGCCGCGCGCCGAGCCCGACCAGCTCGTCGACCGCCCGGTCCTCCTGCCCGAATCCCTTCACCACCCGGACACCGGTAACGGTCTCCTCGACGTGCTGTGCCACGTCGGCGGCGGCCTGTTGCGCCGACCAGGTCGCCGCGAAGAGCTTTCGGCGGGTGCGGAACACCACCAGCGACACGAGCGGGAAGATGAGCACGGCGACGCCGGTGAGCAGCGGGGACAGCCAGGCCATGATGCCGATGGCCCCGACGACCTGGACCACTGCACCCAGCGACAGTGGGGCCATCGCGAGCAGACCCTGCACGATCTGCAGGTCCGAAATCGACCGCGAGACGATCTGGCCGGTCCGGATCTGGTTCTGCGCGTTGCCGTCGAGATGGAGCAGGGTGTCGAGCAGACGCAGCCTCAGGGCGTTCTGTACGGAGATCGACAGACGCCCGGCGGTCAGGCGCCGCCCGAACTGACAGCCGTAGCGCACCACAGCGAGGACCGCCAGGGCACCGACGATGAGTGCGAGCGACGGCCCACCGTGCACCGCACCGGTCGCGTGGTCGAGTGCGGACTTGGCCAGCAGGGGTGCGACGAGGTCGACCCCGACCGCGACGAGGGACACGGTGAGGGTGATGACGACCAGACGTCGATAGCGCCAGCACTCGGTCGCGAGACGGCGGATCCACGGACGCGCCGTCGATGCGCCCGTAGCGTGTTGGTCTGCGCCGAGCCGGGTCGGGTGTGGATCGGTCTGAAGCGTCTGGGTCACCGATCTCGTCGGCCGGCCCGCACGGCCGGGGCGATGACGATCTCGCCGTCGATCACCCAGGTCGACGGGGGCGGCCCGAACGCCTCACGCGCGTTCACGATGACACGTCTGCCCAGGGCGCGGTTGCCGACGCCGCCGATCATCGCGCCGATCCCGGCCGGGAGCATCTTGCCGAAGACGAGCGGCGCGCGACGGATCGCGTACTTCTTGGTGAGCTTGTTGACGAGCTTCTTGTTGAGGCTGCCGATGCCGCCGCCGGGGATGGCGGCGGTACCGAGTCGACGCAGGGCGCCGCCCCGCGTCCCGACCAGACGGCCGAGGGCGACGACTCCCTCCTCGCCGAGCGCGACGGCGAGGACCAGGGTCTTGCGTCGTTCCGATTCGTGTACACCGATGCCGTGGACCTCGGCGATCGACAGCGCCAGCAGCGCCGATGCCTCCAGGAAGAAAGCGGTCTCGCCGGTCATCGCGCCGATCGCGGTCATCGTCCCGATCCCGGGCACCGCGGCGGTCGCGCCGACGGCGCCGCCGGAGCCGGTCACCGCGGCGAGGTAGCGCTTCTCGAGCCGGGCGACGATCTCGGCCGGCGAGTCGTCGGGGTTGGCGGCGCGCAGATTGCGGACGTATCTGGCGACCGCCGGCGCCTGTAGTCGCTGGGCGCGGTCGATGAGTCCGCCGGTGACCTCGACAGCCTTGTCGGGTGGCCGCTGCGCGTTCTTGTCGATGTCGCCGACGGTGCGTTTGTCGAGATCAGCCATGAACGGGTACCCAATTCTGTGCGGGAACGACTTCGGTGGGTTTCGGCGGCCCGGGTGGCGTGCCGTCACCGAACGGACGGCCACCGAGTCGGCCACGGTGATGCGGGGTCAGCCATCCGGTGAGGTCGGGCCCGTCTGGGACGATCCCGGTCGGGTTGATGCCCCGATGGACCAGATAGTAGTGCGCTTTGATCTGGGTGAAGTCGATCGTGTCGCCGAAGCCGGGTGTCTGGAACAGGTCGCGCGCATACGCCCACAGCACCGGCATCTCGGTGAGTGTGCTGCGATTGCATTTGAAATGCCCGTGATAGACGGCATCGAACCGGACGAGGGTGGTGAACAGCCGGATGTCGGCCTCGGTGATGGTGTCGCCGACGAGGAATCGCCGGGTGGACAGTCGCTCGGACAGTTCGTCGAGTTTGGTGAACAGACGTCGGTAGGCCTCGTCATAGGACTGCTGGCTGCCGGCGAATCCGCACCGGTAGACCCCGTTGTTCACCTCGGTGTAGACGCCGCGGTTGATCTCGTCGATCTCGTCGCGGAGCCGATCCGGGTACAGGTCGGGTGCGCCCGGGCGGTGATGATCGGTCCATTCGACCTCGAAGTCGGTGGTGATGTGCGGGTAGTCGTTGGTGACCACCGCGCCGGTCGGGATGTCGACGACGGCGGGCACCGTGATGCCCTTCGGGTAGCCCGGCATGCGCCTGTCGTAGGCGTCCTTGAGGCGGGGAACCCCCAGCACCGGATCGATCCCGCCGGGGTCGAGGTCGAAGGTCCACGAGTTCACGCCGTGGGTGGGTCCACACATCCCCATCGAGATCGCATCTTCGAGTCCGAGGAGCCGGCGGACGATGATCGCCCGGTTCGCCCACGGGCAGGCCCGGGCCACCACGAGGCGGTACCGACCGGGCTCCACCGGGTAACCGTCGCGTCCGTCGCGGGTGATCCGGGTCTCGATGAAGGCGGTGTCGCGGACAAATTCCTGACCGTCGGCCACGCGGGAGTTGTGTTCCTCGGCGGCCGGGTTGTCGACGGTGGTCGGGCGGTCGCTGCGCATGAGCACCACAGTAGTGACCGCCACCGACGCTTGGCAGCGCTTGGTCATGCCGGTATATTCCACTTGGAATATTTGGTGCGGATTACCGGAGGCGTCATGGGTACAGAGCACGGTGGGGTCCTGCCCCCGCTCGCGGTGCTGGTGCTCGGTCTCGTCGCCGAACGCCCGATGCACCCCTACGAGATGTTCTCCACGACGGTCGAGCGGCGGGAGGATCGACTGGTCAAGTTCCGGCCGGGCACGCTCTATCACGCGGTCGACCGACTGGCGTCGAAGGGCTTGATCTCGGTTCACGACGTGCAGCGGGAAGGCAATCGGCCCGAACGCACGGTGTATGCCATCACCGACGCGGGACGAACCGCGCTCGACCACAGCCTCGAACGCATCCTGGCGCGTCATCCGGTCGAGTATCCGGAGCTCTACCTCGCTCTGTCCGAGGCGCATGGTCTGCCCCGCGTCCGCGTGATCGAGCTGCTCGGTGAGCGCCTCGCGGCGATGCGGACCGACCTCGATGACGTGCTCGCGGCACAGGCACTCGCCCGCGAGCAGTGCAGACCCGAGATGTTCATTCTCGACATGGGTTGTCGCGCTGCGACGCTGAGCGCCCAGATCGGCTGGCTCGACGACCTCGTGACACGCCTCCAGAGCTCCACCATCGCATGGCTCGACGACCCGGGTTGTCCCTACTCGCCGACCACGACGCAGGCCGACCCTACAGAGAAAGCTGACCACCGATGACGTCCCCGACTCCCGCCGCCCAGGTGACCACGCGGCCCTGGGCCGCTCTGCTGGCGCTGTGCGTCGGCTTCTTCATGATCCTCGTCGACATGACGATCGTGGCGGTGGCGCAGCCTCAGATCCAGGCTGCCCTGCACACCGACGTCAACGGCGTCGTCTGGGTCTCGAGCGCATACCTGCTGACCTATGCGGTCCCGCTGCTCATCGCCGGCCGACTCGGTGACAAGTTCGGGCCCAAGCGGGTCTATCAGATCGGCCTGCTGGTCTTCACTGCGGCCAGCGTGTGGTGCGGACTGTCCGGGTCGATCGGGGAACTCATCGCCGCCCGTGCCCTTCAGGGCGTCGGTGCGGCGCTCATCACCCCGCAGACGATGGCGCTGATCACGCGCATCTTCCCGCCCGAGAAGCGCGGCGCCGCAATGGGTATCTGGGGGACCGTCGCCGGCGTGGCCACTCTGGTCGGACCACTGGTCGGCGGCATCCTGACCGACAGCCTGGGCTGGGAGTGGATCTTCTTCGTCAACCTGCCGGTCGGGATCGTCGGCCTGGTGCTGGCCGCGGTCCTGGTGCCCGATGTCGAGACCCACGATCACCAGTTCGACTGGCTCGGTGTCGTGATGTCGGCGATCGGTCTGTTCGCCCTGGTGTTCGGTATCCAGGACGGCGAGAAGTACGGCTGGAACGGCTGGATCTGGGCCCTGATCGGCGGTGGCGTCGTGATGATGGGGTTGTTCCTGTTCTGGCAGTCCCGGATCAAGCGGGAGCCCCTGGTCCCGTTGTCGTTGTTCGGTGACCGCAACTTCTCCGTCGCCAACGCCGGCATCGCGGCGATGGGTTTCGCGATGTCCGGTCTGATCATTCCGGTGATGTTCTTCCTGCAGTTGGTCGGTGGCATGTCGCCGACCAGGTCGGCCGTGGTGATGGTTCCGATGGCCGTGCTGACCGGCGTGCTCGCCCCGATCGTGGGCCGGACACTCGACAAGGTCCACCCGCGGGTCATCATCGCCTCGGCGCTGTTGGGTATGGCCGTGTCGGTCGCGTGGTTCGGCGCGATCGCCCGGCCCGACACGCCGGTGTGGCAGCTCATCCTCCCGCTGTGCCTGATGGGTGTCACGCAGGCCGGCACGTGGGCGCCGTTGGCCGCGACCGCGACCCGCAACCTTCCATGGCAGCAGGCCGGCGCCGGCGCCGGCGTGTACAACACCACGCGAATGATCGGGTCGGTGCTCGGTGCGGCCGCGGTCGGCGCCCTGATGCAGACGCGGTTGGCCGCCGAGTTGCCCGGGATGTCGACCACCGACACCAGCGGCACGGTCGAACAGCTGCCCGCCTTCGTGCGTGAGGGATTCGCCATCGCGATGGGCCAGTCGCTGTATCTGCCCGCCGCCGCACTGCTGATGGGCGCGGTGGTGGCGCTGTTCTTCGTCAAACCGGCACATCAGAACGCGCTCGGCGCCACACCCGCCGCGCCGGCGACCGACACCACCGCAAGCGGTCAGGCAAGCGGTCAGGTGTCGCCGGCCTGACGCGGTTCGGGTCGGCTTCGCCTCCCACAGTCTGTCGGTGCTCGCTCGTACGGTGTTGTCCATGCGAATCCTGCACACCTCCGACTGGCATCTGGGCCGGACCTTTCACGGCGTCGAACTCCTCGACGACCAGGCGCGTGCACTGTCGCATATCGCCCGGATCGTCGTCGAGGAATCCGCCGACGTCGTCGTGGTGGCGGGGGATGTCTACGACCGATCGGTGCCGCCTGCTGACGCGGTGCGCGTCTACGACCGCGGACTCGCCGAGATCGCCGCGACCGGGGCGCAGATCGTCATCACCTCGGGCAATCACGATTCGCCGACCCGCCTCGGCGCCGGATCGTCGTTTGCAGCGGCGGGCGGACTCCATCTGCGGACGTCGATCACCTCCATCACCGATCCGGTGGTGCTCGCCGACAGGTTCGGACCGGTGGCGGTCTACGGCATTCCATATCTCGAACCCGACACCGCGCGAAGGGATCTCGAGATAGAGGATGCGCGCAGCCACGCCCAGGTGCTGGGCGCGGCGATGGATCGGGTCCGCGCCGACCTCGCCACCCGCCCGATGAGGTCGGTGGTCGTGGCCCACGCCTTCGTGGTCGGCGCGGCCGCGTCCGGGTCGGAACGGTCGATCAGCGTTGGTGGCGTCGAAACCGTTGGCGCCGAGACCTTTTCCGGAGTCGACTATGTGGCCCTGGGTCATCTGCACTCCCCGCAGGTGATCGGCGAAGCGGTGCGGTACAGCGGGTCGCTGTTGCCGTACTCGTTCGGCGAGCGGTCCGATCACAAGTCGGTGTGGGTCGTCGAACTCGACGCGGACGGTCTCGCCGACGTGCGGCCCCGGGAGTTGCCGGTGGTCCGCGGGCTGAGTTCGCTGCGAGGCACTCTCGACGAGTTGCTCACCGACCCGAGGTACGCCGACGCCGAGGACGACTACGTCGAGGCGACACTCACCGACGCCGTGAGGCCCGTCGACGCGATGCGCGCACTCCGCGACCGGTTCCGGCATGCGGTGCACGTGACCTGGGAGCGGCCGAACCTCGGCGAGGGCGTGGACTATCGCGAACGGGTGCACGGACGCCCCGACGCGGAGATCATCGCCGCCTTCGTCGCCGACGTCCGCGACGCGCCGCGCCCCGGTGAACGGGCCTGGATCGAACGGGCGCTGCGAGCGGTCGTCGGTGAGCCGGATTCCGAGGTGCCCGACGGGGAGCTCGCGCTGTTTGACATCGACCTTGGCGTGCGGGAGTCGGCGTGAGACTGCACAGCCTGCGCATGCGGGCATTCGGGCCGTTCGCCGGCGAGGCCGAAATCGATTTCGACGCACTGGCCGGCGATGGCCTCTTTCTGCTGCACGGGCAGACCGGCGCGGGCAAGACGACGGTTCTCGACGGGGTCGCGTTCGCGCTCTTCGGCCGCGTTCCGGGAGCCCGGGACACCAATCGGCGGCTGCATTCCGACCACGCACCGGCCGAGGAGGTGCCCGAGGTCGAGCTCGAGGCGACGATCGGCGGCCGCCGACTGCGCATCACACGCTCGCCCGAACATCAGCGACCCAAGAAGCGGGGGACCGGTACCACCAAGGTGCAGGCGTGCGCCACCCTGGTGTGGGTGGACGGCTCGGGTGTGGATCTGACCCGTCTGCCCGAGATCGGTGAGGCGATCACCGGACTGCTCGGCATGTCCGCCGAGCAGTTCTTCCAGGTCGTCCTGCTGCCCCAGGGCGAGTTCGCCCGTTTCCTGCGTGCCACGTCGGAGGAACGAGAAGGGTTGCTGGAGCGCCTGTTCGACACCGCTCGCTTCGGTGATGTCGAGGATTGGCTGCGCAATCAGGCCAGGGTGAGTGCGACTGTGCTCGACGACAAGGTCGCGGCGGTCGACCGAATCGCCGGCCAGATCACCGCCCTCGGTGGCGACGAGACCGCCGATCCCGACATGGCGTGGGCGCAGGGCTGTGTGGATTCCGCGCGTGCCCGGGCCGAACGCAGCAGTGCGGATCTCGCGGCGGCGCAGACCGCTCTCGACCGCGCGCAGGCGGCGCACGATCGCGGCAGGACACTCGCGGAGCGCCGGCGACGCGGCACCGAGGCGCAGGCGCGACTCGACCAGCTCGACGGCGGCCAGGAGAAATTGGCGGCGACCGCGGCCGCGCTCGAATCCGCCCGCAGGGCAGCGCCTCTCGCGCCGATCGCCGAGGACTGCGATCGAGCGTCCGCAGCGCTGGAGAAGGCTGCGGCCGCGCGTGCCCAGGCGGAATCCGAGCTGGGAGAACTCCCCGACGCAGTGGCGATGTGTCTGTCCGACGATGACGAGATCCTCCGCGAGGCCGCCGAACGATGGGCCGCCGAATCCGGGCGGCTGGAGCCGTTGGCAGCGCGTGTCGCCGACCGGCCGACGTTGGTCGCTGCCGTGACGCAGATCCAACGAGAGGTCGAGGATGCCGATCGGCGGCTTGGCGAGTTGGATTCCCGTCTCGCTGCGGCACCGGTCCGCAGGGCAGGTGCCGTCGACGAACTGAACCGCGCCGTCGATGCGCGTTCGCAGATTCCTCGATTGCAGTCCGAACACGACCGGCTCTCGACCTTGGCGAAGGCTTTGCGGGATCGAGATGCGTTGACCCCGCAGCTCGTTCGGGCCGGGCAGGAGCTACGTCGGTCCGACGAGAAGCATCTGGCGGCACGCGAACACCTGCTCGATGTCCGTGAGCGCCGGCTGGCCGGAATGGCTGCCGAACTCGCATCGAAACTGGTCGCGGGCCAACCGTGTGCCGTCTGCGGCTCGGTGGAACATCCGCTGCCCGCGGTCGGTGACTCCGCCACCCGGGTGGAGAAGGCCGACGAGGACACCGCCGCGCACACCGCCGGGGCCGCAGCCGACGATCGGACCCGGGCATCGGCACAGCTCGCTGCGCTCACCGAACGACGTGATCAGCTGGACTCCGTCGTGGGCGATGCAGGATCGGGTCAGGTTGACACCGACCGGGCGCGAAACGCGTCGGAGTTGGCCGACGCCGAGCGTCGCGCGGACCGCGTCGCCGAATTGGAGCGGGCGGTCAAGGTCGTCGACGGGGAGGTCGAGGGCTGGAGATCCGAACGTGCCGGGACCGAGGTCGTGCAGGCGGCTCGACGTGAGCGGTTGGGGGCCGCACGCGCGGCGGTGGACTCCCTCGACGCCGAGGTGGCGGAGGCGACGGCGGGTCGGATCGATGTGGCCGGTCGGCGCGCCGAGCTGGCCGATCTGTGTCGCCGGACCGCACTGGTGCGCGCAGCGAGAACCGAACTGGCCGGCGCCCGTCATCGAGCAGCCGAGGCGGTTGAGCGATTCGCCGAACAGTGTGCGGCTGCGGGATTCGGCGACGTCGCCGCGGCCCGGGCGGCGGCGGCGACGAGCGAGGCGATGGCTTCGTGGGAATCGGTGCTGCAGCAGGCGGTGACCACGCGCGCCGCCGCGGTGGAAACCCTGGCCGCCGAGGATGTGCGAGCGGCGATGGCGGTGGAGCCGGTCGATGTCGATGAGCTCGCGGCGAACGTGGCCGCCGCGCAGGAGGTGCGTGATCGAACCGCCGGAGAACATGCCGTCGCGGCACGGCGACTGGGTGACCTCGAGAAGTACGTACCGGAGTTCTGGTCGGCACTGGAGGCGGTGGAACCGGTCCGGGCACGTCACGAGGAGCTGCACGGACTCGTCGAACTCGTTGCGGGGCGCGGACAGAACGCGCGACGGATGTCGCTGCACTCCTATGTCCTGGCCGCCCGGCTGCAGGAAGTGCTCATCGCCGCGTCCGTCCGACTCCGTCAGATGTCTTCGGGCCGTTACGAATTCGTGCACTCTGACGCCGTCGGTCCACGTGGGCGTCGAGGTGGGCTCGGCATCGACATCCGCGACGAGTACACCGGCACCCTCCGGGCGGCGACCACGTTGTCGGGCGGGGAGACCTTCTTCGCGTCGCTCGCGCTTGCCCTCGGTCTCGCCGATGTGGTGTCCGCGGAATCCGGCGGGCATGTGCTCGACACGATCTTCATCGACGAGGGATTCGGCACGCTCGACCCCGAGACACTCGATCTGGTGATGGGGGTGCTCGACGAGCTGCGTTCGGGTGGACGGGTCGTGGGCGTCGTCAGCCACGTCGACGAATTGCGGGCCCGCATCCCGGCGCAACTGCACGTCCAGCGCGGCGAGGATGGCTCCCGTGTCCGGCTTCTCGGGGCCCTCGGCGTGTCGTGACGTGCCCGATTGGGTACCAGCCGCGACGGTGCGATACGCTAGCCCTCGCCCGTTGAGCCCCCGTAGCTCAGGGGATAGAGCGTCTGCCTCCGGAGCAGAAGGCCATAGGTTCGAATCCTATCGGGGGCACCACAAACATGCAGGTCAGAGCGCTTTTGACCTCACAGGCTAGGTCTCGTGCGATGACCGTGCCATCTGTGACAGTTCTCCGTTGAAACCAAGACGGCCCCGATCGGTGCGCGAACACCGGCCAGGGCCTCGGCCACAACGGAAGAGACCCGTCTTGAACCGTCCACGCACCTTAACCGCACTGAGCCGCGATGACGCGTACCGTGTTTGTGACGCGGCGCGCGGCGCCCTGCGCGGCCATCTTGACGAGGCCGATGCGCCCACGATTGTGGCGTGCCTGGCTGCGGCCGACACCCTCGGCGTCTCTGTTGCTGCCCTGCTTGGTGTCGCCGACGCCGAATTGACCGCCACCCCCGAGTAGCCGCCCCAACAGGTAGCCCTGGGATGGTTCCTGCGCATCTTCCGTAGAGGCGCAGCCGGTTCCCTGTTCCGGCCATGGGCACGAGCACACAACCGACTCCCGACCGTGTGCCCGTCGTTACCGCCTAGCCCGACCCAAACCAGCAGGCAGCACGTAGCCCAGTCCCGTCCCGTGCTGACGGGCCACCAAGTGCACGCCCGATCAACGCGCACCCGGTGCCATGACGACGACACCTGTCCACGGGACACGGTGCTACGAGTCGGGGTCGAGAGGGTCTATCGGGCCATGGTTGGCCGGGAGCTGCCATGGTTGGCCGGGAGCTAACTACTTCGACCTGAAAAACTCCACGTGTGTTGGTGGGCCGAAAATCGCCTCTGACCTGCAATGATATGTGTATGTCGTTGGGCTGGAAAGGCATTGGGGGTTGATGGTGTTTCGGACCGAAGGTGAGCAGCCATCGTTGTTCGAGTCGATGCTGCCTGAGCAGGTGCTGACGCTACCCGATGAGCTCGCACGGGTTGACCGGTTGCTCGATGATCCGGTGTTCTTCGCCCCCTACGAGCGGTTCTTCCACGAGAAGATCGGTCGCCCGTCGACGCCGATCGAGGTGTATTTGCGGTTGATGTTTCTGAAGTTCCGCTACGGGATGGGCTATGAGTCGCTGTGCCGGGAGGTGTCGGACTCGATTCATTGGCGGCGGTTCTGCCGGATCCCGCTGGAGTCGGCGGTACCGCATCCGACCACGTTGATGAAGCTGACCACCCGCTGCGGGCCGCAGGCAGTCGCCCAACTGAACGACGCGTTGCTCGAGAAGGCCACCGAGCAGAAACTGCTGCGCACCAGCATGGTGCGCGCCGACACGACGGTCGTGCCGGCCAACGTGTCCTATCCCACCGATTCAGGTTTGCTGGCCAAGGCGATCCGTCGAATCACGTCGACCGGCAGGCGGATTCACGCAGCTGGCGGCGCCACCGCCACGACGGTTCGTGACCGCTCCCGCGCCGCGGGCACCCGCGCGCACGCCATCGCGGCGAAACTACGGTCCCGCAGCGCGCTGGGCCGCGACGAGAAACTGGCCGCCGTGCAGGCCAGCACCGGACAGTTGGCGGATCTGGCCGAGGTTGCCGTCGACGATGCCCAACGGTTGCTGACCAACGCCACACGATCCTTGCAGCGGGCCCGGGCACGGGCCAAGCAGCAGCGCGAACGCGGCCTGCGTGACCCAGCCGCCGGACGCCGTCGCGGGCGGCTGGCACGCGCGGTGGCCGACCTGGAGGAGCTACTCGAAGCGACCACGGCCATCGTCGCCCAGACCCGCACCCGGCTGTCCGGCGACACCCCGGACGGGGCCACGCGACGGGTCAGTCTGCACGACCCCGATGCCCGCCCGATTGCCAAAGGCCGGCTCGGCAAGCCGGTCGAGTTCGGGCACAAAGCCCAGCTCGCCGAGGGCGATGACGGGGTCGTTGTGGACTACACCCTCGAACGGGGCAACCCTGCTGATGCACCGCAGTTGGCGCCCGCCGTGGCCCGCGTGACCGCCCGCAGCGGGCGCGCTCCCCGGGTGGTCACCGCCGACCGCGGCTATGGCGAGGCCAAGGTCGACGCCGCCCTGCACGACCTCGGTGTGCAGCGTGTCGTCATTCCCCGCAAAGGCCAGCCCGGCACTGCCCGCCGCGCCGCCGAACACTCCCGCGCCTTCCGAAAAACCGTGAAATGGCGGACCGGGGTCGAAGGCAGAATCAGCACACTCAAACGCGGATACGGTTGGGACAGGACCCGAATCGACACCACTGCGGGAGCCCAGACATGGGTCGGACACGGCATCCTCGCCCACAACCTGGTCAAGATCAGCACCCTGGCCGCCCAAGCCGAGGCGGCATGACCGCCCTCGGGCCCCGCCCGGGCCGATCCCGCCGAGACACCGGGCGGGAAAACGTCCCAGAATCTTGGCCGCCGGAATTCGCTCTTCCGCCCCAGCGGGGTTTTTCAGGTCGAAGTAACTAAAGGGTGGAGGGCAACGCGTGACAGCACGCGCGTCAGCGCGTCCCATCCCTCCACCGATGGTGCTCAAATGTGGGACTTTCGACACTCGTTGGGAACTCATCCCAGGAGAACACTTGGGCCGTGCGGGTGCACCTGCTCTGACGTGAGGCGGGAATTCCCGCAGCTTACAATTTGGTTGAGGCAAGGAGGATGGTATGAAGTACGTGGTTTCTTGGACGTATTTAATGAACGGTTCCGGAGCCGAGAATGAGGCAGCCATCGAGCGCGCGCTCAGACTCTTTGCAGCGTGGACACCACCTTCTGGCACGACGTTTCACCAATTTGTCAACAAGCTCGACGGCGCTGGTGGGTTCGCGGTGGTGGAGACCGACAATCCGACAGAGCTGGCTGACCTCCCAAACAATTTCGGCCACTTCATCGATGTCCGGATCGACCCCGTCATCGACATGACCGAGGCCACGCAGATGATCCAGCAGTCCGTGGAGTTCAGGAAA
>NZ_BAHC01000080.1 GCF_000298195.1 Gordonia rhizosphera NBRC 16068 | reverse complement strand
CGACCAGCTCGGCGTCCTCGGCGGCCCGCTCGACGAGGATCTGTCGCGCACCGTCGAGCGCGGCCGCGGCGTCGGCGACCCCGTCGGTCACGAACTCCGCGGCGACGTCGTCGGGGACCAGCGCGGGGTCGGCCAGCAGTCGGTCGGCCAGGGGTTCGAGTCCGGCCTCGCGAGCGATCTGCGCCTTGGTCCGGCGTTTGGGCTTGTACGGCAGATAGATGTCCTCGACGCGTGCCTTGGTGTCCGCGGCCAGCAACGCCGATCGCAGTTCGTCGGTGAGCTTGCCCTGTTCGTCGATCGACGCGAGGACCGCATCGCGCCGCTCGTCGAGTTCGCGCAGGTAACGCAGTCGCTCGTCGAGGGTGCGCAGTTGGGCGTCGTCGAGGCTTCCGGTCACCTCCTTGCGGTAGCGCGCGATGAACGGCACGGTGGCGCCGTCATCGAGGAGACGGACCGCGGCGGCGACCTGCCCCTCCCCGACCGACAGTTCCTCGGCGAGGCGGGTGTTCACGGACTTCACGACTGTGCTCGGACTCACCCGCAGGACCCTACCGAAGTCTCCGGACATCGTTCACGACGCGGCACCGATTGGTGACCCGACGCCACGTATTCCAGGAAAGCCCGGTACCGGATGGGCAACGACTTCAATAATGGTCCTGCCCTGCCCCGTCACCGTTGGAGGATGGTCCCCATGCCGGACACGGACGTTCTGATCGCAGGCGCCGGCCCGATCGGCCTGACCGCCGCGATCGAACTGCGCAGGCGTGGCATACGAGTCCGCATCGTCGATCCGCTGATCGAACCACCGCAGTATGCGAAGGCAGTCGGCGTCCAGCCGCGCACACTCGAGGTCTTCGAGGGCATGGGCGTGCTGCCGGCCATCCTCGATGTGGGAATCGAGATGCGCGGCCAGATCATGTATGTCAACGGTACCGAGGTCGGGCGGATCGACCTCGCGGTCCCGTCCGATGTCCCGTTCCGCTTCCTCTCCATCCCGCAGTACGAGACCGAGCGCATCCTGCGAGAGCACCTCGCCCGGATCGGCGGGGCCATCGAACGCGGTGTCCGACTGGCGGGGTTCACCCAGGATGACGACGGCGTCACCGCCACGCTGCAAGGCCCCGATGATGCCACTGAAACCGTCCGGGTGGCCTATCTCGTCGGATGCGACGGTGCGCACAGCACGGTCCGCAAAAGCCTCGGACTCACCTTCGAGGGTGCCGCGTTCGAGGAGCAGTACATGTTGGGAGACGTTGCGGTGGATTGGTCACAGCCGCAGGGCTACAGCGTGCGCTCGATGCACCAGACCGACGGGCAGACCGACGACCTGCTCGTGTGCATCCCGCTCCCGGGGCATGGCCGCTACCGGATGTCGATGCTGGTGCCCGACGAATTGTCGACCGCCCCCACCCGAAGTGAGGACGGCGTCGCGCACGGCTTCGAGGGGACCCGCAAACCGGAGCTGTCACACATCCAGGCCGTGGTGGACCGATTGTCTCCCGAACCGGCGACGGTCTCGGACCTCCGCTGGTCGTCGGTGTTCCGCATCAGCCACCGCATTGTCGACTCCTATTCCCGCGGAAGGGTTTTCGTGGCCGGCGACGCGGCACATATCCACCCCCCGACAGGTGCCCAGGGTATGAACACGGGCATCCAGGATGCCCACAACCTCGCCTGGAAGCTGGCACTCGCGGTCGACGGCGTCGCGGGTGTCGGTCTGCTGGCCAGTTATGACGCCGAACGACGCCCCGTCGGCGAGGAAGTGGTCGGTCGTACGGTCCGAAGTGCCCGCCAGGGAGTCGGCACGGACTCGTCCGATCCCGAATTCGTCATGCGTCGTGAGGCCCAACTGCTGATCAGCTACGCAGACAGCCCCATCGTGTCCGGGGGCTTGCACGGTGATGGGCCCCGGGCGGGCGAACGCGCTCCCGATGCGTTCGGTCTGTCGCGCGAGGTCGTCAACTTCCCCATCCGCCTGTTCTCGCTGCTCGGCAGATTGCGGCACACCGCCATTTTCTACGCGACGGACCCGTCAGGGCCCGGTGCGGTCACGGAGTTCGAGGCCGCTGTCACCGATGTCGCTACCGCGACCCATGGCCTCCTCGACGTCTACGTGGTGGCCTCCCCCGAAGCGCAGGTCGGCAGCACCGAGCTGCCGCTGGTCCGAGACTGCGAGGGGCGGTTCGCCGACGGGTACCGACCGGATGGGGACACCGTATTCCTCATCCGACCCGATGGGTATCTCTCGTACCGTGGCCCGGTCGGTGACGTGGCCGCGCTGGTCAAGCACCTCGCGTTGACCTTCTCTTGAAAGGAGTCCATCGATGCGACCCAGTGGCCTGAACGCTCGATCCGGACTGCTGACGATGATGACCATGGTGGCGGCGACGATCCTGCTGTTCGCCGCCTGCGGGTCGTCCGACATTTCCGTAGACACCCCGTCGGGTACATCGTCATCCAGCCCCGCATCGGCCGCGGTCTACCAGAACGTATTGGACGACGTCCGAGCCGCCGGCGGCTTCCCCGGGGTGATCGCCAGAATCGTCTCGCCGGAAGGTACGTGGACGGGGACATCGGGAACGGCGGGTGCCGACCGTACCGCGGCGCCAACCTCGACCGACCGGACTCGGATCGGATCGCTGACGAAGACTATGACCGCCACGATCCTGCTCCAATTGGTCCAAGAGAAGCGACTCTCACTCGATGACACCATCGGGACCTACGTGTCCGGGGTGCCCAACGGCGACACCGCCACGTTGCGCCAGTTGGCCGACATGACCAGCGGAATCCCCTCGTACACGGAGTCGAATGCAGTGGCGGACAAGTATTTCGCCAATCCAGAATATGCCTGGCCACCCGCGGAACTCGTCGACGCCGTGAAACCGATGCCCGCCGACTTCGCCCCCGGCCAAGGCTGGGAGTATTCGAATACCAATTACATCCTGTTGGGAATGGTGATCGAAAAGGTTCTCCACCAACCGATCGCCGAGACCTTCGCCACGCGCCTGTTCACGCCACTGGACATGTCCGACACGACCTTTCCGGGTGGCTCGGTCGAGATCGCCGCACCGCATCTCGATGGGCAGACCGACCAGGGACAACCCGCCGGTCACAACGTCGACTCGACTCACTGGAATCCGTCGTTCGCCTTCACCGCCGGCGCGGTGATCTCGACCCTCGACGATCTGCAGAAATGGGGCGACGCGCTCTTCACCGGCAACGGCATTCTGGAACCCGCGACCCAGCAGCTGCGACGTGACTCGATCCTGCACTCGCCGCCGCCGAACACCGCGACAGCCGGCTACGGGATCGGTATCGGTGACCGTGACGGTTGGTGGGGCCACGACGGTGACATACCCGGCTACAACAGTGTGTTGTTCCGCAACTACGGCAAGGACACCACGATCCTCGTGCTGACCAACAGCGACAACACGGTCACGATCGACGGCCATGAGCAGGCACCCGCGCAGGCCGTGTTCGCCGGACTCGTCGCCGCACTGCCGCGATGACCTGGGTCTGACCGGTGTGCGGCCGGGCGCAGACAGCCGACGCAGCTCAGGAGTCGCCGAGCCTCTCGATCAACCCCAGGAACACCCTCTGTTCGTCGTCGGTGAGTGGTGCCAGGAAATCCCGCTGCACCTCGTCGAGAACCGCGCCGAGCCGATCGAGTTCCACGCGCCCCGCCGCGGTGATCTCGACGACGTTGCGCCGTCGGTCCAGGAGGTCGGGCACCCTCGCCGCGAACCCCGCATCGACGAGGACCACGAGTGATGTCGCGACGTCGCTGCGGTCCATGCCCACCGCCCGGCCGAGGTCGGCCTGGCTGACCGACCCCAACTCGTCGAGGGCCGCGAGTAGACGGAAGTAGTAGGGCCGCGATCCCGCCGCCGAGAACGCGCGCTGCAGGTCGGCATGGGCCCGGACATGCGCCCGGTTCACCAACCAGGTGGCTTGATCACGCAGACGTCGTACCACCCGGAAAGCCTAACAAAACGTTGGCGAAACCAACGGTGAAGAGTATTGTTGGTGCGACCAACGTTTATTTGGGTGTGTGCAGCACCCGCCGATCCCATCGACAGGAGGATCACCATGATCCCGTTCGGCCCGGAACTCATCGGCCAGACCGAGAAGACCTTGCACGCCATCCTCGACACCGTTCTCTCCGACTCCGGGCTCAGCGAACGCGAGTGGGTGACCCTGCGACTCGCCGTGGCGAACGCCGGCGCCCGCCCGCTACCCGACCTCGTGCGCGACCGCGCTCATTTCGCCGACGCCGGGGAGATCGTCGACGGCCTGACCGACCGGGGATTCCTCGACGGTGCGCTTGTGACAGAAGCCGGGCACGCTTTCGTCGACCGCACCATGCAACGCATCAAGACGTTCACGGCTCCGGTCTTCGACGACCTGCCCGCCGACGACACCGACTCCACCGCGCGCATCCTGAACGTGGTGCTCGACCGTGGCCGCGCGGCGGTCACGGTTCAGGTGGAAGACGCCCCTACGCTCCAACGCTCCTACGAGGAACCGAAGCCCGGGAAGACGTACGAGTAGGCCAGGCCGATCAGGCTCGCGTCGATGCTGGCGATCGGCTGGGTCGGGTTGATATTGCAGAGCGTGGCCACCAGGTAGTTGCCGCCCGGCACGTTCTCGAAGCTGCCCGTGACCACACCGGACTTGTCCGCCCTCTTCAACAGCTGCGGTGCGACGGGCAGCGCGCCGAGCCTGTTCAGATTGGCGACGAGTTGCCTGAGGTTGATCGAGTCGGAACTGAATCCACCCAAGATGACCGGCAGGGCGGCGAGTCCCGCGCGAACGACGTTGATCACCAGGGTGTTGCAGGCCCGTGGTGTCACGAGGTTCGTCTCCGGAACGTTCGTGATCGTGTAGTTGATGGTGTGTCCCGAGACCCGAGTCGTCAGATGTATCCGGTCCGGGTTGCTCGAACCCGTGATGAGGTCCGACGACCCGATGGCCGAGGCGTTGGTGGGCATGGCGAAGGTGGTGATAGCGACCGAGCACAGTAGAACCAAGATCAACTTCAGTCTCATCGTTCTCATGCGTCACAAGCTAGGGCTGACCGGCATCCCCGACACGGCGCGTTGTGCAATCCAGACCATTTCGCAACCGGACGGTGTCCAGATATCCGAGCACGCCGTCCGATTGTGCCGTATCGACTACTCGCTCTGTACCTGCAACCCGGTACTCGCCTGCGCCTCGTCGATCCCGCCCGCGTCGGTGACGTCGGTGAAGCCCTGCGACCGCATGATGGCGACAGCCTGCGCGGACCGGTTGCCGGTGCGGCAGTACACGACATACGGGTCATCGGTGGGCAAGGTCGAGATCATCTCGACGAAGGTCGGCGAGGACACGTCGATGTTGCGCGCACCCTGCAGGTGCCCGGCGGCGTACTCCTCGGGGGTACGTACGTCGATCACGACGGTGCCCGGCGCCAACGATCCGGCCGCCGCGCCAGACTGCCCGGTACTGGTGTCGTCGGACGTTCCGCACGCCACCACCACGAACAGACCGGTAAGCATCAGGAGCAGGACTCGGACAATGCGGGCAGCCATGGCCCCATTGTGCCCGACCCGCATCTCCGCCTTGACCTTGACATCGTGACAAGCTGTCTACTGGTCGCTGAAGGAGGTGGTTGCGATGAACACCACTACCCGACGCGAGTCCGATACTCGCCTCACCCAGGCCCTGACCTGCCACGACCCGTCGGTGCGACTGCGCGCCGCGCTGGCTGCCGGCACCTCCGGGGACGCCGAAACCCTCGAGCTGCTCGTCGAGCGGTGTGGGATCGAATCTGACTTCTTCGTCCGCGACATGCTCACCTGGGCGTTGTGCCGCATGCCCGCCGACCGCACCGTGCCGCGCCTGCTGGTCGAACTCGGCTCCGACCTCCCGCAGGCGCGCAGCCAGGCCCTGCACACTCTGTCGAAGATCGGCGACCCGCGCACGTGGCCCGGGGTGTCGCCGATGGTGCATGACACCGACGACGAGGTTGTCCGAGCCGCGTGGCGTGCGGCGGTCGCGCTCGTTCCGACCGGGAGCGAGTCCGACCTCGCCGTGTCGATGGCCGACGAGTTCGGCCGCGGTGACGAGGATCTGCAGCGCAGCCTCAGCCGGGCGCTGGTGGCACTTGGCGAGGCGTCCGTCGCGGCCACGACCGCCGCGCTGACGAGTGACCACCCGCAGGTCCGTGCGCACGCCGAGGCCACGCAACGGCTGCGCGAGGACCCCGACTCCGGATTCGCGGTGTCGCTGTTCCTGGCTGCCACGGGAAGATCGGAGTAGGGACCGACGATGTTGATCGGCGAGGTCTCGCGGCGGTCCGGGGTCAGCACCCGCATGCTCCGCCACTACGACCGGTTGGGGCTGCTGACCCCGACCGGCCGTACGTCGGGTGGGTACCGCGAGTACTCCGGCGACGACATCCGCCGGCTGTTCCACATCGAGAGTCTGCGCACCCTTGGCCTCACGCTTCCGCAGGTCAAGAGTGCGCTCGACGATCCGGAGTTCTCGCCGTCGGCGTTGGTCGCCGATCTCATCGACCGCACCCGGAAGCGGATCGCCGACGAACGCGAGCTGCTGGGGCGGTTGCGCAGCGTCGACGCCTCGTCCCCTGCCGGATGGGAGGAGGTGCTGGCGGTGCTCACCCTGTTTCGGGCGCTGGAGTCGTCGTCGGCGCCGCACCGCCAGCAGGCTGTCCTGTCGCAGCCGGCCGACGGCCCTGTTCCTGTCGACGAACTGGTGAAAGCCGTTCTTGCCGAGGATGATCCAAATGTCGCCGGGGCCCTGCGCTGGTCGTTGGCGCGCGCCGGAGAACAAGCGCTACCGGCGCTGGGCGCGGGGCTGGATTCGTCGGACGTCGAGGTACGCCGGCGCGCCGTCGCCGCGATCACCGACCTGGACGTCGATGGCGCGGTGGGATTGCTGCGCGGCGCGGTGTCCGACGCCGACGACACGGTGCGGGAGCGCGCGGCACTGGGTTTGGCGGCGCACGGCGACCGCCATGGATTCGACGTGCTGGTCGAGATGGTGATCGGCGGACACCACGACGTGGAGGCGGCCGAGGCGCTCGGTCACCTCGGTGGCGCCGATGCGGTTGCGGCGCTCGGTGACCGACTCGGCCCCGCCGATCCGGCGACCCGCCTGCGCATCGTGCAGGCACTCGCCGAGATCGGGGATCCAACCGCGCGGACGTTGCTCGCTGCACTCACCGGCGATGCCGACCGCACCGTCGCCGCCACTGCCGCCGCGATCCTCACGTAGCAGACGGACTCGTCACACCCGTAGAACGGTCGGTCCCAGCGCCTCATACCGTAAGGCGTCGCCGGCATCGAGTTCGACGCCGCTCACGATCGCCTCGAAATCGGAGATCTCGGCGAACCGGCAGAAGTTGACCTCGCCGAATTTCGTGTGCGCAGCCACGAGGATCGACCGCCGCGACACGCAGATCGCGGTGTTCTTCACCGCGGCCACTGCCGGATCCGACGTCGTCAAGCCGTGTTCGAGCGAGATCGCGTTGGTACCGAGGAAAGCGACGTCGATCACCAGGCCGCGCAGCATGTCCACGGCCCAGTGATCGACGGTCGCCATCGTCCGACCCCGCATCCGGCCGCCGAGCAGCAGCACGGTGACGGTGCTCGAGTGCGCCAGAGCCTGCGCGGCCAGCAGCGAGGATGTCACCACGGTCAACGTGCGCTCGGCGAGCCGCTCGGCGATCAGTCGAGGAGTGAATCCCTCATCCAGGTACACGGTCTCGGCCCCGTGGAGCAGTCCGGCGGCGGCACCGGCAATCCGCTGCTTCTGCGCGAGGTCCACCTGGCTGCGGTACTCGACCCCTGACTCGAACCCCGCGGTCTCCATCGGGACCGCACCCCCGTGGACCCTCCTGAGGAGACGACGACCCGCCAGAGCCTTCAGATCGCGTCGGATGGTCTCGCTCGCGACGTCGAGCTCGTCGGCGAGCGTGTTCACCTCCACCCGCCCGCGGGTGCGGGCGAGTTCGACGATGTGACTCTGGCGGGTGTCGGAATCCACGAGATCAAACTACTCGCTCGAGGCCGTGAGGATCTGTGCCACCTCTTCACGGGTCTGCGCGGCTCGCAGCCGAGTCACCTCGTCGGCGTCGAGGAACACGTGGGCGATCTGATTGAGTAGGGCGAGATGGTCTTTTCCGGCTCCGGCGATGCCCACCACGAACTCCGCCTCTTTGCCGTTCCAGTCCACGGGCCGGTCGTAGCGCACGAAGGAGATTCCGGTCCGGCGTATCGCGTCCTTCGCCTCGTTGGTGCCGTGCGGGATCGCCAGCCCGTTGCCCATGAACGTCGACACCGACTTCTCTCGCTCGTGCATCGCATCGACATACGGCACGTCGACCGCGCCGGCGGCGACCAGCAGTTGCCCGGCCTCGGTGATCGCGCTGTCGGCGTTCGTCGCCGCCCCGTGCAAGACGATCGACTCCAGTGCCAGCACGCTGCCGCCGGCGGTCTTCTCCTCCACCGTCGTGGTCGCCGATGCCGCGGGTGCGGCCGATGCCGCGGGTGAGGCGGATCGGGGCTCGACTGCCGGCGCAGCAGACTCACCGTCGGGGTTGGTCTGTGCCAACATCTCGACGATCTCGTCGTAGCGCGGACTGCTCATGAAGTCGTCGACGGACACATGGATCGCCGAGGGGGTCGACTGCTTCGCACGCTCGGTCAGGTCCCGATGTGTCACGATCAGGTCGTGGGTGTCGGTCAGATTCGAGATCGCCTGGTTGACCACCGTCACGTCGTGGTAGCCGGCCTTCTTGATCTTCTTACGCAGCACCGACGCACCCATGGCCGACGAACCCATCCCCGCGTCACAGGCGAAGACGATGTCGGTGATCGGACCGCGGTCGGCTCCTCCGGTGAGCGTCGCCGCGACGCTGGACTTCTTACCCTTGAGCGACTCCATCTCGGCGGTCGCCGCAAACAGATCCGCCTCCTCGTTCGAGCGGTCGGCCTTCAGCAGGACCGATGAGACCAGGAACGACACGGCGGCCGCGCCGAACACCGCGAGGGTCACGCCCACAAAACTGTCCCCGGGCGTCTGCGCATAGACCGCGATGATCGAGCCCGGCGCGGCGGGCGCACGGAGTCCGGAGCCGAACATGACGTTGATGAAGACGCCCGTCATTCCGCCGAGGATGGCCGCCGCGATCAGCTTCGGCTTGGCCAGCACGTACGGGAAGTAGATCTCGTGAATGCCGCCGAAGAACTGGATGATGGCCGCGCCCGGCGCCGACGCCTTGGCGAATCCCTTGCCGAAGACCGAGAACGCCAGCAGGATCCCGAGCCCCGGGCCGGGGTTGGCCTCGAGCAGGAACAGGATCGACTTACCCGTCTCGGCGGCCTGCGCGGTGCCCAACGGGGTCAGTACACCGTGGTTGATCGCGTTGTTGAGGAACAGGATCTTCGCCGGCTCGATGAAGACCGAGGTGAACGGGAGCAGGTCGTGATTGACCAGGAAGTCCACCGTGTTCCCGGCCGCGTCGGTGAATGCCTGGACGAGCGGACCGACCGTGAAGAACCCCAGCGTCGCGAGTAACAGACCGAGAATGCCGGCCGAGAAGTTGTCCACTAGCATCTCGAAGCCGGGACGGACCTTGCCCTCCCAGATCTTGTCGAGTTGCTTCATGAGCCAACCGCCCAGGGGTCCCATGATCATGGCGCCCATGAACATCGGCACCTCGGCTCCGGCCACGACGCCCATGGTGGCGATCGCTCCGACCACCGCACCGCGGTTGCCGTGGACCATCCGTCCGCCGGTGTAGCCGATGATGATCGGCAGCAGATAGGTGATCATCGGGGCGACGACGCCACCGCCCTCGTAATCCCCCCAACCACCGATGTGGGCCACCCAGCTGCCGGGGTTGTCGAGCGAGCCGAAGATCCCGGTCAACCAGCCGGTCTCGATGAACAGCGCGGTGATCAGACCCCAGGCGATGAATGCGCCGATGTTGGGCATGACCATGTTCGACAGCCCCGTGCCCAACTTCTGTACACGCACCCGCATCCCGGACTTCTTCTTCGGCGGCGGTGCCTTCGTATCCGAGGACAGAACAGCTTCTGACATTGCTTCCTCCACTTGTGTCGCCAACCAGGTGATCCCGGTCACATAGCCCAGTAAACCCCACAAACGGGCATCAAATCAAGCATTCGGTCAGAAATGGGCAGAACTAGCGGTGGATTTATGCCCGTATTGCCGATAGAGTGCTCTACAGCACACCGCTTACCGCTCACCGATCGAGAGGACCACCCACCATGAAGGCACTGCGCTTCTACGCACCCGAGGACGTACGCCTCGAAGATGTTCCGGAGCCGACCTGCGGTCCCGATGAGGTCAAGCTGCGCGTGCGCAACTGTTCGACCTGCGGCACCGACGTCAAGATCTTCTACAACGGCCACCAGAACCTGACCCCGCCGCGCATCATCGGACATGAGGTCGCCGGCGAGATCGTCGAGGTCGGAGCCGACGTGAACACCACCTACGGCAGCAACTGGCAGATCGGTGACCGGGTACAGGTGATCGCCGCCGTTCCGTGCGGTGAGTGCCATGAGTGTAAGAAGGGCTGGATGGCGGTCTGCGAGAACCAGACCTCGGTCGGATACCAGTACGACGGCGGGTTCGCCGAGTACATGATCGTCCCGCGACAGGTACTGAAAGTCGATGGCCTGAACCGGATTCCGGACAACGTCGGCTACGACGAGGCCTCCGCCGCGGAACCGTTCGCGTGCGCCATCAACGCGCAGGAACTCCTGGGGATCGAGGAGGGCGACACCGTTGTGGTGTTCGGTGCCGGACCGATCGGCTGCATGCACATCCGCATCGCCCGTGGCGTCCATCGTTGCGGCCCGGTCTATCTCGTCGATGTCAACGAGGGTCGCCTGCAGATGTCCGCGGATGCGGTCTCTCCCGACGAGATCATCAACGGTGCGGGGGTCGACGTCGTCGAACGCGTCATGGAGCTGACCGGCGGCCGCGGCGCCGACGTGGTCATCACCGCCACCGCGGCCAACGTCGCACAGGAACAGGCGCTCGCGATGGCGGCGCGCAACGGGCGCATCTCCTTCTTCGGCGGGCTACCCAAGACGGATCCGACCATCACCTGCGATTCGAATGTGGTGCACTACCGCCAGCTGCACATCCACGGCGCGAACGGTTCGGCACCGGAGCACAACAAACGGGCACTCGAGTACATCTCGACCGGTCAGGTGCCGGTGAAGGATCTCATCACCCGCCACATCCCGTTGGAGAACGTCCTCGACGCGTTCCAGATCGTCAAGCAGGGTGAGGCCATCAAGGTGACCGTAGAGCCGGCGCCGGCTGACGTGGCGGTCGGGGTCTGACGAGACGGTACGGGATCATCACGCCCCGCAACCCGCGGTTACCCGGGTTGCGGGGCGTGATACGTCGCTCACGTGAAGTTCTGCCGTGCCCACCCGATGAGCGCACTCAATGCGGGTCCGCCGCCGTAGTCGTTGTCGTTTGCTGTCGTCCCGCTCGTAGCGGATTTCACGACGGTGTCCCCTATCGTGCTTCCCACTCCGACCACCCTCGGCCACGGCTCGCCGTCCCACCATCCCCAGGCCGGCCCGCCGGATTGCCCGGGCGTGAAGTCCTTGAAATGGCCCATCGTGTAGCCGGTCTGTCCGGCCATCGTGTGTGAAGAGACGGCGCGTACGGCACCCGCGGCCTCGAATGCGGGACGTTCCCCGCTCGCCCGCTCCTGCGGGTATCCGATGGATTGCCAGTACGCGCCGTCGTTCCAGTCGTCGTCGTAGGACCGGTAACCCGCGTAGCCGGTGACGTCGCCGATGCGTTCGCCGAACACCAGGACCGCGTAGTCGAACGCGACCTGAGCGTCGGTGAGGCGTCCGGGAGCCTCGATCCAGTAGGCCACGGTATCGGCATAGTAGGTCCCCCATGGCCCACGCCCGTCGTAGTAGGCGGGAGTGAAATTGATCCACCCGATGCGACCGTGATCGTCGCGTCGCCAGTCCACGACATGACTCGCCGTGAGCACGTGTCGTGGCCCGATCACGGTCCCCGATCCCCAGCCGCCGGCCGTCACGACCTTGCCTGTGATCCGCCACGGGAAGCTCCGGTCATCGAACAGGTAACGGTCGTCGGCGTCGAAGATGGAGCCGCCCCGTTTGCGCAACCTCTCCCCGGTCGGCACATCGCGCCACACCCGGGGCGCGCGTTCCGGTCTGAAGGCGGTTCTGACGCCACCCGGTCGAAAGCCGGACAGGTCCACCGGACCCCGCAATGACGAGATATCGGTTCGGGACAGCCCGACGGATCTCGGGCGAAGTCGGTCACGCGGGTCACGCCAGCCGTCCACACCGACCCTGGCGATGACCCGGATGCCGTGTTCCGCACGCTGAACGGTCAGGTCGCTGTCGAGCTCCGGACCACCCTCCGCGAGAACGACTTCGATGGTGGTGTCCGACGGAGGATCGGGATCGATGGGGTCGATACCCTCCAGATCGGCTTCGGTGAGTGGACGTGTCATGACGCCTCCGTTGGGTCCGACTCGGATGCTTGCCATTTCAGAGTGGGACTCGCCGGGTCGCGGGGCACGAGTACCGGGCTACTCGATTTCACCGACAGGTGTCGAGCCTAACCGCGATCGACGTTGAGATGCCGTAGCTTCTCGGGGTTTCCGACTCCGTGGATGATGGTGATTCGATCCGGACCGAACATGAACGAGATCACCGCGACGACCCGGCCCGATCGTCGTACCACCACACCGGGTTCCCCGTTGACCGGGACGACCACGAAGTCCAGTGCAGGTCCACCGAGCGACCGAAGCAGCTGAGCCGCAACGGGTTCGGCACCGCGCAACTCCCCGGCCGGCGCGCCCGCGATCAGACCACCCGAATCGAAGTCGCCGGCGACATCAGGCGCCAGGACCGCGACGAGACCGTCGAGATCGCCGTCGCTGCAGGCATGTGCGAACCGTTCACACAACCGCCGCGCCGTCGCCGGGTCCGGAGCGAAACGTGCGGGGCGCGCCGCGCTGACCCGACGGCGAGCCCGACTGGCCAATTGCCGCGCGGCCTCGTTCGACGTGCCCACGATCTCCGCTATCGCCGCGAAGTCGAGTGCGAACACGTCGTGGAGCAGAAAGGCCGTCCGTTCCTCCGGGGTCAGCTGTTCGAGCACGACGAGCAGCGCCATGCGCACGGATTCGTCGAGGGTGATCCGATCCTCGACCGGCAGCGCGTCGTCGACGACGAGCGGCTCGGGAAGCCACGGACCGACATATGTACGCCTGCTGTGCTCGTGAGCGCGAAGCCGGTCCAGCGCTGCCCGCGATGCGACGGTCGTGAGCCAGGCTTTCGGATTCGACAGGGTCCCACGGTGTTCGACGAGCCGCACATAGGTGTCTTGGGCGACATCCTCGGCCTCGGCAACCGAGCCGCCGATCCGGTAGGCGACATCCCGGACCAGACGGTGATAGAGGGCCCACCACTCCTCGATGAGCTCGGGGTCGAGTGGTTGCGGTGAATCGGTCATGACCACCAGACGATCAGCGCTGCCGGTTCGTGACCACAGCGGTCACATTCGCGATGCTACAGCCGTCTCCTTTGTGACCGATACACCTACCCGATCGCAGGAGCAGCGATGACCAACACCAGGACAGCGACAACCGGCCCCATCACCCGACCCGACTGGCTGGATGAGCACTCGTGGCCGTTCGCGATCCACACTCATCACACCGACGCGGGCCGCATCGCCTTCACGGACGAGGGCCGCGGCCCCACGCTGCTTCTCGTCCACTCCGGTACCTGGGCTTTCGTCTGGCGCGATCTCATCGAACGGCTACGCGACCGATTCCGGGTGATCGCGTTCGATCCCCCGGCGATGGGTCTGTCCGACACCGGCGGCGGTGCCGGCATCCGGCAGACATCGAACGCACTCGACTCATTGGTCAGGGCTCTCGACCTGAACGACTTCGTTCTCCTGGCCCACGACCTTGGCGGACCTGCGGCGCTCGAGGCCGCCGGCGCCTGGCCGCAGCGGGTACGCGGTTTCGTCGCCGTCAACTGCTTCGGCTGGCGGCCCTCCACGCCCGGCTTCCGCGCCATGCTCCGACTCATGGGCAGCGGGCTCATCCGTGAGTCCGATGCCTGGACGGGATGGTTGCCACGCGCGACCGCTACCGGCCTGGGTGTGGGAAGACACTTCCCGCGCAGGGATCGACGGGCGTTTCGACGCGGTATGGACCATCGCGGCCGACGCAGCTTCCATCGCAATATGCGGTCGGCGCTCCACCACGACTACGCCGGCATCGACCGCGCCCGGACCACCATCGGCGCAGGACCGGTGCTGACAGTATTCGGGCAGCACAACGATCCCCTGCGATTCCAGCCGAGGTGGAAGGCACTCGGCGACCACGTCGAGCAGGTGGTGGTTCCGCATGGCAACCACTTCCCGATGTGCGACGATCCCGACCTGGTCGCGACGGCATTCTTCGACTGGTACCGGCGCAACGTCGGGGACGGCGGCCGACTCGACGACGAGATGGAGTCCGATCGTCGTTCTCGGGATGCCGATCGATCGTCTGTGCGCCGCAGCGGGCCGGCGTAGCGTTGAGACGTCTGCTCAGGGAGATCCGATGCTGGTATTCGATGCCGTCGCCACCGCCCAACTCGACCGCGCCTACCAGGGCCGCGAGTTCGTCCGCCGCCGGCACGCCAACATTGCCGCACTCGACCCTCGCCCCGGCCAGACCGTGCTGGACCTGGGCTGCGGAAACGGGATGCTGCTGCCCGAACTCGCACGGGCCCTTGGCCGGAAGGGCCGCGTGATCGGCGTGGACATGAGCCCCGACATGCTCACAAGCGCCCGCGCCCGCATCGCGGAAGCGGGCGAGGACTGGGTGGAGATCCTCGACGGGCGGGCCGAAGCGATCCCGCTCGACGATGCGACGGCCGACAGCATCATCTCGATCCAAGTCTTCGAATACATTCCGGACATTCCCGCTGCCCTGGCCGAATGTCACCGGGTGCTGCGCCCCGGCGGACGCCTGGTGATCGGCGACATCCACTGGGGCACGATGGCGTGGGCCAGCGAGGATCCCGATCGCATGGCTCGGGTGTTGAAGGTCTGGGACGGCCACCTCGCCGACCCGGCCATCCCCGAGCACCTGCCGGGGCTGCTCGACGACGCCGGATTTCGGCTCGATGCCAGTCACCCTGTGGTCTTCACCGACACCGGTCCCGCCCCGGACGGCACCGCAGTTCTCTTTCAATTGCTGATCCGGCAGTACGTATCCGGGCCCGGTGGTCTGCCGGCGGAGGAGGCGAGCGCGTGGTCTGCGGAACTGGACACACTCGCCGCGTCGCGCCGGTACTTCTACTCGCTCACCCATTTCATCACCGTCGCCACGCGGGTCTGACCCATACTCCCCGGCGTGCGCAACGTGGTCTCACGGCTCATTCGCGGCCGTCGCGATCCCGTCGTTTCGTGGTGGTGCGCCACGCGACCAACCGGTCGACGGTGACGCCGAGGACAAGTGCGAAGCCGACGCCGACACCGGCGGCGAGCAGTGGCCGATCCTCCAGCCACGATCCGAGCACCGACCCGACCGCCACCGTGAACACCGCCCAGATGCCGGCCGCCGCGATGATGAGCGGGACGAAACGGCGGCGCGGATATCTGGTGCCACCGGCCACGAGGTTGACCGCGACGCGACCAACCGGAACGAACCGCGCGGTCAGGATTATCACGGCGCCACGTCGGCCCAGAATCCCCCGAGCCCGGCCGATCGCCGCGACCATCCGCGGTCGGCGCATCCACGCGAATCGCTCCACCCCGATCCACCTGCCGAGGCTGTAGACGATGTTGTCCCCGACGACGGCGCCGACGGTGGCCACCAGCACCACCGGCCACAGGTCGGGCGAACCAGTCGAGGCGGCCACGGCCGACAACGCGATCACGACCTCATCGCTGGGCAGCGGAGGGAAGAACGCGTCCAGCGCACAGATCAGGAACAGGACCAACCAGATCCAGGGCGAGTGTGCGGCATCGACGACGAAGTTCTGAACCGAGTCCACGTCGCCCCCTCCCGTCGCCGAACCCGCCCCTGCGGCACCACGTCCATCCCACCATGCCCGGCCGTTGTAGGCTCGCTCCCCCATCTCGTACTCGCTCCCCCGATCGAGGGCGCAAGCACGGAATGAGGGCAGATATCCCGCGACCGGCTGACCGCGACGCCAGCCACGGAATCGGTCGTGGGTGCGCTCTCGCGCCGCCGGTGCCAGACTCACAAGAGTGGACATTCCGGTCCGGGAACCCACGAGCCGCCCGGACGACGTCGCGGACATCCGGCCGCTGCGAATCTCGGTGTTCGGGCGCCTGGAACTCCGGCGTGGCGACGAGCTGCTGCCGCGGCTGGGGTCGGCGCGCGCCGAATCACTGCTGGTGTATCTCCTGCTCCGGGCCGACCAAACCCGGGCACGGCAACGGATCGCCGGCGAGCTGTGGCCCGAATCGACCGAAAGCCAGGCCCGAACCAACCTGCGCAATGTGTTGCATCTGTTGCGGCACGCGCTCCCGGGTGTCGAGCACTACCTCGAGGTGGACGCGCGCGTGCTCGGCTGGCGGTCGAGGGACAGTTCGGTCGACGCCTGGGAGATGAGGGCCGCGGTGGCGAGAGCACGCGAGGCCGAGCGGGCGTCCGCAGCGCGGATCGCAGCACTTCGGGACGCGGCCGCGTGCTACCGGGGCGACCTACTCGAGGACTGCATCGACGAGTGGCTGACAACACCACGGGATCGGTACCGCGACTTGTACTTTCAAGTTCTCCGCGACCTGGTGGGGGCACTGGTGGAGCGTGGCGAGCACGTCGACGCGATCCGCCTCGGCCGCGAGTTGGTGCATCGGGATCCGCTCAATGAAGACCACCACCGACTGCTGCTCGACGCACACCACCGGGCAGGCGACCGGGCGGGCGCACTACGCGCCTACCACGAATACGCGACGGTGATCGAACATGAGCTGGGTGTCGAACCGTCCCCCGACATGCGTCGCCGCTACGCGGAGGTCGCCGGGGCCGGCGCGATGGACGGTACTCGCGTTGGTGCCCGGGCAGCAGTCCAGTCGGTCGCGGCCACCGCAGCACGACTCGTCGGCCGCGACGACGAGTGGACAGCCCTGCGTCGCTGCTGGCAGGCGGCGATGGACGGTCGCGGCCAACTGGTGCTGGTCACCGGCGAACCCGGGATCGGCAAGACTCGCTTGGCCGAGGAGTTGGGGCGGTTGTGCACGCAGGGCGGTCATGCGGTGGCCCAGGCGCGATCGTTTCCGGACGCCGGCGACCTCGGGTACGGCGTCGTGGTGTCCTGGCTGCGTGGCACCCGGACCGATTCGTGGGTACGCACGGCACCGACTCGTGACCGCATGGCGCTGGCCCGGCTGCTTCCCGAACTCGATGTTCCCGAAGAGCACTGGTGGAGAGCGGATTTCGACCGACTACAGCTTTTCGAAGCCGCGGTCGGGGCGTTGACGCACACCGACCGGCCGCTGCTGCTGGTGGCCGACGACGCGCAGTGGATGGACGCGCCGAGCGTCGAGCTGATCCACTACCTGCTGCGCTCGCCGCAGGCCCGACATGTCCTCCTGGTCGCGACCGTGCGGCTCGAGGAGCTCGGCACGCGCCACCCGCTCACCGACGTCGTCGACGCGCTGCGCGCAGACGATCGCGTCACCGAGGTCCCGCTCGGACGGTTCGGGAGAGCGCACACCGCGGAGCTTGCGCGCCTGACACTGGGCGCCGCCCTCGACGCCGAGGACACCGACGCGCTGTTTGCCGAGTCCGAGGGAAACCCGCTGTTCGTCGTCGAGACGCTCCGGTCCGGATGGCACGCCGGTGTCCCACACGAGATCAGCCCGAAACTGCATGCGGTCACCAGCGCCCGGTTGCGGCGGTTGCCCGTGCCGGCTCGTGAGCTGCTCGACACCGCGTGCTGCATCGGAGGATCCTTCTCCGCTGCCGTGGTCGGCGCCGCGGCGGGTGTCGACGAGGCCACCCTCGTCGAGGGCCTCGACATCCTGTGGCGCAGCGGAGTGATCCGAGAGCATGGCATCGACGCCTACGATTTCAGCCACAACAAGATCCGTGACGTGGCTTACGCCGGCCTGAGCCCTGCTGCCCGGCGGCATGTACATCTGAGGGTGGCCGAGGCACTCGTGCACACCGAACGGGAGGGCTCCGGCGCGGTCAGCGGTGAGGTGGCAGCGCACTTCGAGCGGGCCGGTCGGCCGTTGGACGCGATCCGTTGGTACGAGCGAGCCGCGGAACGGGCCCAGCATCGTTTTGCCGACGCCGAGGCGGTCCGGTTGCTGGACCGCGCACGAAGCCTGGTGCCCGCGCTGCCGCCGGACCTGGCACCGCCGACCGAGTTCGAGATCCTGTCGCGATCGCCGATCGTCGTGGGCACCGTCAAGGGCTACGAGTCCGACGACCTGGTCGCCGTGCTCGATCGCGCCTCCGAACTCGCCGAATCCCTCGAGTGCGAGTTGTCCGCGCCGGTTCTCCGGTGCCTGACGATGACACGTCTGTGTCGAGACGACTTCGTCGGTGCCCGGCAGTCCATCGGTCAGCTGAGGGACGCAGCAAGCCGGACCGGCGACCGTGGCCTCGATCTGGAGGCGCAGTACCTCGGTGGTGTGGCCGCTTTATGGGCCGGCGACCTCGCCTCGGCCCGCGAGTTGTTGGAGCGCACCGCACATGGCCTTCCGCCCGATCTCCGGACCGAACATCTCGTCCGATTCGGACAGGACCCGGGCACCGTGTGCCTGAGCCGACTGGCCAACACCATGTGGTTCCTCGGGGACACCGGCACCGCCCGATCTCTGCGGCGCGAAGCCGAGACCCAGGCACGGCGAACCGGCCACCGCGCCACCGCCGCGGTCGTCGCGATCTTCTCCGCGTTGTTGGCGCTGGATCTCGACGATGACGAAGACGTACGCTCCAGGGCCGCCGACCTAGCGGGCTCCGAAGGCCACCCGTACAACGTGGCCGTGAAAGCCCGTGCACTGCTCGGGTACTCGGCGGCCACGACCGGACAGGGTGCGCAAGGCGTGGCCGCCATTCGCGCCGCCGTCGCCGCCTGTCACGGGCGCAACCTCGCACCGGGCTTCCGCCCCACGGTGTATCGGGTGCTCGTCGCCGCGCACGACCGCGCCGGCATGACCGTCGGCGGTCTGGTCGCCGCCGACGAAGCCCTCGCTCTGCCCGGCACCCGCATCTGGGAACCCCAGATCCGCCGGCACCGGGCCCGGTTCCTCGCCCGGCTCGGACGGCCGCACGACGAGGTCGACGCTGAACTCGACCGGGCTGCGGCCACGGCCGACCGGATGGGCGCCACCGGACCTCTCCGGGCAATCGAGGAGACGAGAAGACAGCTGCTCGGCGGGTGACAACGCGCGGAAAACGGTTGCGAAACGGGCACGAGCGCATCGTGTCTTCAGTCCCATCGCAGTCGAGAGCGAGGCAGTCATGACAACTCCATCCGAAACTTCGCTGGCCGCACTTCGTGCAGCATTTCGCGGTGCGCTGCTTCGGCCCGGCGAAGAAGGTTACGACGAGGCGCGGCGAGTCTGGAACGGCGCGATCGATCGTCGGCCCGCCCTGATCGCCCGATGCGCCGGGGCCGACGATGTCGCGGTCGCGGTCCGGTTTGCACGCGAATACGACCTGCTGGTGTCCGTCCGCGGTGGCGGACACTCGATCGGCGGGCTGTCGGTGTGCGACGACGGGCTGATGATCGACCTGTCGTTGATGAAGGCGATCCGGGTCGATCCCGGGGCGGCCACCGCGTCCGCGGCCGGTGGTGTGTTGTGGGGTGAATTCGACCGTGCCACACAGCCCTTCGGCCTTGCGACGACCGGCGGGCTGATCAGTCACACCGGCATCGGTGGCCTCACCCTCGGCGGTGGGCTGGGCCATCTGATGCGCAGGTACGGACTGACCGTGGACAATCTGCTCGCCGTCGATCTGGTCACCGCCGACGGTCAGCAAGTCCACGTCGACGACGAATCCGACTCGGAGCTGATGTGGGGGTTGCGTGGCGGTGGCGGCAATTTCGGTGTGGCCACCCGATTCGAATACCGCCTGCACCCGGTCGGGCCGATGGTGTACGGCGGACCGATCTTCTGGCCGTTGGAGGAGATGGCCGAGATCCTCGGCGTGGTGCGAGACTTCATGCCATCCGCACCGGACGATCTCGGCGTCACGATCGGGATCACCGCCGCCCCGCCGGCGCCGTTCATCCCGCTCGAGCGGGTCGGGGTCCCGGCCATGAGCCTCATCCTGGTGTGGGCGGGTGACCCAAAGGGGGGCGCCGACGCGATCGCTCCGTTGCGCCGCATCGGATCTCCGTTCACCGACGCCGTCCGCCCGGTGCCCTACGTCGCGATCCAATCGATGCTCGACGCGGGTGCACCGCACGGCCGGCACTACTACTGGAAGGCGCATCGACTGCCGGAGCTGAGCGACGAGGTCGTTGCGATCTTCACCGAACGGATGACGGCGGCAACGAGCCCGTTCGCCCAGATCACCGGCTGGGCGGTAGGGGGTGCGGTGAGTCGCATCCCCGCCGACTCCGCTGCGGTCGGCGACCGGAATCCCGGCTTCGAAATGAGCCTGGCCACCGCGTGGATGCCGAACGACCCAAACCCCGACCGGCACAAGGCGTGGGCACGGGACGGATGGGAAGCGCTTGTCCCCCACGCCGAAGGCGTCTACGCCAACTTCATCTCCGATGAGGGGGCCGCGGGCGTGGCGTACGCGTATGGCGGGCGGCTGGCCAGGTTGCAGGCGCTCAAGGCCCGCCACGACCCGGACAACGTCTTCCGGATGAACCACAACATCATGCCCGCGACCGCGCCTGTTGCCGGGTGAGCGCGTCGAGCGTGTCGATGATGAGCGCCCGATACGTCGACGCCGACCAGTTCTGCGTGCGCCGAAGACTCACTGTCGTGTCCGCGCAGATGAGGAGATCGGTCACCGTGGCGAGCTGCACCGGGTCCAGTCGTGCCGACATCAGTCCGTCTGTGGCGGCCGTGTCACAGAGCGTTTGGCAGAGTTCGGCCGTCGCGCGGCGGCCGGCCTGGAAGGTTTCGGCGAGCTCCGGCTCGAGACCCTCGGCCTGGGCAGCCACCCCGAAGAGGGTACCCGCGCGCGATGCGATCCCCACGGACACGTCGGCCAGCGCCTCGATCCGCGCGGCGAGCGTAGGCGCCGACATCGCATCCTTCGTCCTGGCGCGGTGAGCCACGTCTATCGGTTCCGCGTCGCCGACCAGAGCCCGGTCGACGACCCGCCGGAACAAGGTCGCCTTCGTCGCGAAACGTACATACACGGTGCGGGGCGCGAGCCCGGCCCGGCGCGCAACCTCGGCGAGTGTGGTGGCCACGTAGCCCTTTTCCAGGAACAGGGCCCGCGCCGAGTCAATCAGTTGCGCCTCGGTCCGGGCCACCCGCTGCGCGCTGGCGTCCGGACGGGGGTGTCGATGACACACCCATCCGACGGTCCGATGCTCGGCCTCATGCTCAACCCCGATCAGGTCGGTCCGCAGCCGGATTCGACTATTTCTCGATCGGGGTGCCTGATCGAGATCGGCTGCAGGAGTTGGCAGATCACCTCACCGCCCTCGGTGAACACCACGCGGGGGTGCACTTCGCCACCATCGGCCGGATACTCCCGATACTCCATGACCCCGACGGTCACGAGGTTCGCTTCTACTCCACTCGCCATCAACGCCAGCGCGCCGGTGTCGGCGAACCCCCGTCGTCAGACGCATCGACACGTATAGCAGTCCTTCCCTCACTCCGGGTTCTGTTGTCCCGCATACGCCGGAGAGCTCCAAGCTGCGCACCGCACCGTTACTCCCCCACACAGGCTTTCGACGCTGGCTTGAACCCCGCACGTTTCCGCTCGAGACCGCCGGCCTGCTCCCCGGGACCACCTGGCGAAGCGTAGGTGTATCGCCGACCCGCGCCGGCCAGGCCACCCTAACGACGTGCGTCATGAGCGCGCCTCACCTCGTGGCATGTCCGTTGCGTTTTCTGAGGGAAATGCCTCATGCGGCCGGAGATACGGCGGACCGATGATCAGGACACGACAGCGAAACACCCTCAGAAGCGGGTTGTGTCGCGGTGAACTCGAGGATCAGGAGATCAGCAATCATGACTGAATCGACATTCGAACCGCCGAGCATCGAGCGGTTGGGCACCCTGCTGCCGGGCAACGAACTCCGGGAGCAGGCCGACGGCCGGGTCGACGCCGTCAACGTGAGCCGGCACGTCGGGGGGCGGCAAATCCTCCAGGAGCTGACGCTGTCGGTCGAACCCGGCGAGTTGGTCGCCATCGCCGGCGGCAGCGGGGCAGGAAAGAGCACACTGCTGGAGATCCTCGCGGGACTACAACCGCCGTCGGTTGGGGAAGTTCGCCACGACGGCGTCGTTCGCGGTGCCCGAGCAATCGCAGAATCCCGTGTCGGCTACGTTCCCCAGGACGACATCATCCACCTCGAGCTGCCCCTGCGCCGCACGTTGCGCTACGCGGCACGCCTGCGGCTGCCCGCGGGCACGACGGCGGCCGAGGCGGACCGGGTCGTCGAGGAGACCATGCATGACCTCGACCTGACCGATCGGGCCGACGTCCCCGTCCGTGCGCTCTCGGGCGGCCAGCGCAAGCGAGCCAGTATCGCCGTGGAGCTCCTGACCCGGCCACGCCTGTTCTTCCTCGACGAACCGACCTCGGGCCTCGATCCGTCCACAGCGGCCGACGTGATGCGCCTGCTGCGCCGGCTCAGCCGGCGCGGAGTCACCGTCGTCCTCACCACACACGAACCCGCGGGCATCGACCGGTGTGACCGGGTGGTGTTTCTGGCCCGCGACGGCCACCTGGCCTTCAACGGCAGCCCCGCGGAGGCTCGGCGCTACTTCGGCGTGGAGGAGCTCGCCGAGGTGTACGACCGGCTGGCCGGCGAGCACACCCCTCAGATCTGGGCGCAACGATTCGCGGACAGCCGGACGAATCTGCAACCCAAGAGCGGGTTGGCTCAGCCGAACCTCTCCGCTGCCCGGTCAGAGGTCAAGCGGACGAGTGCGGTCCGGCAGTGGTGGCTACTCACACGGCGCAACATCGACGTACTCGTTCGCAACCGGCTGACCCTCGCGGTCCTGATCGGCTCACCGGTGCTGGTCACGGCGATGATGGCGACGCTGTTCAAGCGCGGTGCGTTCGATCCGCGTAGTGCAGCCGATCTCGGCCCGGCCCAGGTCGTGTTCTGGATCGCGTTCGCAGGCTTCTTCTTCGGTCTCACGTACGGCCTGCTCCAGATCGTCGGGGAGATGGCAGTCTTCCGGCGGGAGCGCCTGGTCGGGCTCAGCGTCGGCGCCTACGTGGCATCCAAGATCGCTGCGCTGCTTCCGATTCTGGCCGGAGTGAGCGCCGTGCTCCTCGGCGTGCTGCTGGCGCTCGGTCGGCTCCCCGCCCTCGGATGGGACGTGTCCGCACTCTTGTTCGTGACGATCGTGATCGAGGCGATCTCCGCGCTGGCCCTCGGCCTGCTGGCCTCGGCCGCGGTCACCAACGCCGCGCAGGCCGCCCTCGCCTTGCCGATGCTCTGCTTCCCCCAGGTTCTGTTCGGTGGCGCCATCGTCCCCGTCGACGAGATGGCCGGCCCGGGACGCCTGATGAGCCTCGGCCTCGCCAACCGCCATGCGTTCGAAGCACTGGGTCGGGAACTGAATCTGGACCAGTACAGCGCCACCGTCCCGGCCATGTCCGCCTACGGAGACACATTCCACGGCGGCACCGGCGCCAGTCTCATCGCCCTCGCCTCGTTTGCCGTTGCCCTCACGCTGGCCACGATGTGGGTTTTGGACAGGCGCTCCCGTCCCGGCGCATCCCGGCGATGACGGTTCCTGCTCGCCGCCGGCTACGAACGCCGCTCGATGGCAGTCGCCTCACACCTGCGCATCCGAGCACCACCGACCGGCAAGTTCGATCGCCCGAATGCCACCACTACGACGTTGACCAACGACGCGGTCGCGGTTGCGGTTGGGCGGCAACTCACCACGGATGGATCGACAAGTCGATAAGCTCGAACGCGACAAAGGAGCCCCGATGTCACAGACCCGACCCCTCGCGGTGGGGATCACTCCGCTCGAGACCCGCCACGATGTCGTCGTGGACATGGCGATCCGGGCCGAAGAACTCGGCTACACCGCCGTCTACGTCGCCGAGGGGTGGGGACACGACGCCTCGGTGTTGCTGGCCGAGATCGCCTTGAAGACCGATCGCATCCGGATCGGCACCGGCATCATCAACATCTGGGGTCGCAGCCCGGCGACGGTGGCGATGCTGGCGACCACCCTCGCCGATCTCGCGCCCGGCCGCTTCGAACTGGGTCTCGGTGCGGGCAGTCCGTCACTGGCCGAGGGGTTGCACGGGGTGTCGTTCCGGGCGCCGGCGGCGCGGCTGCACGAGTTCACCGCCGAGGTACGCGGTCTGCTCGCCGGTGAACGCGCGTCGATGGCCGCGCCGGGAAGCCGAGCGTTGCGACTCGCCGCGCGACCGCCGGAGCCGGTTCCGGTCATGCTGGCCGGACTCGGCCCGCGAGCGGTGCGCATCTGCGGCGAACTGGCCGACGGCTGGTTCCCGTTCCTGCTTCCGACGTCCGGGCTCGACGGCGGCATGCGGCTCCTCGACGAGGGCGCCGCCGTCTCGGGTCGCCCGCGCCCGCAGGTCTGTCCGGGGATCCCGGCCGCGGTGCACGAGGATCCCGACAAGGCGCGGGCGGTGGCGGCGTGGTGGGTCAGCTTCTATCTGACGAAAATGGGCCCACTGTATGCACGGACCCTGCGGGCACTGGGATTCGATGAGGCCGTCGGTGTCGTCGAGGCCGCAAACCGCGATTCGGACACACCCCAGGTCCCCGCATCGGCCCAGACGTTGATCGACGAACTCACCCTGACCGGAGATGCTGCGACCGCGACCCAGAGCCTCGACCGTTGGTATGCGGCCGGCGCCGACATGCCGGTCGTCGTGCTCCCGCCGGGCCGCGGTCGCGACGAACTCGATCAGACCCTCGTCGCGCTTCGTCCCGGGTAGGTGTCAGAGCTTGTAGCCGATGGCGCGAAGTAGCTCGCGGCGGTCTGCCACGTCGCTATCGGTCTCCACCCCCAGCGGCGGTTCGCCGTCGATGACGCCGACGATGCCCCGGCCACGCGGGGTGACCGCGACGAGGACGTCCACCGGATTGGCTGTGGCACAGAAAATCGTGCAGACCTCCGGTACCGCCTTGACCGGATTGAGGATGTTGACGGGGAACCCGTCGCGCAGAAAAATGACGAAGCTGTGCCCGGCCGCGACGGCCAGTGCCTGGCGGGTGGCGAGTTCGACGAGGTCGGGATCGTTACCGGTGCGGCGCACCAGCCGCGGACCCGAGGCCTCACAGAAGGCCAGTCCGAACCGGATCGACGAACTCACCCCTGCGATCGCCTCATGGAGGTCTTCGACCGTCTTGATGAAGTGTGACTGCCCGATCACAACATTGACGTCGTCCGGCTTGTCGACGGGCACCACATCCCAGGAAAGCGTCGTCGCTGTCATACGCCCATGCTGCCACCACTGCGCCAGTGGTGGAATACATGAGCAGGTGCGTCACGGCAGCGGAAGGAACGAGTCCCATGACAATCGACAACAGTGTCGTCGATACCACCCATGGCCCGGTTCGCGGCCGAGACGACGGCACGATCAGGACCTGGAAGGGCATCCGCTATGCCGCGGCGCCCGTCGGTGACCTGCGTTTCCGGGGACCGCGGCCGCCCGAGCGATGGACCGAGATAGCCGATGCAGGCGAGTTCGGGTCGGTCTGCCCGCAATCGGTCCTGCCGAACATACCGATCGACCTCGGCGCACCGCAGGGTGCGGACTGTCTGAGGTTGAACGTGTTCGCGTCGTCGAGCATCGAGCCGGGCGACGCGCGACCGGTCATGGTGTGGCTGCACGGCGGCGCCTACATCCTCGGCTCGGCCAGCCAGGCGCTCTACGATGGCCGGCGGCTCGCGGCGGACGGCGGTGTCGTGGTGGTGACGCTGAACTACCGACTCGGGGCGCTCGGCTTTCTCGATCTCTCGTCGCTACCCAACGCTCCGAAAGGTTTCGAATCGAACATCGGCCTGCGTGACGTGCTGGCCGCGCTGCACTGGGTGCGAGACAACATCGCGGCGTTCGGAGGCGATCCCGGCAGCGTCACGTTGTTCGGCGAATCGGCGGGCGCCGGGATCGTCACGACCCTGCTCGCCGTACCGGCCGCCCGGGGGCTGTTCGCCGGCGCCATCGCCCAGAGTTCACCGGTCACGTCGGTCTATGACCGCGGTCGGGGTCGACGGGTCGCCGAGCGTTTCCTGAGCGAAGTCGGTCTCCAGCCCGGCGAAGCCGACCGGTTGCGCGACGTTCCGGTGCCCGCGCTGCTGGCCGCCTCGCAGACGGTGTTCGACGAGGTACCGACGCGCAACCCGGGAACCCTCGCCTTCGTCCCGATCGTCGACGGCGACCTGGTCCCCGACTACCCGGTCACCGTGGCACGCGAGGGCCGTTCACACCCGGTACCCCTCATCATCGGCACCAACAAACACGAGGCCGCATTGTTCCGCCTCATGAGATCACCGCTGATGCCGATCACCCCGCATGCCCTCACCTCGATGTTCACCCAGATCGCCGCCGAGCAACCCGACATGCGGTTGCCCACCGATGCACAGCTGGGGTCGGCGTACGCGAAGCACCGCGGCAGGGCACGCGGATTGAGAATCGCCACCGACGTGGGCTTCCGGATGCCGTCGGTGTGGTTCGCCGAGGGGCACGGCGCGGTAGCCCCGGTGTACATGTACCGGTTCGACTGGTCCACCCCGATGCTGAAACTGCTCCTGGTGGGTGCTGCCCACGCCACCGAACTCCCCTACGTGTGGGGCACTCTCGGCGCCCCCAAGGACCCCAGCCTCAAACTCGGCGGGGCCAAGGCGGCCAGGGCCGTGTCCAAACGGATGCAGGCCAGGTGGATCAACTTCGCGACGAACGCCGAGCCCGTGGGTCTGGCCGGTGAACCCGACTGGCCGTCGTACCACGAGCGGGACCGTGCCTGTCTGGTCATCGACCGGGACGACCGCATCGTGCACGATGTCGACGCGCACATCCGGCAGGCCTGGGGCAGCGACGTGCTGCACTTCCAGTAGCGATCTTCCATCACTGAGATCCATGTCACACTGGCGCGATGACTCGCCCGCGGATCCGAGACTTCCACGACGACGACCTGGACGCGGTGGTGCGCCTGTGGCAGCACGCCCACGAACACGAGGCGTCCCCCGTGTATTCGCTCGCCGAGGTGATCGCCTCCTGTCAGCGCGACCACGCCACCGTGGCCACCGTCGACGACGCGGTGGTCGCCGTGGCGGTCGGACGTGCTGCGCACGCCCAGGGCTGGATCGTGTTCTTCGGGTTGATGCCCGGTGTCGACGGTTCCACCGCTGGGCTGGTGCTGGACGCACTGGAACGGCGGATGGCCTCGCTGGGGCTGGCCAAACTGTCGGTGCTGGTGTCCGACGATGATCCGACAGCCTCGCCGCTGAGCGACAACGGCTTCGAGATGCGTAAACCGGTGCGCTACCTGGAGCGTCCGCTGCCGGTGCAGCGGCGGGAACTGGATCTGCTCAAGGAGGTGGGCGGCCGCATTCTGCCGCGTCACCTGTGGGATCGGGTCAGCGGCATGCGCCGCGAGAAGACCATGCTGGAGCAGCGGCTGGTGGCCCCGCTCGCCCGCCCGGACATGGCGGAACGTTTCGGGGTCACGCCGCCGCACGCGGTGATGCTGTTCGGCCCGCCGGGCACCGGGAAGACGACCTTCGCCAAGGCCGTCGCCTCACGCCTGGACTGGCCCTTCGTCGAACTCTTCCCGTCGCGGCTGGCCGGTTCCCCCGACGGGCTGGCCGGAGCCCTGCGCTCGGCGTTCGAAGCGGCCGCCGACCTCGAACACGCGGTGGTGTTCATCGATGAGGTCGAGGAGATCGCGTCCCGACGACGAGGCGACCCACCGTCTCCGACGCAGGGCGTGACGAACGAACTCCTCAAGCAGGTGGCGGAGTTCCGCGACCAGGAGGGTCGCCTGCTGATCTGCGCCACCAACTTCGTGCGCGCCCTCGACGCGGCGTTCCTGCGGCACGGGCGTTTCGACTACGTGATGCCGATCGGCCTGCCCGACGCCGAAGCCCGTGCGGCCATCTGGCGCCGCTACATCCCGCCCACCGTGTTCGCGGCGGTCGACGTCGACGCGCTCGCCTCCGCGAGCGAGGGTATGACACCGGCGGACATCGAGTATGCCGCGCGACGGGCCTCGCAGGAGGCCCTCGCCCGCGCGCTCGACGACGGCGGCGACGACCGGGATCTGACCACCGAGGACTACCTCACGGCGCTGGCGGTCACCCGCGCCACCGTATCCGCGGAGGCGGCGGCCGAGTTCTCCGAGGACATCGACACCTACGGCCGACTGTAGCTCGGATCATATGGACGAGTTGCGGACTGCGCCGAGGACTTTTGGCGGTTCCGTTTCACGGCAATCGCGCCCGTTCAGTAGCACTCGCTCACGCCATCAGGAATCGTTCCGTCTGCATTTGTTGCTTGACGGCCGTGAGAGCACCCCGGTGTGAACGTCTTGACGGCCAATCCTGGGGGCGTCGGCCCATAGTCGGTGTCGACACCGACGTTGTCCCAGAAGCCGTTGACGAACCCGCCAAAAGCCTCGGGGGTGCTGCCGTCCGCCTGTGCGACGTCGCTGGCGATCGCGCCGGGAGGCACGGGGCCGCCGGAAGGGTTGTAGTCGGGGTTCACCTCACTGATCACGTCGCCGGCGTGCCCGGGGACACCGCCTGCACCGATCCCGTTCGACGTGGTGTCGGCCCACGCGGCGCCGGCAAAGGGTACGGACACGGCTGCTGCCGCGGCCGCGGCGACCAACACTTTCTTGAACATCTTCTTCTTGAACATCTTCGAACTCCCTTCGGTGTTGCGAGCCCGACGGCCCACAAGGGAATCGTCGTCGCGGTCCGGCAGCAGGAGCTCAGTAGCGGGTCACTGCAATCCCGTGTGCGGGTGGCGCGGGAGGAGGGCGGCGAGTTCGTCACGAGTATTGGTTCCCGTCTTCGACATCGCCCGATAGACATGGGTTTCGACGGTGCGCACCGACAGGAACAGACGCTCGGCAACCTCACGATTGGACAAGCCCTCACCGATCAGCATCACGATCTCCCGCTCACGTCCGGTCAGCGGTAGGTTCTCCTCCGCCTGACGCAACGCCGGAGTGCAGGCACCGCCGCACTGCTCGGCCAGGCCGTCCACGCGGGTCGCGCTTGCGAGTTCCGAACCCCGTTTGCCGTCGCGCCGGAACACCTCTGCCGCGTGGGCGGCGGCGTCGACGGCCGCGATGAGATCACCCATCTCCTCGAATTGCTCTGACACCGAAAGCAATTCAGAACCATCGGCATCGCGCAGTGCAGTCGCGAACCGCACCGCCACACCCACACGCGGACCCTCCACGACCGATTCCAGATCACGCAGCCTCGGGGTGTTGGTGGGATCACCGAATTGGGTTGCGGTCTGCAGACACAGCACTTCGGCCGCGAACCGTCCGGTCACCCGGGCGCGTTCGGCCGCCGACTGCACGACGGCGATCGCTTCGCTGACCGCACCCTGCCCCGCAGCCACCCACGCCCGCGCCAACGCGGTCTCATGGTCCAGCGACCGGAACGCTCTACGCACGTCGTCGTGCGCGGCAAGCTCGGCGGCGGCCTCACGCGTCGAACCGCGCAGAGCGAGTGCGGTGATGTGCGGTACCCGGTAGCGGTAGCCCCATCCCTGGGCATACGCCACGGACAGACCGTCGGCCGCGGTACGCAGCAGCGAGCACGCCATGTCGAGTCGGCCGGCACCCAGTGCCGCTCGACCCGCCACCGCGGCACCGAGTAGTTGAGCGGCGCCGGGCAGATCGGCGGCCTGTCCACGAACACGCTCCGCGACAGCGAGCGCATCTCGGACCTCCCCCGCCAGCAGCAGCGCGCTGACTTCGGCGTCTGCGATGTTGAACATCATCTGCGGCGCGTCGAGGGATCGCGTCGCGACGGCGCGGCCCCCTGCGGCCACCGACAACGAGTTGGACACGCGTCCCGCGTCGGCGGAGATCTGCGCCAGCGCCCACGCCATCTCCGCCCCGACGACAGGGAGGTCGGCCGGTGCGAGATTCTTCGACGCATCCAACGCCGCATCCGGCCGGTCCATCGCGAACCAGTAGACGGTGAGGAAGGCGTCGATGTAGTCGCGCGCATCCGTGGAGATGCTGCGCGCCGCATCGTCGATCAGTTCCTTCGCCCGCTGCGGATCCGACAACACCCACAACATGTTGCTCGACCGCAGGAACGCGAACCGGGCACGGTCCCGGTCGGACAGGTCGCCGGTGCCCATCGCGGCGAGAACCTCCTCGGCCTCCTGACCGCGCCCCAACCACGACAACGCATGTGCCCGCACAAGGTGTGGGTCCGGTCCCGCTCCGGCGCGGATCGCTGCCTGCGCGAGCCGATCCGCGAGCGCCAGGTCGGCGAGCCCGACCGCGCCGTAGGCGGCCCTGACGAGCAGATCGGCATCGGGCGGCAGATCCGAATCGAGGCTCAACGCGGCTCGGCGCACGACGACCCGCAGATCGTCGTGACGCTCGGAGGAGGCCAGTTCGGAAGCGACCAGACCGCGCAGCCGCCGCAGCCGGGTGCGCGCCGCACGCCGACGGCGCACCTGCCCGTAGAGCGGATGCGCCATGCGCACCTCGAGACCGTCGCCGGCCGGCTCGACCGAGATCAGGCCCCGTGTCTCGGCCTCCTCGACGGCGGTGGCATCGGTGATCCGGGTCAGGGCCGCCAGCTCGATCGGCTCGGCGACAGCAACGACGTCGATCACCTCGCCGACCGGCTCGGGAAGAGTTCCGATCCGCGTTTCGATCAGCTCGACCAGCCCCGGCGAGATACCCGGCTCCCCGATCCACTGCCAGTATCCGTCGCACAACACCATCCGCCCGGCGGCCACCTCGTGTTCGACGATGTTGCGCAGATACAGCACGTTGCCGCCGGTCAGCTGCCACAGCCGTCGAGTGGCATCTGCATCCACCGGCACTTTCAGTGTCGACAACAACAGTTCCCCGATGTCGTTCTGGGTCAGAACGGCGAGGTCCAGCCGGTCGAACCCGCCGGCCTTCCAGATCTCCTGGATCGGGGCGGGAAGCGGTGCGCCGTCCCGGGCGGTGAGGACCACCTTCGCCACGCCACGCGCAACGATCTGATGCACCACGAACGCGGACAGGTCATCGAGCAGATGAACGTCGTCGACACCCACCACCACGCCGATCCCCGACGATGCGGCAGTCAGCGCCTCGATCACGCCCTGCAGGACCGCAACGGTGTCGGAGACACCCGGCGGCACCCAGGCGCTGAACGCGCCGAGCGGGATGTCCCGGGCCGCCGACGTGCCCGCCGTCCAGTGGGTTTCACCGCCCTTCGACGACACCGCCGACAACGCCTCACGAACGATCCGACTCTTGCCCACACCCTCCGGCCCGCAGATCAGAATGCCGCAATCGGCCGGAGCCGAGAGCGCGGCTTCGACGATTCGCATCTCCTTCGTGCGGCCGACCAGCGGCCACGACAAACGCACTCAACAAGCGTAGGAGCGCAAGCGGCGCCCCAACAGGCGAACAAACGATTTGCGCCGCGCTGTTCAGCGTATGATCCAGTGGCCCGGGCCACGTAACCGATCTCGGTCTCCGCGCCTCGACCTCGATCCCGAATCACTCATCTGCTGGGTCGGTGTCGCGGGAGGAGGGCAGCGAGTTCGTCGCGCGTGGTGGTTCCGGTCTTCGACATCGCCCGGTAGACATGGCTTTCGACGGTGCGCACCGACAGGAACAGCCGCTCGGCAACCTCACGATTGGACAAGCCCTCACCGATCAGCATCACGATCTCTCGCTCGCGGTCGGTCAGCGGCAGGTTCTCCGACGCCTGACGCAACGCCGGGGTGCAGGCACCGCCACACTGCTCGGCCAAGCCATCGGCCCGGGTCGAGCTTGCCAACGCCGATCCCCGTTTGCCTTGACCACGAAACACGAGCGCCGCACGGGCGGCGGCGTCGAGAGCGGCGACGACATCGCCCATATCCTCGAATTGCTCTGACACCGAAAGCAATTGCACGCCATCGACATCGTGAAGGGCGGCCGCGAACCGTGCCGCCGCGCCCCCGCGCGGACCCTCGACGACCGATTCCAGCTCACGCAGCCTCGGTGCGCTGGTGACATCACCGAATTGGGTCG
>NZ_BAHC01000081.1 GCF_000298195.1 Gordonia rhizosphera NBRC 16068 | reverse complement strand
GATGGTGGCGCCGAGGCGGTCGTTGTGCCAGATGGCGGCGGTCATGGCGAGGACGCGTTGACCGATGCGGGCGCAGACACCTGCGATGGTGCGTCCGCCGTGGTGTTCGAGGTCGAGTTGTCCTTTCAACGTGTCGTTGACCGATTCGATGATCTGGCGCAACGGTTTGAAGAATCGTTCACCGCCGCGGGGTTGTTCGCCTTTGCGGGTCGGGCGCAGCAGGGTGATCCCGGCCTCGGCGAGATCGTGTTCGAAGATGCGTCCGTAGTAGTTCTTGTCGGCGATGATCAGGTGCGGGCCGGCCGCGACGATCTCGGCGATACCGGCTGTGCCGGTGAGGATGTCACACAGCACATGTCGTTCGTCGGCTTTGGCGCCGGTCAACGCCCACCCGACGGGCACCCCGTGCAGGGTGCAGACCAGATGCAGTCGCAGGCCCCAGAAGAAGCGGGAATGCGAGGCGCAGTAGCCGTATTCGGCCCACCCGGCCAACTCGGATCGTTTCGCGGTCTCCCGCGACCGTCCGCACTCGACGGGAGTGGAATCGACCACCCAGGTGTCGTCGTCACCGACACTGGTCATCGACGCCAGGGTGCGGGTCAGCCAGGCCATCGTCGGGGCCAGTGCGCGCAGGCGTTTGTTGTAGCCGGGCTGGTGGGGCACGGTGGGAAACATGCCGAGCAGATGGGCCCGCGCATAGCGCAGCCAGCGGCGTTCGCTGGTGAACCCCAGCAGCGCCTGCAGCACCGCCAGGGTCAGCATCTCGGCGTCGCTGATGCGGGTGGCGAACCCACCGGCCGGTCGTGGCGCGACACGCTCGGGATGGGCTTTCAACAGATCGTCGCAGGTCACGTACAGTGCAGTGGCGAGGGTGTCCAGATCGGCGTCCACATCGACCTCCAGGTCAGTGTTTGGGTAAGCAACGCTGATTCTGGACGCCCTCCACCACTTCAACCCCATGCGACACACCAGTCACATCACCGGGAATCACTCATCTAG
>NZ_BAHC01000082.1 GCF_000298195.1 Gordonia rhizosphera NBRC 16068 | reverse complement strand
GGTCTCCTCGCTCGTGAATGACCTTGCCGCGCTCGATGATGACCTCGTCCTGGTGTTGGACGATTACCACGTCATTGAGTCGGTCGAGGTGCAGGAGTCGATGGGGCGGCACCCGGCGGCGGCACACACGGCGTCACCGCTGGGCGGCGACGACCCCCCGCATGGTGAGCGCACACACGGCTGCACCGGCGAGGGCCACGCCCGTACCCACCCACAGCGCGACGTGCAGGCTCGACACGAAATCCACCGCCGATCCGCCGGCCAGCACCGATTGCGCGGGGAAGATCGCACCGAGTGCGGCAACGCCGAGCGCGATCCCGGACTGGCGGAACACGTCATTGATGCCCGCTGCCAGGCCGGCGTCGTCGGCGTGACTCTCGGCGAGCACCAATCCACTCATCACCGGGTTGAAGATGCCCGCGCCGATGCACGAGAGAGCGAATCCCGGCGCGATGGCCCAACCCGATCCCTCGACCCCACCGATCGTCATCGCGGCGAGTCCGACGGCCACCGCCACCAGCGCCACCGACAGCAGAATCCAGGTGGGGATGCGACCCACCAACTGGTCGGTGGCACCCGCCACCACGAGCATCACCGCGGTACCGGGTACGTAGACGAGGCCGGCTTCGATCGCCGACATCCCGAGAACACCCTGCAGGTAGATCGTGGTGTAGACGAAGAGCGCGAACATCGACGCCGAGATGGCGAAGGTCGCGACCTGTCCTCCTGCGAACGAGGAGTTCGAGAACATGCTCAGCGGAAGCATCGGCTCCGCCACGCGTCGCTCGACGACGATGAAGGCCGCCGTGGCCGCGGCCGCGATCGCCAGCGCCGCAACGGTCACGCTATCTGACCAACCACGGTCGTTCGCTCCGATGAGCCCGTACGCGAGACCGGCGAGGGCCACGATCACCAGGATCTGCCCCGCCCAGTCGCCGCGGCGGGGATTCGCGCTCCGGGACTCTCGCACCCAGCGCGTCGCCACGAGCATGACGCCGCCGATCGGGACGTTCACGGCGAAGATCGCACGCCAGTCAAGGGTTTCCGTCAGGACACCCCCCACCACCGGCCCGATGGCGAAAGACGCGCCGATGGTTGCGCCGTAGATCGCGAGCGCCTTGGCCCGGGCGGCCAGATCGTCGAAGGCGTCGGCCAGTACCGCCAGCGACGATGCGAACAGCAGTGCGGCACCGAGTCCTTGCACAATTCGGGCGCCGATCAGCACCTCCATGGTCCCCGCCATCGTGCACAACAACGAGGCGATGGTGAAAACGACTGTTCCCCAAACGAATACAGCCTTGCGGCCAAGCCGGTCGGACCACACCCCGGCACTGAGCACGATGGTCGCCAGAGCGAGGGTGTATCCGTCGACGACCCACTTGAGTCCGCCCATCCCGGAACCGAGTTCACGGGCGATCGTGGGCAATGCGGTGTTGACGACGGCGATGTCGAGCATCAGCATCGCGGTGGCCAGACAGACCACCACGAGCGTTACCCGCCGGGTGATCGCGGACGGTGACGCCGGTGTCGCGGGATGTGTTGCAGCCGGAGCGATTTTCGCGCCGGACGTCGTGTCGAGCAAGGTCATGGTCTTTCCTTCACGGTCGGTGATCATCGGTGAAGGACGATCGCCCTTCACCGATTCATGCGAAGGTAAGAGTCGCCGAGGGGGCTTGGCATCGGCATGGAGTCCGCTTGGACCGGCATCCGCCCCTGAGAACCCCACACCAGCCATCAACACCGGTACAACCACGCACCGCTCACGCGTCGACTTCGGGGCCTACCCGCCACCGACCTCGGATCAGGCGCCGACGAGTAGGACGGGCTTGATCGCGGTGCCCGCCAGCGAGTCCTGCGCCGCCCGTTCGATCTCGGCGAACGGGTACGTGGTGATCAGGTCGTCGAGTGGGAGGTGGCCGGCCTCATACATGCCGGCCAGTTCCGAGATCATGTCGTGCGGGTCAACATCGCCCTCGATGACGCCGCGGATCGACAGTCCCTTGTAGAGCACGCTCATGACGTCGAACTCCAGTTTGCGACCGATCCCGACCAGCGCGATGTCACCGCGCGTTTCGGCCGCCGCCACCGCGGCGTTCACCACGTCCTGACGGGCGGTGGTGTCGATCGCGTGGTCGGTGCCGCGGCCGTGTCGGGCGACGACCTCCCGGGCAAGGTCATCGGTCGCGATCGGATCGACCGTGGCGACGGCCCCGAACTTCTCCGCGAGGTCCCGACGACGCGCGATCGGGTCGACGGCGACGACCTGGGCGCCCGCCCGCACCGCGGCCATCACCGCGCACAACCCCACACTGCCCGCCCCGTAGACCGTCAGCGTCGCGCCGGGCTGCGGTCGCAGCACTCGCGTGACGGTGCCGTATCCGGTCTGCACGCCGCACCCGAGGGGCGCGGCGATCACCGGCGGTAGGGTGTCGGGAACGGGAATCGTGTTGTCCTCGTGGGCGATCGCGTAGGTCGCGAAGCTGCTCTGGCCGAAGAAGCCGCCGTGGACGGGCGCGCCGGCGCGGGTCAGGGTCGGTGAGCCGTCCGGTCGACCGGCAGTGTTGAGACCGGAGGTGCAGTAGGCCGGATGGCCGCTGCGGCACTGCGCGCACCGATCGCAGCTACGGAAGGTCAGAGACACCGTCTGCCCAGGTGACACGCGGGTGACGCCCGGACCGACGGCGTCGACCACCCCGGCACCCTCGTGCCCGAACACCTGGGGGCACCGTCGCGGCGACCACGTCGCCTTCATCCCCAGATCGGTGTGGCAGATGCCGACGGCACGAATGCGGACGAGGACCTCACCGTCGCGCGGGGTGTCGATGTCGACCGGCACGACCTCGAACGGGCCGCCCGGCGTGGAGACGACCGCTGCCTCGATGCGCACCCGGCGTCAGACCCGCTCGAGAAGGAAGTACAGATGACGGCCGTCGATGACGGCGTCCTTGCCGTTCATGATGCCCATGACGGTGTTGTCGTCGACCTTCTTGAAATGATCGATGACCGCCTGTCCGTCGTAGACCATCGAGGCGGTCACCTCACCGCGGAACTCGACCAACCACAGACTCGCCTCCCCCTTGCCGAGTTTCTTGTTCGAGTACAGGCTTCCATCCTCGTCAAGGCACATCAGTGGCTGCACGTCGGAGCGCGAGGTGAAGGTCTTACCGAACCATCGCGCCTTCTCCAGCATCCCGTTGACCGGATGTCCGGTGAGGAACTCGTCACCCTTCCACGCCCCGAACAGTTGCTCGGGACGGATCGTCTCCAGGGCTGCCCACACCGCATCCAGTTCGGCGTCGTCGACGAGCCCCGTGGCCGCCCTCAGCTGGCGGAATCGTTCTTGTGCCTCGGTGCGCGTCAGTGCCGGTGCGGATGTCATCGCGGGAATGCCTCCTGGAAGGGATGTCGGATCTGTCGGTGGGGGCACACCCCGACCGAAGATACAACATATATGAGATATGTAAGGCTGTCACCACCACCCCGCCGCGGGCGGGGCCGCGACGATTCGCTCGCAGCGTGCGGCCAGACTGCGCCGGTCGGCGTCGGGGAGTTCGATCTCGTGCACCCTGATGTGCACGGTGAGCCCGCGCATACGCAGTACGCGGCGCAGGGTGGCGGCCGGTGTGTCGTCGCCGATGAAACTCGGCTCGGTGGCCGTGGCACCGCCGGGGGTGGTGAACCGGAGCCGGATGGGGGTCACCGGCACCCCCGCGTCGATGGCGGCCTGGAAGAACGCCGGACGAAACCGGCCGGGTTCGTAGCCACAGCGGGTGGTGCCCTCGGGGAACACCGCGACGGAACTGTCGCGATGCAGTCCGTCCACGGCCCGTGCGATGGTGTCGGGCAGCCCGCGCAACGATTCCCGTTCGATCGTGATCACACCCAGCCACCGGACCAGACCCGAGATCACGGGTATCTGCGCCACCTCGGATTTCGCCACGAAGTGCGCGGGGCTGATCACGGCCAGCGCGAGGATGTCCAGATACGAGATGTGGTTGGCGACGACGAGACCGCGGACCCGGCCGGCGAACGGCCGCCGGTCGTCGATCTGCACCGTGATCCCGAGCGCGGCGAGCAGGCGGTAGGAGGCGCGGCGCAGGTACCAGCGGCGGACGATGCGCGGAGCAAGCAGGATGACCGGGGCGGTGATCGCCAGCGCGATGGTGATCATGATCAGGCGGGCCACCCGCGCCGCGACCAGTACCCGACCGGCCGACCGTGCGAGGTCGTCCTCCCGACACTGGTCCCCGCACGAACTCCACGGGAACCAGGCATGCCGGGACGGGTGTTGCACCGCGACCGAGGACCTGGACGCGGCCTCCGCGTGCGCGGACGGAGCGTATTCCGGTGCGACGAGTGCGGTCATGCTCTGGCCACCGGCGCGAGGCGTCCGACCGCGGCCCGCATCCGGTCGAGGTAGCGGCTGTTGCCGGCGAGCCGGTCGAGAACCGTGACGAAGTCACCGACGTCGAACACGGGGTCGATGGCCGGCTCTCCGCAGACCTGCGCGCCCATCCGGAGATAAGCCCGCATCAGCGGCGGTATGGGCGGGTTCGCCGGTGGGCCGATGTGGTCGAGCAGCCTTCCGTCGACGAGCGGGCGGACGTGTGGATAGGCCTGCCACGGCGCGCGATGACGATCCATCACGACATCTCGTACGCCGCGCAGTACGGACCCGCGCGCACCGGACAGACCCAGCGGCACCGACACGCAGCCGATCAGATAGCGATGATCGCTTGCCTCCAGGTAGTGCAGCAGCGCCGCCCACATCAAGGCGGTGGTCGATCCCTGACGGTGGTCCGGTGCGACGCAGACCCGCCCCATTTCCACCGTGGCCGAGCGGATCTCGTCGAGTTCACCGGCATCGAACTCGGTGTCGGTGTACCAGCCGCCGGCCGCGGTGGCGCGGTCGGGCGGGAGGAGTCGCGCACAGCCGACGAGTCCGTGGTCGAGGTGGCGAACCACGAGGTGCTCGCAGTACTCGTCGTAGCGGTCGGCATCGCGCTGGGTCGTCGGCTCGCCGATCGCGTCGGAGAACCCCGGTTCCGCGGCGAAGACCTGATAGCGGAGATGCTGGACCGCGGCGATGTCGGCCGGGTCGTCGGTGAGTTCGACGGAGAGCGGGCCGGCGATGAGGATGGGCCGCACCCGCGCGCCGGCCGGGACGCTTCTGATCCCGGCCGGATAGGTCGTCACTGTCATGCACCCGATGACATCCGGGGCGAACGACCGGGCGGCGACATCGGTGTGTCGTGTCGGTACTGGGTTGGTGAACTCCCCGTCCGGTTGGTGAACGCCGATGGCCTCCGGGGTGTCGCGTGGACACTCCAGAGGCCATCGGGGGTCTCGACGACGCCTCAGCCGAGGCGCATCGAGGTCACTTGCGCTTCTTGACCTCTTCGGTCAGCTGCGGGGCGACGTTGAACAGGTCGCCGACGACACCGAAGTCGGAGATCTCGAAGATCGGCGCTTCCTCGTCCTTGTTGACCGCGACGATGGTCTTCGAGGTCTGCATGCCGGCGCGATGCTGGATCGCACCCGAGATACCCAGGGCGACGTAGAGCTGCGGGGACACGGTCTTGCCGGTCTGGCCGACCTGGAACTGGCCAGGGTAGTAACCGGAGTCGACCGCGGCACGCGAGGCACCCACGGCGGCACCGAGCGAATCGGCGAGTTCCTCGACGACCGAGAACTTCTCGGCGCTGCCGACGCCGCGGCCACCGGAGACGACGATCGACGCCTCGGTGAGCTCGGGGCGATCGCCGCCGACGTTCGGCTCGACCTTGGTGATCTTCACCGCGTTCTCGGCGGTGGCCGGAACCTCGACGTCGACACGCTCACCGGCACCGGCCTGCGGCGCGGCCTCGACGCCGCCCGGGCGCACCGAGAAGACCGGGGTCTCACCCTTGGCCTGGGCATCGACGGTGAAGGCGCCACCGAAGATCGAGTGGACACCGACTCCACCGTCCTTGATCTCGATGACGTCGGCGAGCACGCCCGAGCCGAGCCGGACCGCGAGACGTCCGGCGATCTCCTTGCCGTCGGCGGTCGCCGCGACGACGATGCCGGCCGGGGTGGCCTGCTCGGCGATCGCCGACAGCACGTCGACCTGCGGGCTGATCAGGTGCGTGGCGGCGTCGGCGGACTCGGCGACGTAGATCTTCTCGGCACCTGCCTCCTTGAGCGCGTCGATGATGCCGTCGGCCGAACCGGGCTCGCCGACGACGACCGCGGACGGGGCGCCAAGGGCACGGGCTGCGGTGATGAGCTCACTGGTCACCTTCTTCAGGCCGCCCTCGGCGTCCTGCTCGACCAGCACTAGTACTTCTGCCATGGTGATTAACTCCTGAATGTCTGTGGTGGCCGGACTCCACTGCGGGTCCGGGCCGGTTGGTGTGGTCTCGAGTTCGGGCGCTAGATGATCTTCTGCGACACCAGGTACTCGGCGACCTTCACGCCACCGTCACCCTCATCGGCGACACGCTCACCGGCGGTCTTCGGCGGCTTCGGCGTGGACGACACCACGCTGGTGCCGGCGTTTTCCAGACCCACATCACTGGGCTCGACGTCGATCTCCGCGAGGGTGAGCACAGCGACTTCCTTCTTCTTCGCGGCCATGATGCCCTTGAAGGAGGGGAAGCGGGGCTCGTTGATCTTCTCGTTCACGCTGACGATGGCGGGCAGCTGCGCCTCGATGTGATAGATGCCGTCATCGGTCTCACGCTCACCCTTGAGGGTCTCGCCCTCGACGGTCAGCTTGCGCAGGTGGGTGAGGTGCGGGAGTTCGAGATACTCGGCGATCATCGCCGGGATCGCCCCGACGCGGCCATCGGTGGCCTCGTTGCCGGCAATGACCAGCTCGACACCCTCGACGGTGCCCAGCGCGCGGGCGAGCACGTACGCGGTCTGCACCGCGTCGGAACCGTGCATCAGGTCGTCCTTGATGTGGATGGCCTTGTCGGCACCCATCGACAGCGCCTTCCGGATGGCCTCGGTCGCCCGTTCGGGGCCGGCGGTCAGCACGGTGACCTCACCGCCGTCGGCTTCCTTGATCTGCAGGGCCTCCTCGACCGCGCGCTCGTTGATCTCGTCGATCACGGCGTCGGCGGCCTCACGATCCAGGGTGAAGTCACCGTCGGCGAGCTTCCGCTCGGAATACGTGTCGGGTACCTGCTTGATCAGAACGACAATGTTTGTCATGGGTCTGCGTCGACCTCCTGCCTCGGTTTCGGCACCTTACCGCTCAGTAAGTTGCGTTCGTTCTCCCCTACTCTAGCGTCTGCCTGCCCGGCAATAAACATCGCCTACCTCACAGAACGCCCTTGCCCGATCGTTCGATCGCCGCGCACGTCGTGGTCAGGATCGGTCCCGGCGCAGGAACCGGGGCGGCTGGGATG
>NZ_BAHC01000083.1 GCF_000298195.1 Gordonia rhizosphera NBRC 16068 | reverse complement strand
TGCTGCTGGTGGGACGGACCAACCCGGCGCATGGCCATTCGATCAGGAATACTGGCTGGAATGCGCGCACCCGATCTCTTCCACTCTTTGGTACTGCTCAACCTGTTGTTCGCATGCGGGTTGTGGACACTGCTACGGCCGAGTCTTCGGGCGGCGACGGTGCTGACTGTTGTCTCGACCGCATGGGTGGTCTGGAATAAGCCCCTCGAGGGTGAGATCCTCGCCACGATCGTCGAACGCCATGGCGTGACCGAGTCCGATCTTCTCGCTGTTGCGGGGTATGTGATCGCCGCCTGGGCAATGACCCGAATGGCTCGCCAACCCCGTCAAACCCAACCGATGCAGCCGCGCTCCGCCGACGCGGGAACGTGGCGGGTTGGTCCGCACAGCTAGCGTTCGGGAGCGCTTCGATACTCAGACCAGCGCGGACGCCAGGATCGGCATTCTTCCCGGATACTGGAGGGGTGCGCGTGTCCGACCCCTTCGATTGCCCTGATCGTGCTGAATCTGCTGTTCGCCAGCGGCTCTGGGCACTATTGCGCCCGAGCGTCGGCGACCGAGGCCGTGCTCGGAGTGCTATCGGTGGCGTGGGTCGTCTGGAACGGTCCGCTGGAAGGCGCAACCCTCTTCACGATCTCGTCTCGGCATGGAGTCACCGAATCGGACCTGCTCGCCCGTGCCGGAGCGAATCCAGAAGGTCATGGACGCGCCTCCCGGTGCGCTGGTCCGCTCTCGCAGACCGCCCAAACCGCGGGCAAAGCATCGCCGGTCATCGTCACGCCGGGCTCACGGCGATCCCCCCGCCGCGGGATGATCAGGAACACAAGCGACCTGCAGCCCCGAGGTGTCAACGCTGGGAGCCTCATTCATGGCCCAGATCGTATGAATCCGGCTCCGATCCCCGGAGCCGGATTCACACGATCCGAGCGCTGACAAGGCCTCTCTGTCAGACCTTCGTGACGGCGACCTCGCGCACGAACGCGTCGACGGCGTCCTGCATCTGTGTCAGGCCCGGTTCCTCGAGCGGGAAGTGTCCGGCGTTCTCGAGCATGACCGTGCGCACCGGCACCTTGGTGATCGGGTCGAGCACGGGCGCGCTGAACTCGACTGGGCTCCAATGATCCTCGGCCGGCTGGGTCAACAGCACCGGGCAGACGTCGAAGTCCCGGGGCTCCACGTCGGGCACGTAGGTGCGGAACTCGTCGAAGAACTTCAGCGCCGCCGAGTTTCCCGCCGATGTCTTATCGGCGAAGAAGACCTTCAAGGCGCCCTTGTCATTACACAGCGCGCTCATCTTCGCGGCCAGCTTCATCGGATAGGGCATCGTCCGCAGCGGCGTCTTGGCCAGCAGCTCGATCGCCTTGGTGCCGACGGTCGCCACGAACTGGTCGTGGACGAGCCCACGCCACACGTCCTTGTCGCGCGGGTCGAGGAAGGTCATGCCGACGATGCCGCTGACCGTTCCACGGGGCGCGTGTGCGGCCACGTGGTAGGTCAGCATGCCGCCCGCCGACAGCCCGTAGAGCACGATCGGACGGTCATCCTTGCTGCGTTCGAAGGCGAGGTAGTCGGTGACCATCTGCACCCAGTCGGTGTAGCCGGGCGTCGAACCCTTCGCGACCCGGGTCATGCCGTAGCCGAGGTTGTCGATGGAGGTGACCTCCCACCCCCGCTCGGCCAACGTCTTGCCGAGGATGAGGTTCATCTGGCGGCCGTTGGTGCCGACGCCGTGGTGCAAGATCACCTTCGCGGGCGCGTCGGGATTGGGATACCGGTCCAGGTGGATCTCGTGACCCTGCCACGACCAGAACTCCTCGGTGGGCAGATCGTCGTCGTCGATCATCCGCAACCGCTCGGGCAGGAACTCCTGCAGGTCCCGCCAGGCAGACTGCTCCCGGTACGTCGTCGCGTTTCGCTTCATCTGTGCGCTCATTCCGTTCATGCCCACTCGGTGCCGGGCCATTCCAGAATCCCCATGAACACGGACTCCAGGAAGGTGACTTCTGGCCGACGAGTTACTAGATTCGGCAATGTCACATCCGACTGACCCGGAGAGACCGAACACAGCCATGGTGCACTGGGATCTGCCCCGCGCCCCCACCAGCGCCTTGATGATGACGCAGGTCGGCGCCGAGCACGGCGTACCGGTGGAGGTGTGCCTGCGCGGCACCCGGCTGCGACCCGACGACCTCGACGACCCGCAACGCGAGATCAGCGCACAGCAGGAGCTGGCCGTGGTCGTCAACCTGCTGGGCGCCCTGGGCAATCCGCCGGGGCTGGGCCTGGACGCGGGTGTCCACTACCACCTCACCACCTACGGCATCTGGGGGTTCGCGCTGATCAGCAGCCCCACCCTGCGCAGCGCGCTGGATCTGGGGCTGCGTTTCGTGGATCTGACCTTCTCGCTGGGCCGGATTCGGGGGCGGGAAGAGGCCGACGAGATGCAGCTCGTCCTCGACGCTCCCGACGTGCCGCTCACCGTGCGCCGCTTCCTCATCGAGCGCGATGCCGCCGCCATCCAGACGTTGCAGAGCGAGTTGTTCGCAACGCCGATCCCGGTGCACCGCATCAGTTTCGCGTTCCCTCCCCCGGCCGGCGGAAACGGCCGGGCCGCCGAGATCTTCGGCGTCGTGCCGACCTTCGACGCGGCGGAGAACATCATCGCCTTCGATCCCGAACTCCTCGACGCGCCATTGCCGCAGGCCAGCGAGCACACTGCCACTGTCGCCGCCGACCAATGCCGGGATTTGCTCGCCCGCCGGCAGGCCCGCACCGGACTGGCCGGGCAGGTCCGCGACACACTGGTCGCCAGGCTGGCCGACCCACCCGGCGCCGATCAGGTGGCCGCACGCCTGAACATCAGTGGCCGGACACTACGTCACCGACTCGCCGCCGAAGGAACATCGTTTCGCGCCCTACTCGACGAGGCACGCGAGCACATGGCCGAGGAACTGCTCGTCAACGCCGGCCTGACGGTCGCCGAAACCGCGCAACGACTCGGCTATGTCGAGGTCTCCAGCTTCTCGCAGGCATTCCGGCGGTGGAAGGGTGTCGGGCCGCGGGCGTATCGGGCCGGGCACGGTGGGTGAGGTGCTATCCGGACCGAGCCGGCCGTGAGTACCGGGATGGCCTGGATCGGAACCTCAGCCGGAGATCAAGGCCCAGTGGATTCCGGATTTCTTCGGCATCGTCGACGGCGAACCGCGGGTAGGGAAGAGCCGGTTACCGACGCTTGGGACGTCCGGGATCTCGTCGAGCACTCTTGCCGGGGATCTTCCCGACCGCTTCGCGTGCCGCCCGCTTGGCCGCCGCTTTCTCCCGGGCCGACCGTTTGGGCGTCTCGTCGGTACGGCCGCGCGACGACGTCGCCTTACGGCCGCGCACGATCCCGACGAACTCGTCGGCGAGTCCGGTGGTCGGTTGGGGCCACAGGAGCCCCACGGTCGAGGTCGGGGCGTCGGTCACCGGACGATGCACGAGATCCTTGCGGTGGTGCAGACGCGCCAGCGACTGCGGAACCAACAGCACACCAATCCCGGCGGCGACGAGTTCGATGGCGTCGCCGGTTGTCTCAGGTCGATGGGACACTGCCGAACCCGGACGCTGCGCCACCGTCAATGGCTCGTCCAACGGCCACAGAAGCTGTTCGTCGGCGAGATCAGCCAGCGTCATCTCATCGCCTGCGGTCAGGACGTGGTCCTTCGGCACCACCACGACGGTGGTCTCCTCGTACAGTTCGATGGTGTGATGCGCTCCCGCGTCGCCGTGACGGAGCGCATCGGGCAGGCGAGTGATCGCCATCTGGACCTGCCCCTGTCCGACGGCCTCGGCACAGTCCGCGACGTCGAGTGCGACGAGTTCCAGCGGCACGTCGGGACGCCGTTGCGCCCAGATCCGGACCCACTTGCCCGGCGTGACCCCCGGGACGAATGCCAGCCGGAACACTGCGACGTCATCGCTGGTGGTCGCGGCGGGTGTGGTCACGACCAGAGGCTACCGCGATATCCTCGGCGAATGAGCTCACAGTCGATGAAGCCGGCCACCGCCGCCAAGAAGTTGGACGTGTACCTGCCGGCGACCCCGGCAGAGTTCCGCGAGCGCCCCATCACCCGAGCCGAACTCGCCGACCTCCAGGCCGACCCGCCGGAATGGCTCCGTACGCTGCGCGCCGATGGCCCGCATCCGAAGAATCTGGTCGCCGCCAAACTCGGGATCTCCAACTCCGGCCTTGTCCGCGGTGGTATCACCGAAGCGCTTACGACGGCGCAGATCGATGAACTGCTCTCCGAGATGCCGGACTGGCTGGCGGCCGAGCGCGCCACCCAGATCGAGGTGCGGCGCGAAGAACGCCGCGTCAAGTCCCTGCAAGCGGACAAGCGTCGGGCGCGCGAAGAAGGAGACGCCGAGTCCGACGCCTGACATGTCGGCGACCGGCGCAATCGTCTATTGCCCGGCGCTCTCACCCTGAATCCCCGCAGCCGATGACGGCATCGCAGGCGTTCATCGGCGTTGCCCGATTCTCTGTGCGACGGGTTGAGATGAACGAGGAACGAAACCGATGCACAGTGCCCTCGCCCTTCGACTCAATTCTGTTGCGGCAACCACTCGCGCTCGCCGCTGTCGCGCTCACCACCGAGAGCGGACTCGTCCCTGCGTAGCGTCCCGTCGGGGAGGAACTCGACGCGCAGCACAGTGCGGGGGCCGTCGACGACGACGGTGCCGCACAGCGCGCGGCCCGGCGGCAGGATGCGGATCACCACAGAGCCCTCGGTGGTGGTGTCCAACACCTCCGCGATGTGGGTCAGCACGGAGGAACGAACCGGTTCGTCGGCGTCGTCGAGGGCATGGCTGTCGACCATGATCACCTCGACTCCGCGGCTCCGCGCGTGTGCGGCCGCCGCAGCGACTTCCGGCGTGCCGGCGAGGATGGGCGCTCGCAACGAATCACGTATCTGCGCTTCCAGATTGCGGCAACGTTCTCGTTCAGCTGGGGTTAGCGGCGCATCCTCGGCGATCCGCGTCAACAGCGGAGCCACGTCGGCGTTTAATTCGCGCAGACGACGGTCACGTTCGGCAACCGCGGCCACGGCCGCGGCGCGTGCGGCATTCTGTTCCACAGCACGTCGTCGGAGTTCGTAAATATTCTGTGCGGCAGGCCGAATGGTCGCAGCGAACAACGTCGACATCAGCAACGGTCCGAGATTCACCACACTCATCGCAAAGCCCTCCACCGCACCTCGATCGGTGGTGAGGGTCCACAGCATCGTCGCGGCGACCAGACCGATCATGGTCAGCCAGGCCGCCCCGACCCGCCCACGCACACACATCCAGGTGCACAGCATGGTGACTCCACCGAACATCCAGACCTGATCCGGCGAGCTCTGCGGGACGGGCAGCGCGTGGAAGCAGGCGTAGGCGGCCGGCGTCGTCGTGACGACCACCGCAGCGGCCCACAGTGCCGGTAGCGGATCCTGGCGGACCGCGAGGATGGCCACCGCTCCCAGAGCGAGTAGCGCAAGCAGTAGCGCGCCCGGCCACATCGCGGACAGATCGCCCGCGGAGGTCACGAACAACGCCGCGTCGGCCGCGAGGAACAACGCCGCGATCGCCCAGGCGACGCGGGTATTCATGCCCAACAACGAACGAATATCTCCGGTCTCCCGGTTCAACCGGAAGTCGAACACGCTCACCGCGGGTTCTCCCACCACAGGTCCACGCGGGTTCCAGCGCCCGGGCCCGACACCACATCGGCCGTCCCGCCGGGTAGCGACCGGACTCGAGCGAGGATGCTCACCGCAAGACCGAGGCGATGCGGAGGAATGCTCGCCGCATCGAAGCCGCAGCCGTCATCGACCACGGTGACGCCAATGCCCTCGGCAGCGATGTGCAGTGCCACCGCACGGTCGGCGTCATCGCCCGCGTGGATGATGCTGTTGCGCAATGCCTCACCGGTAGCGGACTCGAGAACGTCGACGACGTCGACCGGCACACGCAGCGAGGCGGCGTCGTCGTCGATGGTGGTGACGACCTGTTGGCTCACGTCGACCGCCAGGACCGCGGCGCGCAACCGGGTGCGGACGGCATCGGCGGACAGCATGGTGACTTCCGCGGGTGGCGAGTCCAGTTTCTCCAGGGTGACCCTCGCCTGCCGGCGAACCATGTCGGTGTTCCCCTGCCTGGCGGCCGCCAGGAGGGTCGATATGACCCAGTCGTGGAGCAGGCCGTCGACGTGACTGCGCTGGCTGCGTCGGGCATCGGCTTCGGCCGCAGCAGCGGCACCTGCGTAGGCTGCGGCGCGCGTGTCGTCGAGAAGTCTGCCGGTCCGCATCGCCATCAGCGCCGCACCCGTGTACGGGAGGATGAAGGCGACTGCGAACATGATTTCGGCGGTGAGGTTTCCGGCGTAGTCGTCGGGTCGGCACAGAGCGTTGGCCAGCTGCGCCGTCACTATCGCCGCCGCCATCAACGTCAGGGTCGCGCGGCGCGGCAGAGTGATGGCGGCGGCCAGTGCGGCCAGGCCGGGGATGACGGAGAACCAGAGTTGGTCGTGAATGGTTCCGCCATTCCATGCCGGCAACCAGCCGAGGGCGACGACGACAAACGCGACCGCACAGGTGCGCGAGGCATAACGCGCGAGAGTGCGTCTGCGGGCGAGTGCGGCGATCAGGAGAACCGCCGGAGGGATGAAGACAGTCAAGGGTGCGACGAGGTTCCACCACGCTGCCGTGGCAGAGGACTGTGCGACGATCTGTGGTCCCAGGATCGCCAGATAGGCAAAGTAGCCGGCGCCGACGAAGATCGAGAACAGGCGCTCGATCCGTACTGCCGCGCTCTGCTCGTCTGTCGGGGTCAGCGGCGTCGTCGCCGGCGGGGAAAGGGTAGCCATCCGTCCTCCAATGCGCGCTGGTACAGGTCGGTCTTCGTGGGGGCGGGACGTCCGGAGGCGGCGTACTTCTGCCGGATGCGAGTCAGGTAGTCGTTGACGGTGTCGGGCGAGAGCCCCGACAGCGTCGCCACGCGCTGCGCCGATTCCCCCGAGGCATACAGACTGAGAACCTCACGCTGCCGGGGGCTCAGCGCAACCTCGGCGAAATCGGCGTCGCCGTCAATCGCCATCGCCCAGTCCATGCTGGCGACCACACCGCCATCAGCTGCCCGGCGAATGGCGGCGATCACCACAGAGTCGTGTTCTGATTTACGCACCACTCCCAGCACCCCGGCCTTGGCGGCTGTTCTGACGAGATACGGTTCCTCACCGGAGGTGAACACCAGCACGTTGTCGATGCCCGCAGCGGCGAGATCGGCGACATTCGCGGCCGGCGATGAACCATCGGGCAGTCGCAGGTCGAGGATGGCGAGGTCGAGATCCGTGGACGTGGCCAGCAACTCGGCCACGCTGGGTGCGGCAGCGGTGATCGCCAGCTCCGGATACGGGTCGAGCAAGGCGCGGATACCGGCGACGGTTACTGCGTGGTCTTCCACGACACCGATCCGACGTGAGTTGTGCACTGGTCTCCTTGAACGCGAGCGAAAGAGCGCGTTGTCAGGGTATGTGAGGAGTCGGCCGGTCACCGGGTTGGCGATACCGTCGCTACGAAACGTTCGGGTCGTCAGGGAATGATCATCGTCATTTACAGCACTCGGAGACCAGCGCGGAACCGCTGGGCGCGACGCGACGTCCTACGCATAATGTCCGCTGCCCCGTTGCTCGCTGTCCCTGCATGCACGTCCGCTGGGCCGACGCCCACCGCTTCCGCCGAGCGTGCGTGGGGAGCGTTCATCCCCAGTGTTGTGCCCGCCCCCGGTTCGACGAGCTCCCCCATCGAGCAACTCGCCACGCTGGCCGGCGCGCCACCGCGGTATCTGCACCGCTTCGCCGCCATCGGCGACTCGGTCCCCATCGCCGACCTCGACACGATCGCCGACTATGGCGCCACTCCTTTGTTGACCCTCGAACCGTGGACCGCCGGCCTCGGCGTCGACCAACCCCGTTACGCCCTGGCTCGCATCGCGGCCGGCGACTTCGACGCCGACCTCACCCGCTGGGGCACCGAGCTGATGTCGTGGCACAAGCCAGTGCTGCTGCGCTGGGCGCAGGAAATGAACGGCACCTGGTATCCGTGGTCGATCGGCGTCAACGGCAACACCGCCGCCGACTACCGCGCTGCCTGGACCCGAATGCGCTCGGTCATCCTCTCGGCCGGCGCCACCAACCTCGAGTTCGTCTGGGCCCCCAACGTTCTCACGCTCGGCACCTCCGGTTTCAACGCCGCCTACCCCGGGCCCGACCAGGTCGACCACCTCGGCCTCGACGGCTACAACTGGGGCGACGTCCCCGGACACCGCTGGCAGTCGGCGTCGGAGTTGTTCGTTGGCAGCATTTCGGGCGGAGGTTTGGGGGTCGGGCGGCAACGACTCATCGTCACCGGACTATCTGAGGATCTGTGTCGTCATGATCGACGAGTGGACACGGATCGCCGAGTCAGGTCGGCAACGGTGAAGGAAATTCCTCGGCATCGTCTGCGAGTTGATGTCCGATCTCGGCGGCGATCTCCGACAGTGAGTCGATCTCATCCCCTTCCGTGTAGAGCACCAACCCCGATGCCCCGTGTGTCAGCGTGCACATCTGGATGATGGTCGCCGGAAAGTTGATGGTGCGGATGACCACTGTCGGTTGGACCTCGCCGAGCCAGACGAGTTGGAGATGCGCAGGAAACCCGACATCAACCTCGACCACATCGCGCGGCTGAAACGTGTGTGGCCCCGGCTGTTCCATTGCTTCGCGCGGAAACGCCTGTACGGCGTGGACGTCGCGGCCGACGACGATGATCACGGGGTCGCTCATCGCGTAGCCATGCATGTGGTAGATCGTCGGCAAGATCGCGAGGTTCGAGCCCGCCCGGAGTAGCACGTCGAGGTGCACTGTGGGCGGCTCGAGTCCTGATCCGGCCACGATCTGGCTGGCCAGGAGTCGCTGCCCGGACGCCGACCATCGTCGCACCGTCCGACTCGACGGCGCCTCACCTGTCCGCGGTGCGCTGTCATGATGCTCCATGCCGAACTGATTGAGTCGGTCCTCGGTGTTGCCCACGTATCCGGGTGCGCCGAGGTGGGCGAAGGCAGCAGCGATATCACGATTGGTGTTGCGGCGCCGAATGCCTTCCAGCACGAGGAACGCTTGTTCGGGATCGCCATGTGCCAGCAAGGACGTGATCGTCGGAGCGTTCACCAGAGCCGCCGGTGAAATCCCGTCGACACGGTCGATGAACCCATCCAGCTCCTCCATGATCTGGTCGATGACGCTCATGCGCGGCCGCTCCGAGATGTCAATTTCGTGTCACGACAGGCCACGCCGCCGCTGGCACGCTTCTTCGTAACGGACGTTCGCACAATAGGAGGCGAGATGGGACGCAAGAGCACCAAAGGGTCTGACAGTGCGGGTTCGCGAGCCGGATTCTGGGATGTGGCGCTGGCCGCCGTAACGTCGGGTTGGCCCGCAACTCTGCGGCTGTGTCTGATCGTCATCGCGCTGCTTTCAATTCTGGTCGTCATCGCCACCTGCGACGCCCCGGTTGCGAGACTTGTCGCTCACGCCCTCGGTTTCTGAGGAGCTTCCGCTGGGGAACCAGCGAATCATCATCTTGTTTCCCAAGCACTCCACAACAGGCGTGCTCTCGACCCATGATCCGGACAGTTGCGCACTGAATTTCGGCCAGACCTCCCCGCTCCATCGGACGACGAGGGAGGTCTCGCCGCTGAGCAGTACGGCGGCCGGCCGTGCAAATCTGGTGGTGCATCGGCCATCGTGTTGCTCGGTCACCCACTGCGGATGCAACTCTTCTGCGGGGGCATCAGACAACACCTCGAAACGGGGCGGATCCATTCTCACCGACTCGGGATGGCCGCAGCGCGCATAGAGCTCACAGCACGTCGGGCCATTCGCGTTCAGGACCACGTCGCACGTGGGGACCGCATCCAAAATCCAGTTCGACGTGATCAAACGCGACAGCTCGATCAGACCGCGGTCGCTGTAGCGACGAGCCTGCCGTTCGTCCATATAGAACTCTGCGGCGAAATCCTCGAGTCGACCAAGATGCGTGTCCGACGTGCTGGCGAACCCGAGCGAGTAGCAGGCGGCCTCGATCTCTCTGCTCCATTCGGCATCCAGTGCCAGGTGCTGGAGTCGACTCCACGCGACGAGCGGGTCCCCGTTCCCCACCAATTGGGTGATCGTCGGTGACGACGCGAGCCCGGCGACCGAAGCTCCATCCGTGCGCTTGCGCAGCGCACGCAACTCGTCGAGCACGCGTTCCGAACTCGTCGACGGGGAATCACCCTCACGCATTCGACCATTATGTCGTCAATGTCAGCCGGTTCCATCGGCGTCAGGACCTGCGTGCCGAGGAGGCGTCCCTCCTGTCTCCGACGTTCTGCGTGAAGGCGGACACTGTGCTCACAGCGTTCGCAGGACGCGGCGGTTCATGACCTTCGACATCGCCGTCGTCGGCATCGACGGGCGAGATGTGCAGCATCCAGTTCGATGCGATCCAACGAGCTCGCTCGATCAGACCTCGGTCGCTGTCGCGTCGAGCCTGTTCGTTGATCAACAGAGAACTGCACCGCGAAATCCCCGAGTCGCCAAGATGCGTGACCGACGCGCCGGCGAACCCGAGTTCGTAGCACGTCGTCGCCCGGCTTTGATATCGCCACCGCGTGGAAACGGTCTGATCGCGCGAATCTACGATGGCCCAGGCCTTGCGCGCCGACCATATCCACCACCGAAGGCATTGCCCGATTTGCGAGTCAAGCGCCCGAAGCGTTTCGTTCCCAGTCGGCCGACAGTTCGGCTGCGTAATTCTCCTGACGCATCCGCAGATCGGTGTAGATGAGGACCTGCATGCACCGGAAGACCGCGATCAGCGCACCCAGGATCACTGCCCACAAGATGATGCTGAAACCCAATGCACTCACCAAGAGCGCAAGCGGGAACACCACGACAAACCACAGTGCGTGAATACCCAGCAGGCGCGGCCATGCCGACTTGGTCAGCTCGACCGACCGCCGGAACGACGCGGCGACGCCGAGGCCTTCTTTCATGAGGACGATGGGCGCCAGGCTCAGCAGGATACCCACCACGAATATCGCGACTGTCATCAACAAGGCGAAAACCATGACCACACCGGCGTTCCGCGCCGCAACGCCCACCGCGACCAACAGGACGTCAGGGGTGAACAAGATCAGGTACAAGGCGGCGGTTAGGCGGAAAACCGCGAACATCCGTTGGCGCGCCTCGGCGAACACCTCACCGAGGCGGACGGGTACTCCCCGAACGGCTCGGTCTGTGGCGAGCACACTCAACGCGATCAGCAACGCGTCGGCAGGGAAAGCCACCGCGATCGCGAGCACATACATGACCGCGAGCATCGCGAACAGCCCACCGATCGTTGCCACCGTGGACGATGTGGACACAAACCCGTTTCCGACCATCGAGGTCGACGCGGCGAACATCACCTGCATCATGACCATCAGAACCACGTAGAGGACGAGAACGAATCCGACCAGGATCACGATGGGGATGCCCAGAAGTGACGGCCAGCTACGCAGCACCACTTTCACAGAGCCGGTGATGATCTCGGGAAAGGTCATGCCGCGGAACGGGATCACCTGCTCGTCGGTCGTCGCAGAGGCGGACGAGGGCTGGGACCCGTGAGCAGGCTGCGGACTAGCCGCCTGTACACGGGTGAGACGGTAGCGGCCCAGCAGTTGCTCGACGTCACTGGGCCACTTCGCTTTCTGCGAATAGGCGAACCACGCGCCCACCGCGATCCCGAGGGCCGCGAGTAGCCACAGCAAGGTCGCGTCGGAAACCACGGCGCCGATGACGGCGAGTACGACACCGGCGACCAACGCGGTCACCGGCTGTATATCGATCACTGGAGCCGTGCCTGCTGCATCGGTCATTGAGAACCTCCTGATGGTAGTGAGCGGGACGCGTGTCGTTCAATGCCTGCGGGTGGTCATTGCAGCCGTCGTAGTCGCCAGAGCGCGATACCGGCGACCAGGGCGAAGACCATCGTCAGGACGGCCATTCCCCAGAACCACGATGGAAGTGGTTGTTTCACGACGATTTCCACCGACTTGACCTGTTGCGCACCGTCAGCGCCCGTCGTGGCGACGCTAAGGTGATGCCTGCCCGGCGGGATGTCCCGCGGAATGACGACCGACAACTCAGCTCTACCGGATGGCAGGTGGGTGGTCCCGAGAACGCGCGGTTCAGAGTTCAGCCAGAGTCTGGTGATGCACCCGAGCCCCCCGAACGGTGTCGCGCACGCGACATCGGTGACCACCTTGGTTGCTTCGCCCGCCTCGAGGACCGTCACCGAGCCATCACTCTTGGTCATGTCGATCGTGGCCGACGGGTCACCGCCCTGTGCGGATAGATTGAACTCGGCGGGCAACGCCCGGTATGGGATTCGCGGCGGCGCGGTCACGGACCACGCCAGGATGGCGGCCGCCTCGGCGCCGTGCCCGGCGACGTTGGGATGTAGCAGTTCCGCGGCGTAACGGGTCTTCAATGCGATGTCTCCGTCGTCGGACTTCAGCGTCCCCGCATTGAGAGCATCGGTACTTTTCGCGGCCAGACCGGTCCAAAAGCTCGCCGGGTTGATGTAGGGCTCTGGGTGACAGGCTGTGTGGTCGGGACGGACGGACCCTTTCACCGTGTCGACGAAGTAGACGTCGGCGCCCGCGTCACGCGCTTTGACCACTTGCTTCTCGACTGCTGCGTTCAGGCTGTCCTCGACATCGTTGATGTATTCGATCTCCTGACGCGAAAGACTCGGGCAATGCGCCTGGTCGGATTTCGGCAGCACCAACGGGTACGGCAGGACGATCACCGGCGCTACCCGACCACCACGACGCTCACGCTTGTCATCGGTGTTGATCACGCGGTAGATCTCCTTGTAGTACCGCGACAGACCGTCGAGCGACCGCAGACCGAGGTTCACACTTCCCCGCAGATGCATGTCATCTGTGCAGTTCATTTCGGTCAAGCACTTGGTGGCGATGTCCGAAAAGCCGATATCGTTGCCGCCCAATGTCATGAACACCGCCGACGGGGCGGCCACATCATTCAGGATTTGCAGTTGCCCGGTGGACACCGCGAACCCGTTCTCGTCGCCCATCTGGGGAGATATCAGGTCGGACATGACCGCGCCGCTGCACGCAATGTTTCGCACCTTCGGATTTCGGGCCTTCGCCAAAAGCTGTGCGGCATATTGCGTTCTGCTCTGATGACATTGGTCGGCATGCTTTGTGTCGCCGGGCAAATAATTGCCGGTGCCCTCTCCCGACGAGTACGAGTCACCCATGATCACCGCGGGTGTCGTGGAGTCGAAGATCTCCTTCAACATCGGTCCAGCGTGCGACGGATCGATGTGATCGGTCACGGTGATGGTGCCGCGCTTGATTAGGGGAACGGTGGTGTCACCCCAGACACTGATCGACCAGTTCAGCTTCCCGGTCTTACCAGGGGGCCCGGTCGACACTGTCCAGGACCGCTCCTGCTCTGCACCCGATGACTGGGAAGCCAAGGTTCCCAGCGCATATCTTGGCGGAATCACAGCTGGCTGCAGTCCCTTGCCGTCATCGCCCTTGCCGAACTGCAGACCCACCCAGACGCTACGTACTGTGGTGGCTGAGGTGTTCGAGACTCTCGCGGTGATACGGGTCTGTCCGCCGGACGGCGCGAAGCCGGCGGCCTTGACCTCGACGTTCAGCGCGGGAATCGACAACAAGGACAGACGTTGTGCCAGCGACGCGCTGTCCTTGGCATCGTAATAGGCGCCCTGCGTTGCATCGGCGATGCACTTGAGTTCGTCTGCACCTTGGGCGGAGATCTGAAACCCCACCGTGTCGACGGTTACGTCAAAACCCTCGGCGGCAAGGCTTTTCGCCGCGTCGCAGGGGTCGGTACCACAGTTGCTCTCACCGTCGGACACCAGCACGATCGATGCCGAGTTCCGCCCACGACCTCGAAGGTCGTCGGCGACGGCCGTGAGCGCATCTCCGGTTGGCGTATCCCCGTCGGCCTGGAGTTCGCGGATGGTTGCCGCGAGCTTGGCGGGATCGTCTACCGACTTCAATTCACCGCCCGGCACATACCCACCCGCCGAGCATGAGCCCGCTTTGCCGGGGTATGTCCAAAGTCCGATCTCCGCGCCAGGCGGCTGCTTGGCCACGAGGTCGATCATCGAGCGCTTGGCACCGTCGAGCTTGACTGTTCCGGTGCCGTCGTCTTGGCCCATCGACGAAGAAAGGTCGAAGACGATCAGAACCGGTTTGACCCCGTTGTACGCCGATGCGGGTGTGTTCGGATTGGCATAACTCGGACCTGACGACGGTCCGACGAGGACGAGGGCACCCACCACGAGAACGACAGCGAGCAGACACGTGTGTCGAGACAGGCTTCGGCCCAGCCGCCTCACTCTGTCAGCCGATCGATGGCGTCGGCATTTCCGATCAGCCGGGCGTCTCCGAGGACCACCGACACCGAGTCGTCGCCCGGGCTCAATCGGGTGACCACCAGCGTGACGCGAAGGGCGCCTGTGACGATGGCGTTCAGTTCGCTCGTCGAACCGTACCGAGCAACGACATGTCCGACGGGCCGGCCGTCTGCGAGTACATCGACGCGCACCGCGGTTCCCGGAGTGTCTTCGTCGGAGATACCGACCGACGCGGTGAGCTGGTCGGCCACCCTGTTGGTCAACCACTCGTACTGCGCGTTGCCATCAGAGCTCGACGAGCAGGCCGTCGAATTGTCGAAGTCCTTGCCGTTCAACGAATATTTGCCCGAGGAGCAGCTACTCGAAATCGCCGAGAGCTTGGCAAGGTAAACCGACGACCCGGGTTGCGCCACGGTGAGGCGCACCGAGGACGGCAGCGACGCACCCGGACGCGGGTCGGACGAGATGACAGTTCCCGGCCGCGAACCGGGCCTGTACTGCGACACCACCTCGACCTGCGCTCCGAGTTTCTGCAGATCCACCGCCAGTTGCTGGCCGTTGCGACCGGCGAAGTTCGGCATGGTCGCCTCGCTGGACAACACCAGCGAGGCTTTGGCGGGATTCTCGGTCCCCGACGCCGGAGTCTGGTCGATGACAGTGCCCACCGGACCGGCAGCGGGTTCGGTCGAGGTCTCGATGGCCGATGGTGTCAGCCCGGCGTCAATCAGAAGCTGCCGGGCAGCCGACTCACTCATCCCCCTGGTGTCGGGCATCTGAAACTCCGCGGCGCCGCCCTCTGGTGGCACCGTCACGGTAACCACTGCCGCTTGTGGACTGGACTGACGGCTCGACCATTCGTTTTGCGCGTAATAGCCCCCGACGGCACCGCCGACCACAAGCGCTGCAACTCCAGAAATCGCTGCGATCGCGCGATACCGCCGGCCACGAGGATTCGGTTGGGTTGCAGGTGAGATTTCCTGTTGATCGGTGGCCGCTTCCGCAGGCGGGTCACTCGACACCGACACCGACACCCTCCTCGGATCGCCTTCAATTATTCGATTCGCGCAGTCTATTCCATCAATCGCACGTTGCCGCTACACCAAACGGGTGAATGTCCGCGGTTATCACAATGTTTTCATTCGAATGTTTCAGAAGGTGAAGGCACAGAGGACGAAGACGTCGCGTTGGCCGCCAATCAACCGAATGGCTCGGTGAGCGGACTTGGTGTGACACCGGAAATAGCTCTACAACAGCTTCTTTGAGAGACACAGCGCGGAGCCCCTCCGCGTCTCCAATCTCACCCATCATTCTCGCACCAATCTGTTCGGAACTGACGACCGCTCGGGTGCGCGTGTCCGGTGGCTGTGCGAAGGTGCCACTGGCGGCGAACACAGAGACAGGACAGAAGGCCACGCGCAATCAGGCCCACATCGAGTAAGCGATCCCCCGGCCGATGACGTCGATCTGCCCGTGTTCGAGGAAAGCCTCGGAACGCGTGCGAGGGAGCGACCTATCAGCCGTGTTTGCCACGAAATCATGTATGACTTCAGGATCTGTCGGCCCCACTCGTACCTTTTGAACGTGAGTTTCGATTCGGGAAAGAGGAGACGCGATGCTGGACGCCGACATCCCAAAGCCGGAAGCGATGGTGCTCTACGATGAGCTGCACCCGCCCGCTCGACAGGGCGCCGCGGTTCTCGCCGTCCGGGTTGGGGGTTCCGGTGGGTGCGGAGAAGGCCGACCTCGGGGTGGTTTCCGACGCCGACCACCACCCGTCAACTCCAACCCTCACACGAACCCCTGATCGGCACCCTCAACGACGAACCCCCACGCGGTCGTCGTCACACGCAGAGACGGTCAACACCTGGCAACGATCCCAGGCGCGGCTCAGCTGACCCAGACCGAGCTGGCGCAACGGATGGGCATCAAACAAGCCGCGGTCTCCGGACTCGAGGCACGCGATGACCTGTTGCTGTCCACGCTGGCAAACTATCTGGCCGCCGCCGGCGCCACCGACGTGACGATCACCGCCCGCCTCGGCGAGCGCACCATCGAAGTCGCCTTGCCTACACCAACCTCAGACGGGCCCGCACCCGGGTGATCACTTCGGCGTGGACCACCGTTCAGCCTGCGGGAGTCGTCGGCGTCGGAGCTTGAGCACCGCGCCCCGCTGGCCACGTCACGGTTTCGCTCGCGGGAGACATGGGCCCGACTGCGCCCCCGGATCGAACCCCATTAGCATTGGCGCGTCTCGGTCAGACCTGTTGGACATAGTCACCGCCGCTCGAAAGCCGCCATCAAGGACCGACTGGCCGACCAAGAGCAGAGCTTCAGGGCCCTTCCTGATTCAGAGCGTGGCAGAATCACGCATCCTCAATCAGGAAGGGCCCTTTGGCGATCCGTCGATTTCTCGGACAAAACGCTCAGGAGGAATCAGGGCAGATAGGGCCTCGGATTTATCCGACCGTAGTATGGGGGCTTGATGCTGGGATTGGCGGGCAATACCTCAAAGTGCAGGTGCGGGCCAGTCACCTGTCCGGTGTTACCGCTGTACCCGATCAGTTGCCCCTTCTTGACGGTGTTGCCGGAGTCTATGACTGTCCGACTGAGGTGTGCGTATCCGGTGTAGAGATTCTTTCCTGGGTGCCACAACAGGACGCAAATGCCGGCTGG
>NZ_BAHC01000084.1 GCF_000298195.1 Gordonia rhizosphera NBRC 16068 | reverse complement strand
GATCGTCGTCGGTCGTAGCCGGATCACACCGCGGATGTTGCGGCCCTCGAGCATGTCCCGGTAGCCCTCGTTGACCTGGTCGAGCCGGTACTGGCGGGTGATCATGTCGTCGATGTTCAGTTTTCCCATCTTGTACATCGACAGGAGCTGCGGGATGTCGAGCTTGGGGTTGGCGCCACCGAAGATGGTGCCCTGCAGGTTCTTCTGCAACAGCGTGAGCATCGCGAGGTTGAGGGTGACCTCGGTCTCCATCATGTTGCCCATACCGGTCAGCACGCACGTTCCGGCCTTGGCGGTGATCCCCATCCAGGAATCGACGTCACGGCCGTGCACCTCGCCGACGGTGACGATCACCTTGTGACACATGTGCCCCTGCGTGATCTCCGCAATCGACATCGCCGCCTCCTCGACCGAGGCGAACGCGTGGGTGGCGCCGAACTTCATGGCCTGCTCACGCTTCCACTCGACCGGATCGATGGCGAAGACGTTGCGCGCACCCGAGATCACCGCACCCTGTAGGGCTGCGGTACCCACGCCGCCGACACCGACGATGGCGACGTCCTCCCCGGGCCGGACGTTGCCGCTACGGGTCGACGACCCGTACCCGGTCGGCACACCACAGCCGACAAGGGCGGCGACCTCGAAGGGGATCGACTCGTCGATCTTCACCGCCGAGGCCTCGTGCACGACCATGTACGGCGCGAACGTGCCGAGCAGGGTCATCGGGTAGACCGGTTCGCCCTTCGCCGTGTGGATGCGGAAAGTGTTGTCCGAGACCGCCTCCCCCTGCAAGAGCATGGCTCCGAAGTCGCACAGGTTCGCCAGGCCCGCCCTGCACGACGGGCACTTGCCGCATGACGGGATGAACGACAACACGACATGGTCGCCGACCTCGAAATCCGTGACACCCTCACCGATCTGTTCCACGACGCCGGCACCCTCGTGACCGCCGAGGATGGGGAAACCCGCCATCGGGATACCACCGGTCACGAGATGGTGATCGGAGTGGCACATGCCGGCCGCTTCCATCCTGATCTTGATCTCGTGGGCCTTGGGATCGCCGATCTCGATCTCCTCGATCTGCCACGGCGTGTTGATCTCCCGCAGCAACGCACCCTTGGTCTTCATGACATCCTCCGCTCGTATTGGACGCGTCATCGGACGGATCGATCCCCCACAGACGCTCGATACCTGGATGAGACCCTAGTCACTTTCGCGCAGAAATGGAACGTGTTCTAGTTGGTTCTCAGTCGTGTCACAGCATGACCGGCAACGAAAAACGGCGTGCACACGCGGAACGTGTACACGCCGTATTTCGAGATATACGCGGATCAGTGCGCGAGACCCGCGTCCTTGCTGCCGTAGGCCGAACGCAGGGTCGGCTTGACGACCTTGCCACCCGCGTTACGGGGCAGCTCCTCGACGATCACGAGGTCCTTCGGATGCTTGAAACGAGCGAGGTTCTCGTTCAGGTAGGACTCGAGCTCTTCGAGGGTGAGGTCGTCGACACCCGAAGCGAGCACGACGACGGCGACCGGCACCTCCCCCCACTTCTCGTGGGCCCGGCCGATGATCGCGGCTTCGGCGATCTTCGCGTGGCCGAACAAGGCGTTCTCGACCTCGGCGCAATAGATGTTCTCCCCACCGGAGATGATCATGTCCTTGGCGCGGTCGACGACGTAGAGGAACCCCTCCTCGTCCTGGCGCACGAGGTCACCGGAGTGGAACCAGCCACCGTGGAAGGCATCGGCGGTGCCCTGCGCGTTCTGCCAGTAGCCCTTCATCATGTTCGGGCCGCGATAGACGATCTCGCCCACCTCCCCGGGCTTGACGTCGTTCATCTCCGGGTCGACGACGCGCGCGGTCACACACGGCACCACCTTGCCGATCGAACCGAGCTTGCGCAGCGCGTCCTTGCCCTCGAGCACGCAGGTGATCGGCGACATCTCGGTCTGCCCGAAGACTGCGACATTGATGGCTTCCGGGAAGGTTTCGTTCATCGCCCGCAGCACGGTGTCGGATGCCGGGGCCGCACCCCAGCTGATCACCCGCAGCTTCAGGTCACGCGGGCGCGCCTGCTGGGCAGCACAGACCGCCTGCCACTGGGCCGGAACCAGGAAGATCGACGTGGTGCCCTCCTGCTCCAGGATGTCGAGCATGTCGTCGGGGTCGAAGGCGCCGAGCGGATGGATCACCGAGAGTGCACCCATGTAGAACAGCGGGGTCATGGCGCCGAGGCCCGCGATGTGGAACATCGGTGCCACGCACGCGCCGATCTCGTCGCGGCTGGTCTGCAGGGCCTGTAGACAGGTGACCGCCTGCGCCTGCAGGTTGGTGTGGGTCAGCATGGCGCCCTTGGGCTTTCCGGTGGTGCCCGAGGTGTACATGATGAGGGCGACGCTCTCCTCGGGGACGTCGACCTCCGGAAGGTCCACCGAGCCCTCGGCGATCAGGTCCTCGTAGCGGAGGTGAGACTCGTTGGTGGTGTCGCCGACGACGATCGTGTTGTCGATCGCGCCGGTGGATGATCTGACGGCGTCGGCGAGCGGGGCGAGCATCGTCTCGGTGACGATCGTCCGGGCGCCGCTGTCGGTGACCAGGAACGAGATCTCGGCCGGGCTCATCCGGATGTTCACGGGCACCGGGATGGCGCCGATGAGGTTCGCACCGAGCACCGCCTCGACGTACTCGCTGCGGTTGAGCAGAACCATCAGGACCCGGTCACCGAACTTGACGCCCCGACGATGCAGAGCCGCCGCGAAGGCCTGGGTTCGCTCGTCGAGTTCTTTCCACGTGGTGACCTGACCGAGGAACTTCAGTGCGGGCTTGTCCGGCGTCATGAAGGCGTGACGACGCACCTGGTTGTTCCAGTGGTTGCGCCGAGAACGTAGCGGTTCGGTGGTCAGATCGCTGCTCGGATTGATGGTTGCGGTCATAGGGCCCCTCCTGTCTTTGTGACCTGCGCGGTCACGATGTGCGTTACGTATGTGCGTCAGCGCTTGGCGCCGACGAAGGCAGCGATCGCCGCCTGGAACTCGGCCGATTGCAGCAGTTCGGTCTGGCCGTCGAGTTCATGCCCGAGCGCGGCCTCGAAGTCGGACATGGTGTGCGCGTCGAGTGCGGCCTTGGTGATCCGCAACGCGCTCGGCGACGACTGGGCGAGTTTGTCGGTCACCTGTTCCACGACCGCGTCGAGAGCGGTGCGATCGGCGACCACCTTGGTGACGAGCCCGGCGTCGAAAGCCTCTGCGGCCGGCAACTTCTCACCCAGTAGCGCCATCGCGTTGGCCCGTGCCCGACCGATCGATGCGGCCACCGACATCGTGGCGCCACCGTCGGGCATGAGACCGATGTTGACGAACGGGAGCAAGAAGTAGGACCGCTCGGTCGCGTAGATCAGGTCGGCGACGAAAGCCAACGACGCGCCGACACCGGCCGCCGCACCGTCGACGGCCGCAATCACCGGTACGCCCACGCGGCGGACCGCGCGCACCAATTCAGATCCACCCGAGATGATCCCGCGCGCCCGGGTCGGGTCCATCCCACCGCCGCTGCCCTGCCCGCCCTGGAAGACGTCGACGACGTCGGCGCCGGTGCTGAAGTTGCCGCCCATACCGTCGATGACCACGGCGCGAACGTCATCCCGGTCCGACAGCTCGTTGCAGGCCGCCATGATGCCTGCACTGGCCGCGCCGTTGAGCGCGTTCATTCGATGCGGACGGTGGATTTCGATACGGGCCACCCCTCGGTCATCTACTCCGACCCGGATCTCATCCCCGTCCACGTCGACACCCATCGCAGTTTCGCCCTCTCTTCCCGAAGTTCTGGCTCGCTCATCGAGCGGTCTCGGTGACCACACAATTACCACAGTGCGACCCAGATCACGAGAATACCTGTTAACTTATCATCGCGAAAGATCCCCTTGTCCTGCGTATTTATCCACATCAGCCGAAATGATCACTGTGAATTCGATCTCCGACTACGCTCACTTGCCATGAGCGCGCACCCGCCCGCCCCGCCGACGACGAGCGCCCGAACCGCGCCCCGTCGTCGCCCTCGCGACCGCCGCGAGCAGATCCTGCAGTCGGCGGCCCGGGCGTTCAGCGCGAACGGATTTCACGCGGTCCGACTCGACGACATCGCCGCCGACGTGGGCATCTCCGCCCCAGCGCTCTACCGCCACTTCCCCAACAAGTACGCACTCTTCGCGGAGACGACCCGCACCCTCGCCGACGCGCTGGCCGATGCCACGAACGCGGTTCCCGCCGACACCGCGCATCCCGCAACGGAACTACGCGGGCTGTTGGCCGCCCTGACCGATGCCGCGATCGAGAATCGGCGCAGCGGCAGTCTGTACCACTGGGAGGACGCCTTCCTGAAGCCCGACGATGCCCGGTACGTCCGCGACATCGTCGTGGCGCAGCACCGACGGATTCGGGCTGATCTGCAGGGCATGCGCCCGACGCTCGATCGCGACGAGGCGGACCTCATCGCCGCGGCGATGACCAGCGTGGTCGCGAGCCCGGCAACGCACCGGACCGCACTGCCCACCCGCCAGATCGGCGAGTTGATCACCCACGCCGCCCTGTCACTGGCCACCGTCGAGCTGCCCCCCGAGGGCCGCGCACCGCATACCGCTCCGTTGACCGGGCTGGCCCCCACTTCCAAACGCGAACTCCTGCTCGCCGAATCGATCCGACTGTTCGCCGCCCACGGATTCCACGATGTCACCATCGATGACATCGCCCGTGCCGCGGACCTGCCCGCGTCCGGTGTCTACCGACATTTCGAGAGCAAGGCCGCGATTCTGCAGGCCGCGTTCTGGCGGGCGTCGGATCGGGTGACCGCGATGATCGCCGACGCGTTGTCGTCGTCGACCACGCCGCGCGAGGTCGTCGTCGGACTGGTCACCCGCTACGTGGATCTCTATCTCACAAACAACGATCTGATCAGTGTCTACGTCTCCGAGATCGGCAGCGTCGCGCCGCGGCAACGCACCGCACTGCGCAACCAGCAGCGCATCAACATCGAGGAGTGGGCGGCCTGGGTCAGTCGCGACCGGCCCGATCTCTCGGCGGCGCGGTCCCGATTCCTGGTCCAGGCCGCGCTCAACGTCGCCATCGACCTGACCCGCCTACCGCGCAAGCCGTCGGCGGATCACATCTGCGCGCTCTGCATCCGGTTGTTGACCGGCACCGACGGCACGTCCGACGAAGGTGGGTCAGACGGTGTCGAAGTCGGCGAGTAGCCACTGCCCGTCGCGCTGCTCGAGGGTCACCTTGACCCGGGACTGGTAGGGAATCCCCTGGGGCAGTTGATCACTCACGTCCGGGGCGGTGACCGTCTGGTCGAGGGTGGCCAGCACGACCGCCTTGGTGTCGGAGATGGACTGCAGGCCCGCCTCGTTGGATTCCGCCTTCGACACCCCTCGTGCGGCCGTGTTTCCGCGGCGCGCGTCCTGTGAGGACTGGATGTAGCGCTTGGCGAATTCCGGGGTGGAGATTTCCCGGATGCGGCGATCGAGGTCGGCGTAGTCGGCCGAGTCGTAGGTCGCGAGCTGCGCCGCGTACTGCCGGCCGAGATCCATCACTTCCTGGCGGGTGGTTTCCGACGGCCCGGCCGCGTCGGCCCTGTTGCCGGCCTGTGCGGCGGCGTAGGCGAAGTAGGCGGTCGTGGTCGCGAGCACCACGACCAGCGCCGACAGCACGGCCAGCAGAATGGTCGAGCGGCGAGCAGACACCCGGATTCGACGACGCGTCCGCCCGGCCTTCGGTTCACGACGCGACGCCTCCCGTTCGTCCCGGCGCTCGGCCTCCTCCCGGAACTTCTCCCGGTTGGTTCGGTTGACCTCGAGGAATCGGTCACCATCAAGTGGTGTCACGTCGGAGTGGTCCGCCGGCGCCGCGACGACGGTCTGCTTGACCGCATCGTCGTCGACCGACGGCGCCGATCCGGACGAGCGCGGGGTCTTGGGCATGCGACCAATGTAGCGATTGCCCACACGCCGACGATCACCGCATGTCATATCAGATATATTTTGAGAGGACCATCCGTCCTCGCACTCGGGCCAACCGCATGGCACGGGCCCGACGCAACCACTTCAACGTTTACGGTGACACAGATGAGTAGCAGTGCGACATCGTCGGCGCGACCCGCCGCACGCCCCGACCGTCGGCTCCGGCGCCGGCCGCAGCTTTCCGAAGAGGTGGCGGCGCATCTGCGCGAGCAGATCATGACCGCGGCCATCCGCCCCGGAGAACACATCCGGATGGATGAGACGGCGGAGATCCTCGGCGTGAGCGTCACCCCGGTACGTGAGGCATTGTTGACACTGCGTGGCGAGGGCATGGTGAACCTCGCCCCGCACCGCGGGTACGTCGTCGCCGATATGAGCCGAACCGATGTCGAGGATCTGTTCTGGCTGCAAGGCGAGATCGCCGTGAAGCTCGCCCTGCGCACCGCCGACGCGATCACCGCGCACCAACTCAACGAACTCGAGTCGTGCAATGAACGACTGCGGGCCTCGCTCGCCTCAGGAGACGGGGCAAAGGTCGCCGACGCCGAGTTCGAGTTCCACCGACTGCACAACCTGATCGCCGCGAGCGGGAAACTCTCGTGGTTCCTGCTGAGCGCCACCCGATACACCCCCGCTCAGCTCTACGCGACCGACCCCGAGTGGGGTGAGGTCGCAATCGACAGCCACTCCAGGCTGATCGCCGCATATCGGGCGGGCGATCGCGCCGAGATCGTGGAGCAGACCCGCCGGCAGTTCACCGATGGCGCGTCCCGACTGATGCGTCATCTCGAGAACGCGGGAATCTGGGACACGCCCGAGGAGACCGACGACACCGACCGGCGCTGATCGACGCCGGCCGATGTCGGATGCGGTGCGAGTTCAGCGCCGCCACACCGGCGGTGGCACATAGGTGTTGTTGGCGACGGAACTGCCCGGGATCACCCCGTAGAACCGCAGCATCACGTTGAACGGCCGGAATCCCACCGGCAACCAATTCGCCTCGGGCACGCCGGGTGGCTTCACCCGCGAAATGTAGATCGACAGTGAGCCGTTCGGGTTGTACCGAAGTCCGGGTGTGTAACCGGCGACGAGGTACTTGTTGATCGGGTTGGGGATCATCTCGATCGCGTTCGGCGTGTACGCGGTCAGCGACCAGAACCGGGATGCCTTGGGGATCTGGCTCTTCGGGAAGGTGAGCACATACGTGTTGGCTCCGTCCAACGGTGCCCCCGTCCCGTCGCGGAACGTGTGGTAGTAGGCCGCGGTCGAGATCCCGTTGCCGAACTGGATGTACTCGTTGAGCGAGGCCCGGTCGAGGACGTTGGTGCCCCACTTGCCCATGTTGGTGAAGTGGATCCAGTTGTTGCGATCACGGTGGTTCTGGTAGTTCGCGATCAACGCGCCATGCGCCGCCCGCGCCCCCGCGGACACGGCCGGCCACACCGCCGGATCCCCACCCCCGGCGAACACGCGGTTGAAGGCGTCGGACAGGGCGCGGTCGGCCCTGCTCAACGGCGGTACGCGGCTGCTGTTGCCGACTGCCCGCTGCAGTTGCTGGAGGAACACCACCGGCGCGGTGTTCACGAGCGTGTCGGCCATCGTCTTGACCGGCAGGGCGAACTCCGCCACGGATCGCACCGCGGTCGCTCCGCCGGCCGGGTTGGCCTGCCAAGCGCTGTAGGTCTGCATCAGCAGGGACTGTCGGAACACCGCGGCCTGCGCCGTCTGGTCGACGTTCTTACTGAATCGGTCGGCACGGAAAATGAGGATCATGAACGGATGCGGCAGCGAGACCCGCGTCGCGCGGGCCGGGACCGGACCGCGATAGCCCGGCGCGGTCAGTGCGTACAGCGTCGTCGGCGTCGCCACCCCGGCCTGCTTCGAGGGGATGGCCGATGGATAAACGTTGCCGTAGGCGTCGAGCAGCAGCACCGAATAGCTCACCGGTGTTCGCGGCACCGTCACCATGACCGGCCCAGCAGAGGTGTCGACGGGCGAACTGCCATAGAGGGTGTCGTCGTTGATCGCCACGACTCCCTGATACAGCGGAGAGATCGTGTCCGGCCCGATCAACCGGTTGTGCGGCGCAACATCGAACTGGGTCTGGGTCAACCACAGCGGATAGAACGTCGTCGTATATCGCTGGGCGAGCGACTCGATGCTCGCCGCCGATGCCGGTGGTGCGGCCGGCCAGAAGGTCACGGTCAGCAGCGACGCCGCGAGAACGAGCGCCGCTCGGACGAGCATTAGACGGACAGATCCGGGATGACGGTTCATCGTGCTCCCAACGATGTTGCCGGTGCCCCGCCGGCGACCGCGAGGCGCCCCCAGTTTAAGAGGCCGCGTCAATTTTCTCAGTGACTTCTCAGAATTGTCGCGTCTGCCTGATTTCGGCGTCGCGATTGCCGAACATCCGGCGATCCGTGCCGCACTCGGCCGACGCCGGGCGTCTACCGTGCATGTGGGGAGCACCTCGCACGAAACGGAGCAACGAGATGACGGCGCCGCCGATCCTGATCGAGAACCTCACCAAGACCTTTGCACCCGAGCGCGGCGTCATGGACGTCTCGATGACCGTCGACGAGGGTGAGGTGTGCGGCTTCCTCGGTCCCAACGGTGCCGGCAAGTCGACGACCATCCGGTGTCTGATGGGTCTCTACCGCCCGAACAAGGGCCGGGCGCACATGTTCGGACTCGACGCATCCTCCAGGAACGCCGAACGCCTGCGTGATGTCGGATACCTGCCGGGGGAACTGCATTTTCCCGAGATGCTCACCGGTGCCGACATCCTGGCGCGATTCGCCCACATGCGCGGCCTGCGCGACATGACCCAACGCGATGAACTCGTCGACCGACTCGGCGTGGAACTCGACGCACCGATCCACACACTGTCGAAGGGCAACAAGCAGAAGCTGGGGATCGTGTCGGCGCTGATGCACAAACCGCGGCTGCTGGTGCTCGACGAACCCACCTCGGGTCTCGATCCCCTGTTGCAGGACACGTTTGCGACCATGATGCATGAGGCGGTCGGCGAAGGCCGCACCGTCCTGCTGTCCTCGCATGACCTCGCCGAGGTCGCACGACTCGCGCACCGCGTGGTGATCATCAGGACCGGACGGATCGTCGTCGACGACACCATCGATGCTTTGCGCGCGACCGCTCCGGGAAGCATTGAACTCGATTTCGACCACGACGTGGACGTGTCCGCGCTCTCCCAGATACCCGGGGTGACGATCCGAACGTCCACGCCCCGACATGTCTCGCTGATCCACACCGGTTCGGTCGCACCGGCATTGACCGCGATCGCCGCGCTGGAACCGGTCTCGATCACCGCCCGACCCGCCGAACTCGACGAGCTTTTCCTGCGCCTCTATGAGGGTGAGGACCTCCAGCGCGCCGGAACCGATGGCGGCAGCGAAGGAACGGCGCGATGACCTTCGACCTCGAACGCCTCGACCTGCGGCTGCGTCGCCGGATGCTGATCGGCACCGCGGTCGGCGCCGCCGCCTATCTGTTCATCATCGTGGCGATGTACCCCTCGTTCAAGAACGACTCGTCGATCAACTCCATGATCGAGAACAACCCGTCGATGTCGGCGATGTTCGGTATCAGCGGATCGATCACCTCACCCGAGGGATGGCTGAGCGCCAACATGTACGCCAACTTCGGGCCGCTCCTCGCCCTGCTGCTGACCATCGGCTACGGTGCCGCGGCCATCGCCGGGCAGGACGCCGACGGTGAGCTCGGGCTGATCGCCACGCAGCCCATCACACGACGCGTGATTCTCGGGCACAAGGTCGTGGTGCTGACCCTGGTGGCGACGGTGGTGCCGGTGGCGTCGCTGGTCGTGTGTTTCGCCGGACCGAGTTTCCAACTGACGCCGAACTGGGGTGCCCTGGTGGGGGTGACGGTGGCGCTGACGCTGCTGGCCTTCGACTTCGGCGCCGTCGCGCTTCTGGTCGGTGCGCTCACCGGACACCGAGGACTGGCCTTGGGAATCGCGAGCGGCGTCGCCGCGGCGGCCTACCTGATCTCCTCACTGGCCCCGGTCATCAACGCGGTGCACACCATCCGGTGGCTGTCCCCGTTCTACTGGGCGGTGGGCGCCAACCAACTCGTCGACGGTGTCAGCGCCGCGGACTTCGCGGCGTTGGCCATCTTGGGTCTGGTCCTTGCGGCGCTGTCCCTGGTCGCCTTCGAGCGGCTCGACATCCACTGACGCGGACACCCGATGGACAGCGCGATCGCGGACATCCCATCGTGAGCGCGAACCCGAGGATCTCGCGCACGACCTGGGTGATCGTCGTCGTCGCCGTTGCGACCCTGGCCGGTCTGCTGGGTCTCATCGCACTCGGGTCGGACACCGACGACGATGCGGCGGCGGCCCCGTCGACGACGAGCACGACCGGGTCGCCGTCGACGACAACCTCGAAGACCCCGTTCACGACCGCCTCGGCGACGCAGCCGGCTCCGGGCGACGCGAACGCCGCGCTCGCGAAGCTGGCGACCCTGGCGGTGAAGGGGCGCGCACCCAAGACGGGGTATTCGCGTGACCAGTTCGGGCAGGCGTGGTCCGACGACGTCACCGTCGACGGTGGCCACAACGGCTGCGACACCCGCAACGACATCCTTCGTCGCGACCTCACCTCGATCGAACTCAAACCAGGTTCCAACGGGTGCGTGGTGCTCTCCGGCACCCTGCAGGATCCCTACACCGACACGACCATCGCCTTCGTCCGCGGTGAGGACACCTCGGCGGCGGTCCAGATCGACCACCTGGTGGCCCTGTCCGACGCCTGGCAGAAGGGCGCCCAGCAGCTCGGTGTCGACGAGCGCCGCAACTTCGCCAACGACCCGCGCAACCTGCAGGCCGTCGACGGATCGGTGAACCAGCAGAAGGGCGACGGCGACGCCGCGACCTGGCTGCCGCCGAACAGGTCCTATCGCTGCACCTATGTCTCCCGCCAGATCGGGGTGAAGGCCCTGTATCGCTTGTGGGTGACACCGGCCGAAAAGGACGCCATGACCCGCATCCTCACCGCGTGCGGCGGCGTCCCCGTCGACTCGACGACAGCCGACCAACCGACGTCGACACCGGAGGACACCGCGCCGCCGGCCATCACGACCACCGAACCGGACACCGGTGATGGCGGCGTCTACTACGCGAACTGCTCGGCGGCCCGAGCCGCCGGAGTCGCCCCGCTCCATGTCGGGGAACCCGGCTACCGACCGGGTCTGGACGGGGACAACGACGGCGTCGCCTGCGAGTGAGGCGACAGTCCGGGATATGACGATCGAATGGCGTGCTCGCATGTGCGTTCCGCGGAACGCGGCGGGCCGTCGCACACCCAACACCCAGTCACCGGAATCGGAGGATCGTGGAGGTATGTCCGCTGACGACTACGCGCGTATCATCATCGCCGTCGGCCGCGGCATGGGTGTCACGTCGCGCGGCATCATGATCGCACTGGCGACGACGCTGGTGGAGACGAACATCCGGAACTACGCGAACCGTGCGGTGCCGGGGAGCCTCACGGTGCCCTACGACGCGATCGGCTCGGATGGCAAGAGTGTCGGACTGTTTCAGCAGCAGCCACAGTGGTGGGGCCGCGGCGACGGCATCGACCTGATGGATCCGGCCACCGCGGCGCGGCTGTTCTACGCGCAACTGGTGCAGCTGGACTACAACTCGTCGGCGCATCCGCCCGGTTGGTATGCGCAGGCCGTGCAGCGATCGGCCCACCCCCACCGCTACGACACGCGGTTCGGCGACGCCGAGGCACTCTACGAGCGCCTCACCACGTCCACCGTCTTTTAAGCAAACTGTCACCTCGATCACAAGGAGGGGCCATGGTCGACTACGGCATCACCAACACCATTTTCGGCTACCGCCCGGACACGATCGGCACCGGGAACTCCGACGGGGTCCGCCGGCGCACCGACTACGGTGTGGTCCACACCCAGGAGGGCGGCACCGGCGACGCGATCGCACTCGCCCGCTACTGCAACAGTGCGAACGTCTCGTACAACATCGAGGTCGACGACGCCCATACGGTGCTCAACGTCCCGGTGACCGAGGCACCGTGGGCGGCCGCCGCCGCCAACGGGATCGCCTTCCACCTGTGCTTCGCCGGGTCGTTCGCCGCGTGGTCGCTCGCCTGGTGGCTGTCGAGGGATGCGTCCGACGGACTCGACGAGGACGCGATGCTGTGGCGCGGGGCGCGTGCGATGGCCGCCGCTTCGCGGCAGTTCGGGTTCCCGCTCGAGTACGCCGGCGACAACGGCCGCAGCGGCTGGCCCGTTCTGCCGAAAGGCGTGTGCGGGCACAAGGATTTCGGTGTCCGCGGCGGTGACCACCACGACCCCGGTGACATCGACGGCGTCGGGTTCCCGATGACCGAGTTCCTCCGACGGTGCCGCACCTTCGTACACCCGGTGCCGAACCTCATCGACGCCGAGGCGCGGGTCGCCGCCGGCTGGATCGGCACCCGGATCACCCGGGGCGAGAACCAGATCATCCGGGACGGCCGACTGGTCGGCGCGTGGGTCGCGTTCACCAACGGCCACATCTACTGGCGCAACGGGGCGAACGCCGCCTACGCCATCCCGCACGGCGGCCTTTTCGAGGCGTATACGGCGCGCGGATGGGAGTCGGGCGAATGCGGGTTCCCGATCCTGCGTCATCAGGTGTTCGCGTGGGGGCCAACCAGGCCTTCGAAGGCGGTGTGCTGTTCGTGCCGAACGGTGGGCCGGTGCCGGATTCCTGGTCCACGGCAAGATCGGCATGCGCTATGCCGCGATGGGTTGGGAAACCGGGTCGCTCGGCCTTCCGACGTCGGATGAACGTCCCGTCGAGGGAACCGACAACATCATGCAGACCTTCGAGCACGGCATGCTGCGCTGGTCTCCCACCGGCGTGATCGTCGACCTCACCGCGAGTCGAGCGTGACCGGGTCCGGCCACGGCAGAACACCGAAAGCAGAAACACAGAAAGCCCCCGTCCGCCTGCGTGCGCAGGTGACGGGGGCTTGTGTTGCTCCCCCAACTGGACTCGAACCAGTAACCGTTCGATTAACAGTCGAATGCTCTGCCAATTGAGCTATGGGGGAATGCGCTCGAACCGAGTTGTGACTCTAGCGCATGGACGCACCGGAGAACAAAACGCCTGTACGTTCGTCCTCCGGTGCGTCCGAGCGCATGGTGCGCTACCTCAGTGACCGGCGACGATGTCCGCCTCGTCGACGGTGACCGGCGTGCGCGCCCCCGGCAGGAACCAGTAGCCCAGGCACACGATGCCGAAGAGAAGGTAGCCGAGCGCCACCTCGGGGTTGGCCGCCCATTGCACCTCGGGCGCGTGGATGAGTCCGATGAACGAGAGCACCGCGCCGACCCCGCACGCGATCGCCGCGAAGTGGAACTTCTTCTCCAGGATGAACGTCACGATGGTGCCCAGCACCAGACCGACCAGGACGGCGCCCTCACCGAGGGTCTGCAGTCCGTCGTAGACGACGCCTGCGCCGTTGAGAGCGTCGTTGCCGACCTCACCGGCCGTGGTGCCGGCGGCACTGAGCGCGTTGTCGACCATCCCCGACGCCCACTGCGCAAGGTTCGGCAGAATGGCCGCGACCACCGCCACCGCATGTAGTCTCGGCACCGCCTGGAAGGCCTGTGCACCGATGAGCAGACCGATATAGAGCAGGATCGGCACGATCGCGGGAACCGGCAGCAGAGCGTCGAGCACGCCGAACAGCCCGATGAAGCACAGGATCCCGATCACCACGCCGCTGGCCAGCGAGTAGCTGGCGCGACCGCCGGCGTCCTTCCAGCCCGGGTGACCGATGTAGACGGCCGGCGGGAACGGCGAACCGAATCCGGCGCCGATGCAGGCGCCGGCACCGTCGGCGAGCAACACACTGCGCAGGTTGTAGTTGTCGCCGGCCGCCGCGGCGCTCTCCACGTTGCTCATCGCCTCGGTGAAGTTGTAGACGCCGAGCGGGATCGCCGTGCCGAGCAGCGGTGCGAGGTTTCCGAGACCGGACAGCAGCATGTCGACGCGCAGATCGGGGATGCCGACAGCGATGTCGGAGACTGCGTTGGTCAGGTCCGGTACCGACATGTAACCGCCGATCCAGCCGATCGCGGTACCGACCAGCAACGCGGCCAGCCCCACCGGGATGTTGCCCGGCAACCGCACGTCGGTGAAGAAGCCGATGAGGATGATGGCGAGCACCGGCAGGCCGATCCACGCCACCTCCCACATCTGGGCGGCCGGCCGCATCGAGATGAAGGTCAGGGAGATGCCGGCCAGGGTGCCCAGCATGGCCGCCCGCGGGGTGAGTTTGCGGACGTACGGGCCGACGAACGCTCCGATCATCACGATCACGCCGATCATGAACGCCCAGGCCAGACCGGCTTCCCAGGCCTGCATCGCGTCGTTGGACTGCAGGTAGACCGGCAGCATCACGACGAACACGACGATGAACATGTGCGGCACGCTCGGTCCGTACGGCAACGCCGTCACGTCGCTGCGGCCCTCGCGTTTGGCCAGCCGGCGGGCGAGGAAGGTGTAGTAGACGTTTCCGAGGATCAGCGCGACTCCGAGCGCGGGCAGCACGGTTCCCAGGACGTCGCCGGCCGGGATGTTGACCACGGCGATCATCAGACCGGTCAGGGTGAGAACGTTGACCAGGATGTTGAAGCCCAGACCGAAGAACGCATTGGTGTCTCCGCGCGTCCACCACGCCACGGTGGTGGGACCGGGCGAGGAGGTTGGATCAGTGGGCGGCGCGGGCTCGGTGGTAGTGCTCATGATGTGCGAGTTCCTTTCGGCAGCAAATCAAGTGGCAGATCATCAGGACAATGCGGAGGACGGCGACGCTGCCGCGTGTCGAGAGATTGCGGCGATCACCTCACCGCTCGGGGCGGTCCAGCCGAAGATGCCGCCCTGCGCGGCGATCATCTCCAGACCCACCCGTTGGAACTCGGGGAAGTAGGAACCGACACAGTCGGATACGACGACGCACTCGTAGCCCCGGTCGTTGGCCTCCCGGGTGGTGGTGTGCACGCAGACCTCCGTCGTGACACCGGTGACGAGGAGCTGAGTGATCTCGTTGTCGGCCAACACCTTTGCGAGATCGGTCGCGTAGAACGCACCCTTGCCCGGCTTGTCGATGACGATCTCACCGTCGGCGGGGGCGAGTTCATCGATGATGTCGTGCCCGTACTCGCCCCGGATCAGGATGCGTCCGAAGGCGCCGGGGTCGCCGATGCGTTTCGACGGCGCACCGCGATTGAGCTTGGCCGGCGGACAGTCCGAGAGGTCGGGAAGATGACCCTCACGGGTGTGGATCACCAGCATCCCCGCGTCACGGGCCGCCGCCAGCAGCCCGGCGAGCGGCTTCACCACACGCTGCAGCTGGCTGACGTCGTTGCCCAGCGTCTCCCCGAACCCGCCGGGCAGCAGGAAGTCCCGTTGCATGTCGATGATGACGAGCGCCGTGCGGGCGAGATCGAGCGCGATGGGTTCGGGCAGAGCTGGAATGCTCACCGGATCGGTCACGGTACGAGCCTTTCTGAGTGCAGGTCGGAGGTTTCGGCCGCTGCGGATGCACGCGGCTCGTCGAGCAGCGCCGCGGCAAGTTGCAGCACGGTGTCGTCGGACAGCGCGTTGCCCAGAAACATCGCGCTGTGTGGGCGGCCATCGGCGGTGTGGCCCTGCGGCACGGCGACACCGAGCAGGTCGAGGAGGTTCCCGAAATGCGTGTAGTGGCCCAGCATCGTGTTGGCCTCGATCGGTTGGTGGAAAACCTCGTCGACGGTGAACGTCCGGCCGATCGTCGGGACCACCAGCACATCCATGTCACGCCACAGGCGCCCGACCTCGGCGCGCAACTCCTGCAGCGCCTGCAGCGCGGCGAAGGCGTCGACGGCGGAGTACTTCTCGCCGCTGCGCAGGATCTCCCGCACCACCGGATGGATGGAGTCCGGGTGTTCTGCGAGGAACTCGCCGAACACGACCAGACGTTCGGCGACCCAGGGGCCGGCGTAGAGCAGTTCTCCGGCGGCGAAGAACGGGGCCATCGACACCTCGTGGAACTCGACGTCGACCGGAAAGCCGCCGTGCGCCAGTCGGTTCCGGAACGCGAGGTGGGCCGCCCGCATCGCATCGTCGCCGAAGAACTCGAGTTCGGCCACCGGCGGCAGCCCCACCCGGACCGGTCCGCCGGCGAAGGCCGGACCCGGCGACCGCGACCACGGGTCGTCGTCGTCGCGACCGGCCATCACGGCCATCACCCGGTCGACGTCATCGATGCACCCGGCCATCATCGTGATGCAGTCCAGCGACTTGCATGCGGGGACCAGCCCGACGGTGCTGATCAGGCCGCGCGACGGCTTGTAGCCGACGACACCGTTCAGGGCGGCCGGCACCCGGCCCGATCCCGCGGTGTCGGTGGCGACCGCGAACGGCACCTGACCCAGGGCGACGGCGAGCGCCGATCCGGAACTCGAACCGCCCGAGATCATCTCGTTGCCGTAGACGCTGCGCGGGATCGTGTACGGGGTACGGGTGCCGTTCAATCCGGTGGCGAACTGGTCGAGATTGGTCTTGCCCACATAGAGTGCACCAGCATCGAGCAACCGCTGCACGGCCGGCGCGGTGTGCTCGGCGATGTAGGCATAGTCCGGACACGACAGCGTGGTCGGCACGCCGGCGACATCGATGCTGTCCTTCACGCCGAACGGGACCCCGTAGAGCGGTAGTCCACGCGCACCCGGCCGGCTTTCGAGTTCGGCCGCCGCCGCCAGCAGTTGCTCGCGCGGCACCGTGGACAACCACGTCCCGTCGTCGCCGCGCGCCTCGATGGCGTCGGCGACCGACCGCGCGGTCCGCGTCGGCGACCCGCTTCCGCTCACATGACTCTCGAGGATCTCGGCCACCGACGGGCCGATCGAAGGTCCGGATTCCGTCCGAATCACAAAGTCCATACCGTCGATTGTCGACAGAATTATGGCGCCTGCGGATCAACTATGTGTCGGTTGTGTTAGCGCTCACTACCCCCGGCCGGCGCCGACACACCTCCGTCGGGAGCGACCGCGAGATCGAGGTACTGCAGGTGTCCGTGATCGCGCATCGCGGCGACCGCGGCGACCGGGTCATTGGTCTCCAACGCCTCGAGGATCGCGAGATGCCGCTTGACCCCATCGTCGGGGCCGTGGTGATCGGCCGTCTCGGTGCGCAGGTTCACCGCCATCGGCAACTGGAGCTTGAGCAGGATCGGCGCCAGGGTGATGTCCAGCTGGCGATTGCCCGCGAGTCCGACGACGGCCGCGTGGAAACGGCGATGCGCGTCATCCTTGCCGAGGTCGTCGGTCGCCTTCTTCATCTCCTCGACGGCGGCGCGCACGGGAGCCAGCTGCACGGCGGGGTCCGACAGCGGCAGCGCCGACTCGATGGCATAGCGTTCGAGAACCTGCCGCAGGCCGAACAACTGGATGATGTCCTGCGGCGACCAATCGGCCACGCGGGTACCCCGCCGCGGCTGGTGTTCGACGAGACCTTGCTGGGCAAGCAGTCGCAACGCCTCACGCACCGGGGCGCGACTGATGCCCAGGTCCGCGCACAGGTTCTCCTCGATGATCTTCTCCCCCGGCTTCAGGCCGCCGGAGAGAATCGAGTCCCGAATGCGACGACCGGCGACATCCACGAGGCTTTCCGGGAGATCACGGTCCCCACTCTCCCCGTCGGCCCCGGTCATGCGCTCCTCACCCTCGTCGACGTCTGATTTCCCTGCAGTGTAGCGGCGCGAATGCAGGCGCCGCCCATTCGAACGCCTGTGCCGGTGCGGTAATGTGCACCCGCGGACATGCGTTGTCCATCAGGGGGCGGTAGCTCAGTCGGTTAGAGCCGCGGACTCATAATCCGCTGGTCGTGGGTTCGAGCCCCACCCGCCCCACTCACCCACTCCGTCGACCGTGCGCAGTTCCCCGTCCACCGTGCGCACGATCGGCGCCAAACTGCGCACGGTGGACGGGATCGCGCGCACGCTCGACGGGGGCGACTCAGGGAGCGACGACGCCGCGCACTGCCCAGGCACGCGCTCGGAGCGCGAAGGAATGGTCCGGACCGCCAACCAGCAAGCGGTCACGCAACCGCGCTTGCAGGGCACGCCGTTCGGGTTCGGACAACGACGCCACGAAGGAGCCGGCCGGTCCCTGACCGAATGTGAACGGTTCCCAGTAGTCGTCGAACGATCCGAAGTCGAGATCGATCGTCAGCGCGCGCTCCTCGACCTCGCTCAGCCCCTCCGCACGCCAGAGTTCGCCCAGTTCGCCGGAGCGACACAGCGGCATGGCTCGTTCGTCCCGGGATGCGGCGGCGGGGATCACCGCGACGGCCTCGTCCCAGAACACCCGGAGCATTTCCATGCCCTCGCCGTAGTCCCACACTGCCGCCGCCACAACACCTTTGGCCCTGGTGACGCGGATCATCTCCCGCACGGCCGCGGCCGGGTCGGCCAGGAAGTTCATCACCAGCATCGACAACGTCGCGTCGAAGGCGGCGTCGGCATACGGCAGCGATAGCGCACTTCCCACGTCAAAACTCACCGAACGCCCGCGCACGCACCGTCGGGCAGTGTCCACATAGGCCTCGGCCGGGTCCACACCGGTGACGGTCACCGACCCGATCTCGGCGGCCGCGAATGTGAGCGCGCCGGTGCCACACCCCACATCGAGAACCGCACAGCCCTCGCCGACGCCGGCGAATGCCACCATCGGCGGTGCGAGCCGTCGACTCCAGCGACCCATGAAGCGGTCGTAGCCGTCGCTTTCGGAGAACATGACCGTCCCCTGTCGCCGCCTCGAGCCCGGATCGGACCACGCGAGGATTACTCGAGGAATTCTAGCGCCGGTAACCTCTCTCGAGGTGACCCGCTCGGCAATGTCGCGGCGGACGCACGATTCTGTTGCAGACTGCTACAGTTGACTTTGTAGCAGACTGCAACAGCTGGTCCAGGGAGTTGACGATGGCGGAAGCAACAGCCGACAAGGTGACCCGATTCTCCGCCGCTCTGGTGAATGCGGCCGGCGCCGAGGGAGCACGCGAGCAGCGCTCCGCCCGGCAGCAACTCGAGCATTGGGCGCGCGTGGGTCAGGGCGTGTCGATTCGCACGAGCACGGCCCGTCGCCGCGTGGAGGCCGCCCTCGCCGGCCATTTGCCGATCGATTCCCTGACCGAGGAGGAAGGCGTCGTGTTCGACGCCGAGGTCGACGCGCTGCTCGACGAGCGTCTCGCGGAGGTCGACCACGTTGAGGCGCGAGCCGCGCAGGGATTGTCGTCGGTCGCCATCGACGAGCAGGGCCGGATGGTCGAGTATCGGCCGGATGGGACGACGGTCGTCCTCGAATCGTGAGTCCCCGTGTGGATCTCGTCATCGGATGCAACGGCGCGGGCAAGACCACACTGGTCGACCGACATCTGATACCCATCCTCGGGACCCCGTTCGTCAACGCCGATGAGATCGCCCGGCAACGCTGGCCCGACGATCCCGAGGCGCACTCGTACGAGGCCGCCGACGTGGCCGCGGCCACCCGGACCACCCTGATCAGACTGGGGCGTTCGTTCATCGCCGAGACGGTCTTCTCGCATCCGTCCAAGCTCGATCTGATCGACGCCGCGCATGATCATGGGTTCCGCGTCATTCTCCACGTCGTCGTGGTGCCCGAGGCATACGCGGTCGAACGCGTGCGGCTGCGGGTCGCCGGTGGAGGTCACGCGGTGCCGGTCGACAAGATCCGACAGCGCTATCAGCGGGTCTGGCCGCTCGCAGTGCAGGCCATCCGGGCCGCCGATCAAGCCACGGTGTACGACAATCGAGGACGCCGCACCCGGGTCTTGGCGCGGTTCTTCAACGGCGTCCCGACCCCTCCCACACAATGGCCCGAGTGGACTCCGTCGGCGTTCATCGACGCCTGGCCGACCGGGTATGAGCAGAATCACAGCCCACCGGACGCCTGAAACCCCGCGCTCACTGCCCGAACGGACAGGTATCGCCCCATACTTTTCGGTAATCGCCGAAGCATCGAGGGAGGGCGATATGAGTGCAAACGGTATCCACATCTGGGGTCGGCCACGTCCGGTGCCGGACCGCTGCAACGGAGCACACACCTATGCCGGGGGCTGCGTCTACAACGCCGACGACCCACACCGGCCGCTGTACCCGGAGGAACTGCGCCCCGGCACCCGTTTCCCCACGGCCGCCTGAACCGGTCCGAACCCTGGTGTCAGCCGACGTCGACGCCGGGATCGACGGCCTGCTCGAGCAGGCTGCGGCGGTAGGCCTCCAACGCCACCAGATCGCCGAACACCGCGTTGTAGCCGTCGGGGTCCTCCCCGGGCGACATCCGCCGCAGTCGTGACTTGATGTCGGCGATCTGCGAGCCCACCCAGACCTCCTGCAGGCGAGCCAGCACGCTGGCGATGTAGCGCGGGATGTTGTTCTCGCTCACCGGCATCGACTCCACAGCGAGTTCGGTCACCAGCGGCCCGACCACCGGGTCGTCGACGGTGTTGTGCACCGCGTCGACCCATTCGGCGCCGCCCATCCCCGACGACGTGCCGCCCAGTGAGCTCATCGCGGTCCGGATGGTGGCGTAGGCCGGTTCGGTGAAGCACTGCACCGGCAGCGAGTCGTAGACGGTGCCGGCGATGGCCGGGTACTGCAATGCCGCCTTGAGCGCCTCGCGCTGCGGCCAGAGCCGCGGATCGGTGGGGATCGGTCGGGCGGTCGGGGGTGCCGACGATGCCTCCGGCCGTTGCCGGCGCATCGGGGTGGCCTGACGGCCGTCGGCCGCCGCGGCGGCGCCGGTGGCGCGCGCGAACCGTGCGCCTTCCTCGCGCACCCGCGACAGCACCTGTCCCACGTCCTCCCAACCGACCCAGCCGGCCAGCTGACGCGCGTATTCGTCGCGCAACGCGACGTCCTTGATCCGCCCGACGACCGGAACCGTCTCGCGCAGGGCGTGGACGCGGCCCTCCGCGGTGTCGAGGTCGTGGCCGCCCAGCAGGGCCTTGATGGCGAACTCGAACATCGGCACCCGGCGCGCGATCAGATCCCGCACGGCCGCGTCGCCGTGGTGCTGGCGCAGCTCGCACGGGTCCATGCCGTCGGGGGCCACCGCCACGAAGGTCTGACCGGCGATGCTCTGCTCCCCCTCGAAGGCCTTGAGCGCCGCGGCCCGTCCGGCCTCGTCGCCGTCGAAGGTGTAGATGACCTCCCCCCGGAAGTAGGAGTCGTCCATCATCAGTCGGCGGATCAACGCCAGGTGTTCCTCGCCGAAGGCGGTGCCGCACGACGCGACCGCGGTGTTCACCCCCGCCAGGTGCATCGCCATGACGTCGGTGTAGCCCTCGACGATCACCACCTGATGGCCCTTGGCGATGTTCTTCTTGGCGTGGTCGAGGCCGAACAACACCTGAGACTTCTTGTACAGCATGGTCTCCGGCGTGTTCATGTACTTGCCGAGGTTGTCGTCGTCGAACAGTTTGCGGGCGCCGAACCCGATGATGTCGCCACCGAGATTGCGGATCGGCCACAGCAGACGTCGATGGAACCGGTCGATGGGCCCCTTGCGTCCCTGTTTCGACAGTCCTGCCGCCTCGAGTTCGCGGAACTCGAATCCTTGCGACAGCAGGGTTTTCGTCATGGTGTCCCAGCCGGCCGGGGCGTAGCCGCAGCCGAAGGCGCTCGCCGCGGCGGCGTCGAAGTCGCGTTCGGTGAGGTAGTCACGCGCCGTCTGCGCCTCGGGGGACTGCAACCGCTCGGCGTAGAACTTCTGGGCGGCCGCGTTGGCGGCGACCAGCCGGGCACGGGTGCCGCGATCGCGGACGATCGCGGTGCCGCCGCCCTCGTAGTGGATCTGATAGCCGATGCGGTCGGCGAGCTGCTCGACCGCCTCGACGAAGGTGATGTGTTCCTGCTTCTGCAGGAAGCTGTAGACGTCGCCGCCTTCGCCGCAGCCGAAGCAGTGGAAGTGTCCGTGGTTGGGACGGACGTGGAACGACGGTGTCTTCTCGTCGTGGAACGGGCACAGCCCCTTCAGGCTGTCCGCCCCGGCGCGGCGCAACGCCACGTAGTCGCCGACGATCTCCTCGATACGCGTCTGCTCACGGATCGCCGTGATGTCGCGATCGGGGATTCGGCCTGGCACGCCGACCAGTGTAGTGACTGCGCGGGCCGACTCGCGTCGCCTATCCCAGGTGCGCCTGTGCTCCCGAGTTCTGCTTGTCGGAGCGTTCGAGGCGGCCCTCGGTCATCGACGCGATCTGGTCGACGATGATCCGCAGCCGGGCACCGTCGTCGGGGGCGTCGTGCCATTGCGGGACGAAGATCGGGTCCAACCCGCCGGGCGCCGCCGCGGTCAGCCAGACCGCGACGCGGTGGATACGTTCGCGCTGTCGCTGCTGGTTGGCCTTGTGCCGCTCGTTGGAGAAGATGAATCGCAGCGCCAGAGTCTTGAGGATGGCAACCTCCGAGGCGACGCGCGGGTCCACTGTGAGGTTGGCGTCGTAGCGGGACAGCGAACGATCCCCCTCCGCTTTGCGGGTGCCGGTGATGGCGGCCGATGCGAACCGGCCGATGAGCTCGCTGGTGAGCCGCTTGAGTTTCACCGACGCGTCCAGGCTGCCGTCGAAGACACCCACCTCACGGACGATCTCCATGCGCGACAACCGGTTTGCCGCCTCGATGAGAGGTTCCGGTTCGAGTTCGGGGAACTCCCGCACCCCGATCTCGGCGAGCGCGATCTGATCGGTGGGGTCACCCAGGGTCCGCAGGTCGATGCGGTTGGCGATCACCCCGTCCTCGAGGTCGTGCACAGAGTAGGCCACGTCGTCGGACCAGTCCATCACCTGCGCCTCGATGCACTGACGGTCGCCCGGTGCACCACGGCGCACCCACGCCAGCGCGGCGGCGTCGTCGTCGTAGGCGCCGAACTTGACCTTCGGCGGCCGCCGCATCCACGGGTATTTGAGCGTCGCGTCGAGCGAGGCGCGCGTCAGGTTCAGGCCGGCGCTACGTCCCTGCGCATCGAGCAGCTTGGGTTCGAGCCGGGTGAGGATCCGCAGGTTCTGCGCGTTGCCCTCGAAACCGCCGATGTCGGCGGCGACCTCGTTCAGCGCCCGCTCACCGTTGTGACCGTAGGGCGGATGCCCGATGTCGTGGGCCAGGCCGGCGAGTTCCACGAGGTCGGGCTCACAGCCCAGACCGATCGCTATGCCTCGACCGATCTGTCCGACCTCCAGCGAATGCGTCAGACGGGTGCGTGGCGTGTCGCCTTCGCGGGGGCCGACGACCTGGGTCTTGTCGGCCAGGCGGCGCAGCGCCGCCGAATGCAGGACGCGCGCCCGGTCCCGGGCGTAGTCGCTGCGGTGATCGGTGCGAGTACCCGGCAGGCTCGCCACCTTGGCGGCCTCCGGCACGAACCGTTCGACGGCCTCATCCCCGTAGTACGCCGTCGCCGGGATCGCGGCCGACCGGCCGGTGGGCGGTGCGCTAGTCAAGCACCCATCCCCGGGCGACCGCGAAGTCGGTGATGCGCGCTCGGACGGCGACGATCTGGGCGGCGGTGAGGTCGTCGGCCGAATCCAGCAGCAGTTCGGTGAGTTCCTCGGTGAACGACGACGAGTCGAGCGCGCCGCCGCCGCCGTGACCCCCGCGCGGCCGGCGGGACCGGTCACCCCGGTCACCGCGATCACCCCGGTCGTGCGACCGGCCGTGGTCGTGACCATCGCGACGGTCGTCGCGACGGTCGTCGCGACGATGAGCCCGCGCGGCCGGCGCATCGTCGCCGGGAGCGGCCTCGGTCACCGCGACGTTGACCGCCTTGGTCCCGCGGTCGGTCTCCTCGATGTCGAACTCGACCTTCGCGCCCGGCTTGAGCGCGTCCTCATCGATGTCGATGTCGTTGATGTGCAGGAAGACGTCGGCGCCGCCCGACTCCGGGGCGAGGAATCCGAATCCCCGATTCGCGTCGTAATGGACGACCTTGCCACTGACGGTCACTGCTGCACTCACTCTCCTCGTCGCGCCCGCCGAACCCCGTGTCCGAACCGCACGACAAAACTCCAAACTCAACTATGACAGAAATCCGCAGGTCGCACGCAGCGACGACGGAGCGCGAACTCGCCCCGGTCAGGCGCCGAGCAGCTTGCCGCCGAGGTATTCGACAACCTTGTCGAGCGCGACCCGTTCCTGGCTCATGGTGTCGCGCTCGCGCACCGTGACGGCCTGGTCGTCGAGCGTGTCGAAGTCGATGGTGACGCAGAACGGGGTGCCGATCTCGTCCTGACGGCGATACCGCCGGCCGATGCCCTGCGCGTCGTCGAACTCGACGCTCCAGTGCTTGCGCAGTTCGGCGGCGAGGTCCTTGGCCTTCGGCGACAGCTTCTCGTTCCGCGACAGCGGCAGGACCGCCACCTTCACCGGGGCGAGCCGCCGGTCGAGACGCAAGACGGTGCGGGTGTCAGTGCCGCCCTTGGCGTTGGGCACCTCCTCCTCGGTGTAGGCGTCGCAGAGGAAGGCCATGAACGAGCGGGTGAGCCCGGCGGCCGGCTCGATCACGTACGGGGTGTAGCGCTCCCCCGAGGCCTGATCGAAGAAGGACAGATCCTCACCGGAGTGCTTGGAGTGGGTGGACAGATCGAAGTCGGTGCGGTTGGCCACACCCTCGAGTTCACCCCATGGGTTGCCGTGGAAGCCGAAGTTGTACTCGATGTCGACGGTGCGTTTCGAATAGTGCGACAGCTTGTCCTCGGGGTGATCGAAGAGACGCAGGTTCTCCGGGTTGATACCGAGTCCGACATACCAGTTGTACCGCTCGTCGATCCAGTACTGATGCCACTGCTCGTCCTCCCCCGGCTTGACGAAGAACTCCATCTCCATCTGCTCGAACTCACGAGTGCGGAAGATGAAGTTGCCCGGGGTGATCTCGTTGCGGAAGCTCTTGCCGATCTGGGCGATGCCGAACGGCGGCTTCTTGCGCGCGGTGGTCATCACGTTCTTGAAGTTGACGAAGATGCCCTGCGCGGTCTCCGGGCGCAGGTAGTGCAGGCCCTCCTCGTCGTCGACCGGCCCGAGGAATGTCTTCATCAGACCGGAGAACGCCTTCGGCTCGGTCCACTTACCGGGCTGCCCGGTCTCGGGGTCGTTGATGTCGGCGAGCCCGTTGGCCGGTGGGCGCCCGTGCTTGGCCTCGTAGGCCTCGATGAGGTGATCGGCCCGATAGCGCTTGTGCGTGTAGAGCGACTCCACCAGCGGATCGGTGAACACTTCGACGTGGCCCGACGCCTCCCACACCTGCCGCGGCAGGATGACCGACGAGTCGAGCCCGACGACGTCGTCGCGGCCGGTGACCATGGTGCGCCACCATTGCCGCTTGATGCTGTCCTTGAGCTCCACGCCCAGCGGACCGTAGTCCCAGGCGGAACGGGTCCCGCCGTAGATCTCGCCGCACGGGTAGACCAGACCTCGACGCTTGGCGAGGTTGACGACGGCTTCGACTTTGGACGGGGCGGCGGCCACGATGAATCGCTCTCCACGGACGTTGGGACAGGTCAGGTGCTGGTCCGGCGACGAACCGGCAACCCATACAGAGTAGCCGCAGGGGGTGTCGGCCGAAGAATCGTCACCCTCACTCGCACTGACTACGCTGGGGCGCGTGCCCGGACCGCACCGCGCAGCCGAGCGAGGACGTTCGGCCCGTCGGCTCCTCGTGCTGCTGATGGCAGTCGCGATGGCCGCGACCGGCTGCGCCGGCGATGACGAACCGCCACCCGGGAGCCCATCGTCGGCGTCGATGGCACGCCCACCGATCCGGCCGGTGGAACCGCTCACACCCGACGACCTGGCCCACGCGGTCACGGTCGACAATGTGATGGCGCATATCCGCGCCCTGCAGCAGGTCGCCGACGCGGACGGCGGCAACCGCGCCGCCGGCACGTCCGGATACGACGCCTCCCTCGCCTATGTCGCCGACCGATTGCGTGCCGCCGGCTACCTGGTATCGACACCGCAGTTCGAGTTTCCCCGTTTCGACTCCGGTCCCGTCCAACTCGGCGCCGACGGCGGCAGGGTCGATTCGCAGGTGCTGCGCTACTCGGCCGGGACCGGCGGCGAGACGCTCACCGCGACGCCGGTCGAGATCTCCGGGCATGGTTGTGCCGACTCCGACTATCCGTCTGCGGTGAGCGATTCGATCGCCGTGATCACCCGTGGCACCTGCACGTTCGCCGACAAGGCGCACCGTGCACAGGAGGCAGGCGCGGTGGCGGTGATCGTGGTGAACAACACCGCGGGTCCGTTGAACGGCGCCACCCTGGGCGTCGACGACCGCCCTTCGATCCCCGTGGTCGGGATCGCGCGAGACTCCGGGGCCACTGTCGGCGGAGCCTCGTCGGTCAGTCTGTCGGTGACGGCCTCCACCACTCCGATCGTCTCCCACAGCGTCATCGCACAAACCCGAACCGGGGACACCGACGATGTGGTGGTCGCCGGGGCCCACCTCGACGGAGTCCGCGCTGGGCCAGGGATCAATGACAACGCGACCGGAACAGCCGCTCTCCTGGAAACCGCGTTGCGGCTGGGATCGACACCGCGCGCCGCCCACGCCGTACGGTTTGCGTTCTGGGGTGCCGAAGAGGACGGACTGGTGGGGTCGAGGAGCTACGTCGACTCGCTCGATCCCGCCGAGCGCGACGCGGTGGCGCTTTACCTCAACTTCGACATGCTCGCCTCTCCCAACGGCGGATATTTCACCTACGACGGCGATGGCTCGGCACGCCTGGGAGGGCGGGCCGGCCCACCGGGCTCGGCCGGCATCGAGCACCTGTTCACGGCGTTCTTCGCGTCCCGTGGAGTCCCGGTGCAGCCCGCCGCCTTCGACGGCCGCTCGGACCACGCGCCGTTCGCGGAGATCGGCGTCCCCGTGGGTGGGCTCACGACCGGATCAGACCGAGAGAAGTCTGCTGCCGAGGCAGACCTGTGGGGCGGCCACACCGGGACGGCCTTCGACCCCAACTATCACGGACCCGACGACAACGTCGCGAACGTCAACACCGGTCTCCTCGCGGTGAACGCCTCCGCCATCGGCTTCGCTATCGCGACCTATGCGCTGTCGACCGATGGACCCGACGGCGTCCCCACAAAGGAGGATCGCCACCGGTCCGACGGCTGACACGAGACCGGCGGTCCCGAGAGGTGGCCGGAGCAGATTGAAAACGATTTCCGTTAGACTGACAGTGTCCCGCCGAGCCGAACGGAGGTGCCGAGGTGGACCGACCGGCCGACCACGTCAGCGATCAGCAGGCACGTGAGGCTGCGAGCGACCTGCTGCGCGCGCTGGCCTCGCCCACACGTATCGCGATCGTCCTGGCCCTGCTCGAGGCCCCTCGGTGCGTCCACGAACTCGTCGGATCGCTGCAACTGAGCCAGCCGTTGGTGAGCCAGCACCTGCGGGTACTCAAGGACGCCGGCGTGGTCCGCGGTCAGCGCAACGGCCGCGAGATCATGTACGAACTCGTCGACGACCATCTCGCCCACATCGTCACCGACGCGCTCACGCACGCGATGGAACCGCGCTCGGCATCGGTCACCGCTGCCGAGCGCGAGGTCGGTAGCCGGTGACCACCCACCACGCCGACCGACCGGCGACCGGACAGCGGTCGACGCGACAGCGGGCGGCCATCGCCGAGGCGCTCGCCGAGGGCGACGACTTCGTCTCCGCACAGGAACTGCACGACCGGCTCAAGGCCCGCGGCGAGTCGATCGGTCTGACCACGGTGTACCGCAACCTGCAGGCGATGAGCCAGTCCGGCCAGATCGACATCCTGTGGGACGGGTCCGGGGAGACCCGCTACCGGGACTGCTCGTCGGGTCACCATCACCATTTGGTGTGCCGACGGTGCGGCACCACCATCGAGGTGCAGGCCGATCCGGTCGAGCAGTGGGCCGCCAAGGTGGCCGCCGAACATGGGTTCACCGATATCAACCACACCGTCGAGGTGTTCGGCTTCTGCCCCGACTGCCGTGCCGGTGCCCGATCAGGTGCCGATTAGCCGGGCGGCCGCGTCGGCCCCGGCCGACAACACGATGTGCATCACCGTCAGCAAGGGCATGTCGTCGAGGGAACCCGCGGGAAACGTGTAGTACAGAAGCACATCGGTGGTGATGCCGGCCGGGTCGGACCGCCGCAGCGCACCGAAACTCAGTTGGGCGTCACAGGATTCGACGTCATCGCGCAGATCGTCGGTGTTGGGCAGGTTGACCGCGACCAGCTGCGTGATGGTCAGCACCTCCAAGCCAGGCGCCAAGGTCACCGCCCGCAACGACGCGCGGGTGGGTCCCACCTGCACGACCACCGACTCGGCGTCGGCCTCGCCGACCACACCGATCTCGTCGGCGAGTTCGGCGACGCGCGCCATCAGCGTGTGGGAGCCGTCGGTGGACTCGCTCATGCGGGCTGCACTCCGCCGAACCGGCGATCCCGCGACGCATACTCGACGCAGGCGGCCCACAGGTCACGCCGGTCGAAGTCGGGAAAAAGCTTCTCCTGATAGACCATCTCGGCGTAGGCGGACTGCCACAGCAGGAAGTTCGAGATCCGTTGCTCACCCGAGGGACGCAGGAACAGATCCACGTCGGGCATGTCGGGTTCGTCGAGGTAGCGGGCGAAGGACGCCTCGGTGATGCGCTCCGGGTCGATCTCTCCCGCGGCCGCTCGTCGTGCGATTTCCTTTGCCGCGTCGGCGATCTCGGCGCGGCCACCGTAGTTGACACACATCGTGAGCGTCATGACGGTGTTGTTCCTGGTCAGTTCCTCGGCCACTTCGAGCTCACGGATCACGCTGCGCCACAACCGTGGCCGCCGGCCGGCCCACCGCACCCGGACCCCCATCTCGTTCATCTCGTCGCGCCGGCGCCGGATCACGTCGCGGTTGAAGCCCATCAGGAACTTGACCTCGTCGGGGCTGCGCGACCAGTTCTCGGTGGAGAACGCGTAGGCCGACAGCCAGGTCACGCCGAGTTCGATGCAGCCGCAGACGGCGTCCATGAGGACCGCCTCGCCGCGTTTGTGGCCTTCGGTCCGGGGCAGGCCGCGCTCTTGCGCCCACCGTCCGTTGCCGTCCATCACCAGGGCGACGTGTCGGGGAATCAATTCGGGCTGCAGTTTCGGCGGGCGGGCCCCGCTGGGGTGCGGGTCGGGAGGGCGGACGACGGTCGGTGCCGGCGACGCCGGTCGCTTCCCGGAACGGGAACCGGGTCGTAACGCCATCAGCCGTCTCCTCTCACGCCGTGTCCACCAGCCTATGAGGTGCCTCACGTTCGATGAGCGGCAGGGTTCGCAACTGGCGCTCGAGATGCCACTGCAGATGCGCCGCGGTCAATCCGCTGGCCTGCCGCTGCAGCGACGCACTGATGCCGACGGTGTGTTCCCACTGACCGCGGAACAGCGCGTCCATCAGATCGAGGACCCCGGGCGACGGCGTTGCCGAGCCGGGTGGGCGGCAGTGGGTGCAGACCGCCCCGCCCGCCGCGACGTGGAACGCCCGATGCGGTCCGGAACCACCACATCGGGCGCATTCGTCCAGCGTGGGCATCCATCCGGCGCAGTGCATCGCGCGCAACAGATAGGCGTCGAGGATGAGTTCGTTCGGTCGTCGCTGGGCGGCCAGCGCCGACAACGCCCCGACCGTGAGCCGGTGCAGCTGCGCCGCGGGCGCACGTTCCTCACCGGCGAGCCGTTCGGCCGTCTCGAGCACCGCACATGCGGTGGTGTAGCGGCCGTAGTCGGCGACTATGGCGTCGGCGAACGCGTGCAGGGTGTGCACCTGGGTCACCACGTCGAGATTGCGGCCGGGGTAGAGGTGGACGTCGATGTGGGCGAAGGGTTCGAGCCGGGCGCCGAATTTCGACCGGGTCCGGCGGACGCCCTTGGCGACCGCCCGCACCAGACCGTGCTCCTCGGTGAGCAGCGTGATGATGCGATCGGCCTCGCCCAGCTTGTGCTGGCGAAGCACCACGGCCTCATCCCGGTAGAACCTCACCGTCACATTCTTCCACCCGGTACCGACAGCACCCGACTACGACATGCAGCCCGGTGACCCGAGTGGTCTGAGCGAGTATCGGACCGGTCAGAAACCCATCCGCCCCAACTGCTTCGGGTCGCGCTGCCAGTCCTTGGCCACCTTGACGTGCAGGTCGAGGTAGACCTTGGTGCCGAGCAGCTTCTCGATCTGGCCGCGGGCGACGGTCCCGACCTCCTTGAGCCGGGAGCCGCGGTGGCCGATCACGATGCCCTTCTGACTGTCGCGCTCTACGTAGAGGATGGCGTGTACGTCGACCATCGACGGTCCGTCGCCGTCCGCGTTCTCGTCGTCGCGCGGAATGATCTCCTCGATGACGACCGCCAGCGAGTGCGGCAGCTCATCACGGACACCTTCGAGCGCCGCTTCGCGGATGAACTCCGCCATCAGCACTTCTTCGGGTTCGTCGGTGAGTTCGCCCTCCGGGTAGAAGGCCGGCCCGGGTTCCATCAGTCCGACCAGCACGTCGGTCAGGACGTCGAGCTGTTTGCCCGACTTCGCCGACACCGGGACCACCTCTGAGGTCGGTCCGAGCAGTTCGGCGAGCGCGACGAGTTGCGCGGCGACCTTGTCGGAGGTGACCCGGTCGATCTTGGTGACGATGCCGACCACGGTGGTATTGGGGGCCATCTCGCGCACCTGCGACACGATCCAGCGGTCACCCGGCCCGATCGCCTCGTCGGCGGGCACGCACACCCCGATGACGTCGACCTCGGCGTAGGTGTCGCGGACCAGGTCGTTGAGCCGCTGGCCCAGCAGGGTGCGCGGACGGTGCAGTCCCGGTGTGTCGACGAGGATCAACTGCGCGTCGTCGCGGTTGACGATGCCGCGGATGGTGTGGCGGGTGGTCTGCGGCCGGTTGGAGGTGATCGCGATCTTCTCCCCCACCAGCGCATTGGTCAGCGTCGACTTGCCGGTGTTGGGCCGGCCCACGAAACAGATGAAACCGGAACGAAACTCTGTCATCACCCGACGTCCTGACGTCCGACGGGGTGGCCGGAGCCGTCGGTGAGCACGGCGTAGGCGCCGGCACCGAACTCGGCGAGGGTGGCCAGACCGGGATCGTCGAGGGAACCGTTGACCAGGACGGCCGCCTCGAACGACCGGGCGCCGCTCGACAACGCGGTGGCGACCGCGACCTGCAGGCCGGTCAGCGACAACGTCTGTGCCGCCACCGGGGCTCCGGCATAGGTCCGCCCGTCGCCGTCACGCACGGCGGCGGACGTGGAGGTCTCGGCACGGGCGAGCGCACCTCTGGCCAGCACGACGAGCTTGGTGTCCTCGTCGGACAGTTCCGGGGGCCCGTCGGGCGGTGTGGTCACGTGCGGTCCTCGCTCCGGGTCGATGGCTGAGTCGACATGGAGTATTCCGTATCGCCGGGACGGTCAGAGCGACGGTCCTTGCGGTGTCCGTTCTTCCGATGAGCATCCTTGCGGTGTCCGCCGTCCCGGCGTCCGCGATCGCCGCGCGCATCGTCGCTGTCGCCGTGCGCGTCGTCGCCGTGCGCGTCGTCGCCGTGCGGGTCGTCGCCGAGGGCCTCGTCCTCGGGCGCGTCGAGCCGGTCGACGAGCACCGTGATGATGCGTTGGCGCCCCCGCCGGTTCGGCCCGCCCTCGGCGACGAGCCGCAGGCCGTGCGAGTCCACCTGGGCCCCCGGCAAAGGGACACGGCCGAGTTCGAGACCAAGCAGCCCGCCAACGGTGTCCACCTCGTCGTCGTCGATGTCGAGTCCGAAGAGTTCCCCAAGATCCTCGACCGACAGCCGCGCCGACACCCGGTAGCGGCCGTCGCCGAGGTCCTCGACCGGGGCCACCTCGTCGACGTCGTACTCGTCGCTGATCTCGCCGACGATCTCCTCGAGGACGTCCTCGATGGTGACCAGACCGGCGATGCCGCCGTACTCGTCGACGAGCAGAGCCATGTGGTTTCGGGTGCGCTGCATGTCGGCCAGCACCCTGTCCAGTGGCTTGGAGTCCGGGATGAACTCGGCGTCGCGCATGAAGTCGCTCACCGGCGCCGACATCGAGCCGCCGCCCGCGACGAGATCCTTCAGGTAGACCACGCCGACGATGTCGTCGGGGTTCTCCCCGATCACCGGGATGCGCGAATGGCCGGATCGCACCGCGAGATTCATCGCCTGCGCCGCGGTCTTGTCCGCCTCGATCCAGATCATCTCCGGCCGCGGGACCATCACCTCGCGGGCGTTGGTGTCGCCGAGATCGAACACCGACTGGATCATCCGGCGTTCGTCGGCGGCCACCACACCGCTCGCCTCCGCCAAGTCCACGACCTCACGCAGTTCGACCTCGGTGGCGAACGGACCGTTGCGGAATCCCTTGCCGGGCGTGACGGCGTTACCGAGCAGGATGAGCAACCGGGTCAGCGGTTTGAGCAGGATGCCGATGCCCTGCAGGAAGATCGCCGATGCCAGCCCGATGGTGTAGGCGTGTTGACGGCCCAGGGTGCGCGGCCCCACCCCGATCGCGATGTAGGACACCACGGCCATGCCGAAGATCGTTGCGAGCAGACCCCAACCCACCCCGAACAGGTCGGTGGCCACGAGCGCCGCGAGCGCCACGGACGCCGTCTCACACACCACGCGCATCAGCACGGCGAGACCGACATAGGTGCCGCGGGCGCCGAGCACGTTCGCGAGGCGGAGCGCACCCGGCCGCTGTTCCTTGACCATGTCCTCGACCCGGGCCATCGACACCGTGGTCAGGGCCGCGTCGACCGCGGCGAAGAGTCCGCCGAACACGATGAGTACCGTCGCGGCAACGACGAACCACACGTCGTCGGGCACGATCAATCGTCCTCGGTCGCGGCGTTCTCCGGCGGGGAGGACTCGGTGAATCCGATATTCGTCAGCAGGCGGGTGTCCCGATCGGACTGACGCTTGTCCTGGGCCCGACGATGACGCTGCGCGTAGAAGTCCTCGAGGATCCGGTTCTGCAGCCCGAACATCTCCTTCTCCTCGTCCGGTTCGGCATGGTCGTAGCCCAGCAGGTGCAGCACCCCGTGGATGGTTAGCATCGCGAGTTCGTGTTCGAACGAGCGGCGCGCCTCCTTCGCCTGCTTGGCTGCGAACTCCGGACACAACACGATGTCCCCGAGGATCGCCGGACCGGGCTCGGCCGCATCGGGTCGGCCGCCCGGGACCAGTTCGTCCATCGGGAAACTCATGACGTCGGTCGGTCCGGGCAGGTCCATCCACTGCACGTGCATGTCGGCCATCGCGTCCTCGTCGACACACAGCACCGAGAGTTCGGCGGCCGGGTGGACGTCCATCGCCACCACCGCGAAGCGGGCCGCGTCGATGATGAGTTCGGCCGGGACCTCGACGCCGGATTCGTTGGCCAGTTCGATGCTCATGAGCGCCGTCCGTGTGAGGCCGCACGCCGTGCGGCGCGGTTGCCCGGCAGTCGGTCGGCGTCGCGGAGCCGACCGGCATCGCGCTCGCTCTCCTCCGCGCGCCCGTAGGCGTCGACGATATGCGCGACCAGTCTGTGGCGCACGACGTCCTGACTGGTCAGGCGGGAGAAGTTGATGTCGTCGATGCCCTCGAGGATACGGGTCGCGGCCATCAGACCGCTCTGCGCTCCGCCCGGGAGATCGACCTGCGTGACGTCGCCGGTCACGACCACCTTCGATCCGAACCCCAGACGGGTGAGGAACATCTTCATCTGCTCGCCGGTGGTGTTCTGCGCCTCGTCGAGAATGATGAACGCGTCATTGAGCGTGTTGTGGGTCAGCAGGAAGTCCTCGGTGACGTACAGCGAGTCCTCGGCCGCCACCCGGATGCAGACTGCCTCTTCGGTTCCGACCTCGTCGATGCTGTCGATGTAGCGCTTCGGGTGCTTGAATGCGGGGGCCGAGTACTTCTCGATCTTGCGGCCCAGTCGGAACGGCGGCAGCCCGTCGGGAAGTTCGATGTCGAGCATCCCCGAGTCGCCTCGGGAGACAACCCCGCCGAGCGACTGCACGAGGAACGTCACGTCGTCGCGCAGACGTTCGGACACGGTCCGGTAGTGGACTCGGCAGGTGCGGCCCGCCTGCGCCACCGTGCCGCCGTCGGTGTCGAGCACGCCCTGCAGGACGGCGAGGCGCACGTCCGCCGAATTGAGCAGGTAATCCGTCGGGACGAATCTGGTCTCGAGCGCATCGACGAGTTCCGGATCGCGGGTTGTGAACGACGGTGTGGTCCTCCCGGCGATGGACCCGTCGCCGAGCATCAGTCCGAGCGCATACGGATCGAGGGGTACCGGCCGGTCGTCGAAGGCCACCGGCGAACTGAGCAGCGGAAGCTCGTAGCGGTGATGGTGCGCGGCACGCAGGTTGCCGATCATCTCCTTCGCCGTGAGCACCCGCGGGCCTTTGCCCCGACGGCGATCGGCTCGCGTGTACACCGACCACAGATGGTCGGTCGAGCACAGGGTGGAGGCACCGTCCTGCGTGGTCACGCGAACGATGTCCTTGAAGCCCTGCGGATACACACCGAGCACTTCGGTCGGCGCACCGTTCGACCCGATGACCTCATCGCCCACCTCGAGGTCACCGATGGGCCGGAAACCCTCGGGGGTCAGCACCCGGGTCGACACCGGTTGCGCCCTACCCCGCATATACGCCAGCGGCGCCACCTCGATGACCCCGGCGGCCATCAGCTTCGGGATCGATTCGGGGTCGAGCATGTCGTGGAGCGCGTCGTAGAGCGGCCGCAGGTAGGGGTCGATCTTCTCGCTCAGGGTGCCAGGCAGGAACCCGAGACGCTCACCGGCCTCGACGGCCGGGCGGGTCAGGATTATCCGGTTCACCGACTTCGACTGCAGGGCCTGCACGGCCTTGGCCATCGCCAGGTAGGTCTTGCCGGTTCCGGCGGGGCCGAGTCCGAAAACGATGGTGTGGTTGTCGATCGCGTCGACGTAGCGCTTCTGGTTCAGCGTCTTGGGCCGGATGGTCTTGCCGCGCCGGGAGATGATGTCCAGCGACAGCACGTCGGCGGGCGACTCCGCGGTGCCCTCCGACAGCATCGAGACGCTGTGGCGCACCAGGTCGGGAGTCAGCGGGGTGCCGCGCCCGACGAGGTCGACGAGTTCGGCGATCACCCGTTCCGATGCGGCGACGTCGGCGGGCGTACCGGTGAGCGTGACCTGATTGCCCCGCACATGGATGTCGGCCGGCAGGAGCTGTTCGAGGGTCCGGAGATTCACGTCGCTGGTGCCGAGCAGCCCGAAAACCACCTCGGGGGAGATTTCCACGTTGGCGGTGACGGATCGGCCCGCTGGAGTCCTGCTCGTCGGCGTGCTCACGTCGGGGTTGTCGTCACTCACGTATGAAATCACTCCTCGCGGGTCGTCGTCGGCGCCGGTGGCGCCGTGTTCTGCAAGTCTATCGCGCTCGAACCCGTGATCAGCGGGAGTGATTCGTCGCGGGCACGGTCAGCGCTCAGATGCCGAGCAAGCGGACGGTCTGGCGCGAACATGCACTGCGCGGGTCGACGAACGCATCGTGCCCCTCCCCGGGTACCACCACGAGTTCAGCGGACTGGCCGTACTCGGTGACCGTCCGCACGTACCGTCGGCTCGACTCGACGGGGATGGCGGTGTCGTCGGCGGCGTGCAGCGCGACGACGTGCGCGTCGAATGGCTCCTGACGGATCGGCGACGCGTCGCGGTAACGGTGCGGGATCTCGTCGATCGGACGGCCGAGCAGTCGGCGGATCGACGGTCGGTCCGCGCCCGCCTCGATGTCGAGCGCCGCGGACTGCGCGATCACCGTGGTGATGGCACACGACGCGGTGCGGGCCCGCAACTGCGCCACCGACCACACGGCCAGCTGTCCCCCGGCCGAATGACCGACGACGGCGACCGACCCCCAGTTGATCCGGTCGGCGATATCGGTGGGCACCGCGTCGCGCACCGGGCCGTCGAGGGCCCGCAGCGCGGCGAGCACATCTCGCCCCGTCGACGGCCAGCCGCCGCCCTCCTCGCCGACGCGGCGGTATTCGATGTTCCACACCAGTGCACCGCGGTCGGCGAATTGGCGGGCGATGGCGGTCTGGATGGTCAGGGCGAACTCCGTGGACCAGTAGCCGCCGTGGATCAGCACGATCGGCCGGATCTCGGCCGGCGCCGCCTCGACGGAATGGTAGACGTGGCCGAATTGCGATGGAGCGTTGCCATATTCGACCTTGGTGCGATGTACGGCGGATTTCTTCACCACGGCGGTGTCCTCACCGGACGGCCCACCGGTCGGTGAGCGCCCCCAGAGCGCCGAGTGCGACCGCGGCGGCGGTCGAGGTCCGCAACACCTCCGGTCCCAGGATGACCGAGGTGGCGCCCAGTGCGGTCAGGTCGGCGATCTCGGTGTCGTCGAGGCCGCCTTCCGGGCCGATCACGAGGACGACCTCGGGCGTGTCGGTGAACGACAGCTCACGGATCGGTGTCGCACCCTCCTCGTGCAGCACCGCGACGACACCGCCCGCGGCGATGACGTCGCTGCAGCGTGCCCGCACCTCGGTGGTGGTCGCCAACGGGGTGATCTCCGGGATCCAGGCGCGTCGGCTCTGCTTCGCGGCGGCCGACGCGGCCGCACACCACTTCGCGACTCCCTTGTCGGCCTTCCCCGCCCAGCGCGCCACACACCGGGCGGCCTGCCACGGCACGATCCGGTCGGCGCCGGCCTCGGTGGCCAGGTCGACGGCGAGTTCGGAGCGCTCCGACTTCGGCAGCGCCTGCACGACGGTGACCCGCGGCCACGGCGGGTCGGTGAACGCGAAGGTGTGTGCCCGCGCGATCAGGGTGTCCTTGCCGGTGATCGCGGTGACCTCGCAGTGGGCAATCGAGCCGCGTCCGTCCCCGACGGTCAACGTCTCGCCGGTGGTGAGGCGGGTGACGGTGACGGCATGCCGTCCCTCGGCGCCGGTGAGCGTGACCTCGGCGCCGGCCCGCGGTACCTCGTCGACCCAGAACAGGGGTGGGCTCACGCAGGCGCCCCCGACAGCACCGGCACCGACATCAGCGTCCCGCGAACGCGTTGCGCAGCCGCGAGAACAGGCCGCCGGACGCCGCACCACCCGCCGAGGACACGACCTCGGCGTGGGTGTCGGAGGCGGCGCGGAACGCCTTGAGTGCCTCGGTCTGTGCGGAATCGAGTTTGGTCGGCACCACCACGTCGAGATGGGCGTGCAGGGTGCCCCGCATCCCGGTGTTCAGATGCGGCATGCCCTGGCCCCGGACGGTGACCACGTGCCCGGGCTGGGTGCCCGGCGCGATGGTGATGCGTGCGGTCCCGTCGAGGATCGTGTCGACCTCGAGTTCGGTCCCCAGCGCCGCGTCGGCGATCGGCACCCGGATGGTGCAGTGCAGGTCGTCCTTGTCGCGGATGAAGACGTCGTGCTGATGTTCGCTGACCTCGACGTAGAGGTCGCCGGCCGGGCCACCGCCGGGGCCGACCTCGCCCTGGCCGGACAACCGCACCCGCATGCCACTCTCGATACCGGCCGGGATCTTCACGGTCATGGTCCGGCGCGAACGGACCCGACCGTCACCACCGCATTTGTGGCACGGGTCGGGGATCACCTCGCCCACGCCGTGGCAGGTCGGGCATTCCCGAACGGTCATCACCTGACCGAGGAAGGAGCGCTGCACGGCCTGGATCTCCCCGGCACCCTTGCAGGTGTCGCAGGTGATGGTCTTCGACTTGCCGTTGGTCCCGGCGCCCTTGCACAGGTCGCACAGGATCGCGGTGTCCACGGTGATCTCCTTGGCCACCCCGGCGGCGCATTCCTCGAGGTCGAGCTCGACGGCGACGAGGGCCGGTTCCCCGGGCTGCACCCGGCTGCGAGGGCCGCGGCCGGAACCGAAACCACCGCCGCCGAAGCCACCACCGGAACCGAAGAACGCCTCGAAGACATCGCCGAGCCCGCCGCCGCCGAAGCCACCGGTGAACCCACCCGCGCCGGCGCCGGCCAGCGGGTCACCGCCCGCGTCGACGATGCGTCGCTTCTCCGGGTCGGAGAGCACCTCGTAGGCGGTGCTCACCTCCTTGAACTGCTCTTCCTGCCCTGGATTCACATCGGGGTGCAGTTCACGCGCCTTCTTGCGGTAGGCGCGCTTGATCTCCTGGTCGGTGGCTCCCTTGGCCACACCCAGGATTCCGTAGTAGTCACGTGCCACGGTCGTCTCGGTCCTGTCGTCTCACACTTGCTCTGCCCGGCGCTGGTCGTCGCCGGCCCCGTCGGCGCGTCGCCGCATTACGCGGTCGCGCTGGTCATCGATCGGCCAAGACCTCACCAACGTACTTGGCAACGGCTGCGACGGACGCGATTGTTCCCGGATAGTCCATGCGTGTGGGACCCACCACGCCGACGCTGCCGAACACCGTGCCCGAAGCACCGTACCCTGTCGACACCACCGAGGTGCCACGCAGGTTCTCGGTGCGGGTCTCCTCTCCGATCTGCACGGTGACCCGTCCCATCCGCTGGGTGGTGGCGAGCAGTTTGAGCACCACGACCTGTTCCTCGAGCGCGTCGAGGACCGAGTCCATCCCGCCGGCCACCGGTGCGAAGTCGGCCGCCGACCGTGCGAGGTTCGAGGTCCCGCCGAGCACCAGCCGGTCGTCGCCACGTTCGACGAGGGTCTCCACCAGGACCGTCGCGACGTTGATGACGGCGTCGCGGATGTCGTCGGGCGCCTCGTTGGCCAGTTCGGCGACCGCCGCCGACGCCGCTTCCAGGCGCTTACCGTGCAGTGCCGCGGAGAACATGTCGCGTAGCCGGACGTAGTCCTCCTCGGCGAGGTCCTCGCCGAGGGCCACCATGCGCTGCTCGACCCGTCCGGTGTCGGTGATCACCACCAGCAGCAGACGCGACGGGGACAAAGAGACGACCTCGAGGTGACGGACGGTGGCCGTGGACAGCACCGGATACTGGATGACCGCGACCTGCCGGGTCAGCTGGGCCAGCAGTTTCACCGAGCGCCGCAGCACGTCGTCGAGGTCGACACCGGAGTCGAGCACGGACAGGATCGCCCGCCGCTCGGCGGCCGACAGCGGCTTGATCTCGCTGATGCGGTCGACGAACATCCGGTAGCCCTTGTCCGTCGGCACCCGCCCGGAACTGGTGTGCGGTTGGGCGATGTATCCCTCCGCCTCCAGCACCGCCATGTCGTTGCGCACGGTGGCGCTCGAGACGCCGAGCTGATGCCGTTCCACCAGCGCCTTGGACCCGATCGGCTCCTGGGTGTCCACGAAGTCGGTCACGATGGCGCGCAGGATCTCGAATCGTCGATCGTCGGTAGTGGACACGTGACACCTCCCGATCCGCGGACTCTGCAATACAGTAGGTGACGTCCATCTTACGAACCGTTGCGCGTATCTCGCTCGACCCGGGGTCGCGCCCGAGGTCGCCGGTGCGCCACCGGGCGGTCGATGCTCAGGAAGTGCCGGATGATCTTCAAGGGTGTGCGAGAGGGCAGGCCCTACCCCGAGCACGGTCTGTCGGCGCGTGGCTGGGCGAAGATCCCGCCCCGCCAGTTCCGGCTCGACGAGCTGACGACGGTGACGACGGTGCTGGCCCTCGACAAACTGCTCAGCGAGGACTCCACCTTCTACGGTGACCTCTTCTCCCATGTGGTGCGGTGGCGCGGGGATCTCTACCTCGAGGATGGCCTGCATCGCGCGGTCCGGTCGGCGCTGCGTAATCGGCACATCATCCACGCCCGGATGCTCGACCTCGATTCGTTCGAGCTCGGGCCGGGCACCGCCACCGTGGAGGATCAGCTCGCCTCGGCCGACACCCCGACACCGCGCCGCACCCCCGTCGTGGGTGGGGGTGCACATCGTCGGGGCCCGCTCAGTACCGGGTGGACCGTGCCGCCGCCGCGGCCCGGTCCGCCGTCACGTCCCTGACCGGTTCGGGGTCGGTGTCGAGTGGTCAGGGTGCGAAGACGAGGCGGCCGACCGTCGAACCGTCGCCGAGCCGGCCGATCCCGTCCGCGACGTCGGCGAAGCCGAGTCGCTCACCGATCAGCGGGCGCAGCAGACCCTCGTCGGCGAGGCGGGTCAGTTCGCGGTGACAGTCGTCGATCACCGCCGGGTTCTTCGACTGGTAGAGGCCCCAGTGCAATCCGACGATCGAGTAGTTCTTGATGAGGGCGTGGTTGAGTCCGGGATGCGGGATCGTGCCGCCGGCGAATCCGACCACGACGATGCGGCCCTCGAACGCGATGCATTTCGTGGAGCCGGCGTAGGCCTCACCGCCGACCGGGTCGAACACGATGTCGGCGCCGTGCCCGCCGGTGAACTCCCTGACCGCCGCGACGAAATCCTCGGTATGCCGGTCGATGACCAGGTCGGCGCCGAGTTCGGTTGCGTACCGGACTTTCTCGGGACCACCGACGACGCCGACGACCGTGGCGCCGGCGGCCTTGCCGAGTTGTACGGCGGCGCTGCCGACGCCGCCCGCGGCGGCGTGGACGAGCAGGTGGTCTCCCGCTGCCAGGCGGGTGCGACGGTGCAGGGCGAACCAGGCCGTCTGATAGCCGATCGTCAGCGCCGCCGCCTCCGCGTCGTCGAGCGATGCGGGCGCGGCGAACACGTTGGCCTGGTCCATCACCGCGAACTCGGCGAACGAACCGCCCGGCAGCACCGGGGTGCCGACGACACGGTCGCCCACCGCCGCCCGGGTGACACCGTCCCCGGTCGCGACCACCACTCCGCACAGTTCCACGCCCGGGGTGAACGGCAGCGGCGGCTTGATCTGGTACTCGCCCCGGCACAGGAGCACATCGGGGAAGTTCGCCGGAGCGGCCAGCACCTTCACCAGGACCTGGCCGGTGCCCGCGACCGGATCGTCGACCTCTTCCAGCGACAGCACGTCCCGGCCTTCGCCGAGTTCGTTGACTCGCCACGCTTTCATGTGGTTTCTCCTCCTCAGGTGGTGGGCAGATCGATCAGGTCGGCGAGGATGCGCCGATGACGGGCACCGGTGCCGAGTGCGAGTTGATCGCTCTTGGCCCGCTTGAGGTACAGGTGGGCGGGGTACTCCCAGGTCATGCCGATTCCGCCGTGCAACTGGATGCATTCCTCGGCGGCCTTGACGGCGGCGTCACCGCAGTAGGACGCCGCGATGGCCGCGGCGACCGGCGCGTCCGCGTCGTCGCGGGCGGCGGTGTCGGCGGCGTAGCGGGCCGCCGCGGTGGCCGAGCCGACCTGCAGCCACAGGTCGGCGAGGCGATGCTTGATGGCCTGGTACGACCCGATCTCGCGACCGAACTGCCTGCGTTGTTTGACGTAGGCGAGCGTGGTGTCCAGACACCACGCTGCGACCCCGGCCTGTTCGGCGGCGAGGACGGCCGCACCGACGGTCAATGCGGCGGCCACCGCGGCGGCCGCGTCGGGACAATCCACGCGTCGGCCCGCGACGCCGTCGATGGTGATGTCGGCGAGGGGACGGGTCATGTCGAGGGCCAGGACAGGGGTGATGGTCAGACCCGGCGCAGCCGAGTCGACGAGATACAGTTCGAGGCCGTCGACACCGATCGCGGGCACCACCAGGACCCCGGACTCGGCCGCACCGGCGACGGAGGTGACCCGTCCGCGCAGCACCCCGCCGGCGGCGGTCACGCCGGTCGGCGTGGTGTCGGGTGCGGTCGACAGCGGCACGGCCAGCGCCGCGGTCGTCGCGCCCTCGGCCAGGTGAGTCAGGGTCGTACTCTCCCCCGCGTGCAGCAGGGCCGTCGTCGCGAGGACCGCGCTGGTCAGGAACGGGACGGGCGCCACCGCACGACCGACCTCCTCTGCGACGACGGCCGCCTCCCGCGCCGAAGCGCCGGCACCGCCGAGCGATTCGGGGATCAGCAGGCCCGCGACGCCGAGCTCGCCGGCCATCGTCCTCCAGACGTCGCCGAAATCCGGGGGCGCGGCGTCGTAGGCCCGGGCCACGGTCTCGAGCGGCAGCCGATCGCGCAGCAGGCGCCGCACGGACTCGCGCAGCGCGATCTCGGTGTCGGTGTAGAGCAGGTCGGGCGAACCACTCATCCGCGCAACTCCTTCCAGGGGATCTTGGTGTCCACACGGTGTTCGGCCGGCAGGCCGAGCACACGTTCGGCGACGACGTTGCGGAGGATCTCCGAGGTGCCGCCCTCGATCGAATTGCCCTTGGCGCGCAGATAGCGATATCCGGGTTCGCGTCCGGTGAAGTCCACCGACTCCGGACGCCGCAGCGTCCAGTCGTCGTAGCGCAGCCCCTCCTCGCCGACGAGCTCGAGTTCGAAACCCGAGATCTCCTGGGCCTGACGGGCGAAGGCCAGTTTCATCGCCGAGCCCTCCGGTCCCGGCTGTCCCGCGGCCAACTGCTGCCGCAGCCGTTCGCCGGTCAGCCGGGTCACCTCGGCGTCGACCCACAGCTGCATGAGCCGGTCGTGCACCGCGGGGTCCCGGATGTCCGGCCGCTGCCGCCAGAGTGCGGCGACCTTGCCGATCATGCCGCCCTCGCGGGGCGCACCCGACCCGATGGCGAGGCGTTCGTTGTTCAGGGTGGTGGTGGCCACGCGCCAACCGTTGCCGATTTCACCGATCCGGTTGGCGTCGGGCACACGCACGTCGGTGAGGAAGACCTCGTTGAACTCCGCCTCCCCGGTGATCTGTCGCAGCGGCCGGATGTCGATGCCCGGATCGCTCATGTCGACGATGAAATACGTCAGGCCGGCGTGTTTGGGCACATCCGGGTCAGTGCGCGCGACGAGGATCGCACGCTGCGCGTTGTGGGCGCCCGATGTCCACACCTTCTGCCCGTTGACCACCCAGTCGTCGCCGTCGCGGACCGCGCGGGTGGCGAGCGCCGCGAGGTCAGAGCCCGCGCCGGGTTCGCTGAACAACTGGCAGTAGATGTGCTCTCCGGTGTAGAGCGGCCGCAGAAACCGGGTGCGCTGGTCCTCGGTCCCCAGCGCCGCGATGGTCGGCGCCGCCATGCCCAGCCCGATGCCGTTGCGGCTCCGCGCCGGTCCCGGTGCACCCGCGGCGTCGAGGGCGTCGTCGACCACCGACTGCGCGGTCTGGGGCAGGCCCAGTCCGCCATGGCCGACCGGGAAATGGACCCAGGCGAGGCCGGCGTCGAACCGGGCCCCCAGGAACTGCTTCGCCGATGTGGTCGCCGGGTCGTTGTCGCCCAGCAGTCTTCGCACGCGGCCCGCCAGATCCGCGCTGACAGCGTCATCGTCGGTCATGAATCCTCCTGTGTCGCATCGCATCGTGCGATCATGGATCAGTCCTTTCAGGGGCGAGGCGGAAGGGACGGACGTCGCCGTGCCGTTGACCGCCGTCGACCACCAGGATCTCGCCGGTCATCCACGACGACGCGTCCGAGGCGAGGAACACCACCGCGTTCGCGATGTCGACGGGTTCACCGATGCGCGCCAGGGCCGTGGCGGCGGCGACCTGCGCCTCGTGGTCCTTCCACAGCGCCTCCGCCAGCCGGGTGCGGACGACCCCGGGCGCGACGGCGTTGACGCGGATGGTCGGTGAGAGTTCCAGGGCGAGTTGGGTGGTCAGGTAGATGAGGGCGGCCTTCGACGTGTTGTAGAGGCCGATGTTCGCCTCATGGGACAACCCGCCGATCGAGGCGGTGTTGATCACGGTGCCCCCGTGGTCGCGCAGCCACATCTCGGTCGCCAGTCCGGTCCACATCAATGGCGCCCAGAGGTTCACGTCCATCGTCTTGACGAAGCGGCCGTGGTCTTGGGCGATGAGCGGACCATACGCGGGGTTGGTCCCGGCGTTGTTGACGAGGATGTCGAGCCGACCGAACCGCTCGAGGGTTCGCTCGAGGCAGCGCCGGGCCTGGTCCTCGTCGGCGGAATGGGCCGCAATGCCCAGCGCGCTCCCTCCGATCTCGGCGGCCGCGGCGTCGGCCGCGTCCTGCTTGCGTGAGGTGAGAACCACATCGGCACCCGCTTCGGCCAGCGCTCGCGCCGCGGCGAGCCCGATGCCCCGTGAGGCGCCGGCCACGATCGCGACCCTCCCCGTCAGGTCGAGCGAGGTCATGTCGTCTGGACTCCTTTCCGCGGTCACCGCTGCGCGGCGCACCCCGCGTCGACGGGATCGTTTGACTGAAAGCCTCACCGCCACTGCCACTCTCAGCCGCGGCCGGTGGCCGGGGACTTCGCCGTGATTCAGTAGTGTGAGGTGATCCAGCTCTCACACCATGTATAGTTGAAGCCGGGTTCATATTCAACTGGGGATATGTGCCGAAACCCGACACGCGCCCGGAGCGCATCCGATCGATAGGGAGACCCATGGACACGACGATCGTTCCCGCCCGCCCGACCACCGCCGACGACCTCGCCGCACTCGTCGGCCGGGAACTCGGCCCGACCCCGTGGTACGAGGTCTCCCAGGCACGGGTGGACGCCTTCGCCGACGCCACCGACGACCACCAGTGGATTCACATCGACCCGGTCCGGGCGGCCGCGAGCCCGCTGGGCGGGACCATCGCGCACGGACTGCTGAGCCTGTCGCTCGGCCCCTACCTGTCCGGACAGCTGCTCGCCTTCGACGGTTTCGCCCACGCGCTCAACTACGGCTACGACAAGGTCCGCTTCCCCGCCCCGGTCCCGGTGGGATCGCGCGTCCGCATGCGTTTGACCGTGGTGGCCGCCGACCCGGTTCCCGGTGGTATTCAGGTGACCACCCGCCAGGTGCTGGAACTCGAAGGCTCCGACAAGCCGGTGATGGTCGCGGACTCGCTCGGACGCATCGTCGCCGAATCCTGAACGACCGTCGGTACCCAGGGATCCTCGAACACGCAATCGATCGCACCGAAACACAGGAGGCCACCGCATGACCGCGCAGAACCGACAGCTCCGACTGGCCAAGCGCCCGGTCGGCCGGATCGACGACACCACCTGGGAGATCACCACCGAACCGATCCCGGAACCGGGCACCGGGGAGTTCGTGGTGCGGATTCAGTACGTGTCGCTCGACCCGGCGATGCGTGGCTGGCTCAACGACGTGCCGTCCTACATCCCGCCGGTCGGGATCGGCGAGGTGATGCGCGCCCACGCGGTGGGCACGGTCTGTGCGTCGCAGCACGACAGCTACCCGGTGGGCGCGACCGTCGCCGGGATGTTCGGTGCCTGCGAGTACGCGCTGTCGGACGGCCGGCTCGTCACGCTCGTCGACACCGATCTGGCACCGGCACCGACATGGCTTGGTGCGCTGGGCTTTCCCGGCATGACCGCATACTTCGGGATCACCGACGTCGGACGCACGAAACCCGGCGACACCGTGTTGATCTCGGGTGCGGCGGGTGCGGTCGGTTCCATCGCCGGCCAGATCGCTTCGCTGATGGGGTGTCGGGTCATCGGCATCGCCGGCGGCCCCGAGAAATGCTCATGGCTCACCGAGGAACTCGGCTTCGACGCGACCATCGACTACCGCGCGGGCTCGGTGGGACGGGCCCTGCACGAGGCCGCACCCGAGGGCATCGACGTCTACTTCGACAACGTCGGCGGCGACATCCTCAACTCGGCGCTCGCCGTGTTGCGCACCCACGCCCGGGTCGTGTTGTGCGGCGCCATCTCCGGCTACAACGCCACCACACCGCCACCCGGCCCGTCGCGATACCTCTCCCTGCTGGTCAACCGGTCTTCGATGACGGGCTTCATCATCTTCGACTATCTCAAGCGCTTCCCCGAGGCGCAGGCCGCGTTGGGCAACTGGATTCGGCGTGGCGACCTCATCACCCGCGAGCAGATCGAGACCGGCGGTATCGAGGCGTTCGGCACCACGCTCAACATGCTGTTCGACGGCGCGAACACCGGGAAACTCGTCCTCGCCATGTGACCGGCAGAGGAACTCTCAGGCGCGGCACCGCCGACAGAACGTCACTCGCGCAGCCACCGAGGTCCTACTTGGGGGCCGCGCCTGAGTTGCCGTATCCAGTCGCGGGTCCGAGCGGGGTCGATGACGTCGTCGAGTTCGAAGGTGGTCCCCGCATGCAGCGCCTTGCCCTTGTCGTAGGCCTGCGCCACGAGGTCACGGAACAGCGCGTCGCGTTGTGCCGCATCGTCGATGGCCTCGAGTTCCTTGCGGTAGCCGAGCCGTACCGAACCCTCGAGACCCATCGGACCGATTTCGCCGGTCGGCCAGGCCACGGTGAACTCCGGAGCGTGGAAGGAACCGCCGCCCATGGCCATCGCGCCGAGTCCGTAGGCCTTGCGCAGGATGATCATCCCGAACGGCACCGTGAGGCGGGCGCCGGCGACGAACATCTTGCCGAACCTGCGGACGGTGGCCTGCTCCTCGGACTCGGGCCCTACCATGAATCCCGGTGTGTCGCAGAGCGTGAGCACCGGCATCCGATGCGCCTCACACATCGTCAGGAAGTCGGCCGCCTTGTCGGCCGCCTCCGCGTCGATCGCGCCGCCGAGGTGCAGGCTGGAGTTGGCGAGCACCCCGAACGCCGCACCCTCGACACGGATCAGCGCGGTCACCATCCCGGTGCCGTAGCCGCGCCGCAGTTCGAGGACCGAGTCGACGTCGGCGATCGCGGCCACCGCATCGCGCACATCGAAGGCCCGTAGCCGGTTCTCCGGCACCACATGTCGTGCTCGGCGGGCGTCCGGGGCCGTCCAGTCGACGAGATCTCCCCGGAAGTAGGACAGGTATTGTCGCGCGAGCCGGACGGCGGCTGCCTCGTCGTCGGCGACGAGGTGCACGACGCCGTTGGGCACCTGGACGCCGATCGGCCCGACCTCCTCGGGCCGGTGCCGCCCGAGCCCCCCGCCCTCGATCATCGCCGGTCCGCCCATGCCGACGGTGGCGTCGGGGGTCGCGATCAGGACGTCACACACACCGGCCAGGGCCGCGTTGCCGGCGAAACAACGACCCGAGACGATCGCGACGGTCGGCACGACTCCCTGCAGGCCCGCCATCGCCCGGAAGGTGTTCAGTTCCAGGCCGGCGGCGCCGTTGGCGTCGGTGTCGCCCGGTCGGCCACCGCCGCCTTCGGCGAACAACACCAGCGGTATCCGCTTGCGCCGCACCACCTCCAGGATCCGGTCGGTCTTGACGTGGTTGCGCATTCCCTGCGTACCGGCCAACACGGTGTAGTCGTAGGAGATGACGCCGGTCGTGGCGGCATCCGACCCGAACACGTCGGCGTCGACGGTGGCGACACCGGCGATCAACCCGTCGGCGGGTGTGTTGTCGATGAGATCCTGCTCGCTGCGACGAGTGCGCTGCGCCGCCACCGCGAGTGCGCCGTACTCGGTGAGGCTCCCGTCGTCGACGAGATCATCGATGTTCTCCCGCGCGGTCCTGCGGCCGATGCGATGGCGTCGCGCGACCGCCTCCGGCCGCGCGGCGTCGAGCGTCTTCGCCTGCCGTGACAGCACCTCGGAGAGGTCTGCTCGGATGTACTCGGGGTCGACATCGCCTACCGCGGCATCGGACTCGATTCCGTCACCGGGGCACACGACGGCCAACGGATCGCCCGCGTTCACCGGTGCGCCCACCTCGACCAGGCTGCGCACCACGATCGAGGAGCGTTCCGCCGCGAGGACGTGCTGCATCTTCATCGCCTCGAGGACCAGCAGCGGCGCACCCGCGGGCACCACACTCCCGGCCGTCGACACCTCGACCACGACGCCGGTCAGTCCCGCACGGATCACCTCCTCGCCGTCGTCGATGCGCACATCCACGTCGGAATCGGTCGGCGCACTCGGATCGTCGTCGCCGTGCGCGGATCCGTTCGGCACCAGTGCCGCCGCGGTCGAGAGCAGATCGGCAAGGTGCTCGTCGAGGTAGGAGGTGCTGACCGGCGCTCCGGTGAGCCGATCATCGGACAGCACCGCTCGCAGCAGAGCGATGTTCGTGTGCACGCCCTCGACGACGAACTCGGCGAGTGCGGTCTCCGCCTTCCGGCAGGCGGCCGCGAAATCGGCACTGCGCGTGTGGGTGATGACCTTGGCCAGCAGACTGTCGTAGCGAGACCCGATCACCGTCGCGGGTCGGCCGTGGGTGTCGACGCGGACACCGGGACCGGTGGGTGGGGAGAACGTGGTGAGCGTCCCGGTTGCCGGGACGGTCGTGCCGTCGGCCGTCACCGTCTCGGTGTTCACCCGGGCCTGGATCGCGATGCCACGTGCCGGCGACGGCGCCCCCGTGACCTCCCCGGACGACGCCGCGACACCGTGTGGCAGTGGGAGTTCGGCCAGTGAGGCACCCTGCGCGATGCGCAGTCCCACCTCGACGAGGTCGACACCGGTGACCTCCTCGGTGACGGTGTGTTCGACCTGAATCCGCGGGTTGACCTCGAGGAAGACGAAATCGTCACCGGTGACGAGGAACTCCACAGTGGCCAGTCCCCGGTAGGCGTGGTCCGCGCACAGGCGGACCGCCGCGCGGTGCAGATCCGACCGGAGGTTGTCGAGGTGCGGGGCCGGCGCCACCTCGATCAGCTTCTGGCGACGGCGTTGCACGCTGCAGTCCCGGTCCCCAACCGCGAGCGCGCGGGGCGATCCGTCGCGGTCGGGCGCCGCGACCACCTGCACCTCGACATGCCGGGCCCCGGAGCACAACGACTCCGCGAACAGCGCGCCGTTGCCGAAGCCGGCTTCGGCCTCCGCGACGCAGCTGCGATAGGCCACCGGGACTTCGTCCACGTGGTACACCGCCCGCATACCCCGGCCACCGCCGCCGGCGACCGCCTTGAGCATGATCCCGTCGGGATGGGCGTCGAGGAAGGAGGCGACGTCTCCTTCCTCGACGCCGCCCTCGGTGGCGTCGAGCACCGCAATCCCCGCCGCCACGGCGGCCGCACGGGCGGAGGACTTGTCGCCGAACAGCCGCAACAACGCCGCGTCCGGACCGACGAAAGCCAGCCCGGCGTCCCGGCACCGCCAAGCGAACTCGGGGTCCTCGCTGAGGAATCCGTAGCCCGGATGGACGAGATCGGCGCCGGTGGCCACTGCCGCGTCGACGATCGCGGAGCGGTTCAGATAGGCGGCGGGCCCCGAGCCGTCCAGTGCGACGGCGGTGCTCGCGGCGTCGACGTGTGCCGCAGCCGCGTCGTCGGCGGCGTAGACCGCGACGGTGTCGAAGCCGAGTTCGTCGGCTGTGCGGATGATCCGCAGCGCGATCTCCCCGCGGTTGGCGACCAGAACTCGCAACGACTCCACCTCCGAGGGACAGACGGTCATTCTTCAGTCTCGATCATCCCTGTGTCATGAGACCCCAGCGAAGCTAGGGGTGGGTGGACCTCGCCCGACCCGGTATTGAGCACTGGGAACCGGGACGGTGTGCGCACCCCGACGACGACCGGGACGGCCGAACGTTCCTCCCATGTCACACCGGCTGCAGCGCCCCGGGCGGGGCCAGCGGATCGTTGCGCACCTCGGCGGGATTGGTCTCGCGCAGACGCCACGCCGACGCGCACGTGATCAGGCCCATCAGCGCGACGAACAGCGCGACCAGGGTCGTCGTGCCGGTCCGGGCGATCAGCGCCGTCATGATGAACGGGGTGGCGCCGCTGACGGTGATGGCTGCCAACTGGTAGGCCAGCGACGCGCCCGAATAGCGCACATTCGGCTCGAACAGCTCACCCATGAACGCCGCGATGGGCCCGTAGGTCATGGACTGGAAGATGCCACCCACCGTCACCGCCACGAGGAACAGCCCGACATTGGCCGTGTTCACCAGCCAGAAGTATGGGAATGCCCAGGCCACGATGGCCAGACCACCGACGATGATCAGCGGTCGGCGTCCGATCCGGTCGGAGATCGCGCCGGACGCGGCGGTGACGGGCACGGTGACGAGGCAGGAGATCATCGACATCGCCAGCAGGCTGTTGCGATTCATGTCCAAAGCGGTGGTCGCATAGGTCAGCACACCCGCGATCGAGATGTAGAACAGCGCGTTGGTCGCCGCGAGCAGACCGCAGCCGAGCAGGATCGTCCGCCAGTGACCCTTGATCGCCTCCCAGAGCGGCGCCTGCGCCACGACCTCCCGGCCCCGTTCGGCCTCCTGCTGGAGTTCGGAGAACTCCGGGCTGTCCTCGACCTTGGTCTGAATGTAATAGACGACCGGGAACAGTAGTGCGCTGAGCAAGAACGGGATTCGCCATCCCCACGACAGGAACGCCTCGTTGGTCACCGCCGAACTCGTACCGAGGAAGATGAGATTGCCGAGAAGCACGCCGAACGAGACGCCCATCTGACCGAACGTGCCGGAGAAGCCGCGTCTCTTCGGGTCCGCGGATTCGGTGAGCAACAACACGATTCCGCCCCATTGTCCACCGCATGCCAGGCCTTGCAGGAACCGCAGCAGCACCAGCAGGATCGGGGCCACGACACCGACGGCCGCGGCGCTCGGGAGGCAACCGATCGCGAATGTCGCTGCGCCCATCAGGAACAGGCTGACGACGACGGCGGGCTTGCGGCCGTACTTGTCCCCGTAGTGGCCGGCGATGAGTCCACCGAGCGGGCGGGCGACGAAGCCCGCCCAGAAGGTGCTGAACGACAACAGGGTTGCCATCAGCGCCGAGGAGTGCGGGAAGAAGACGTGCGGAAAAACCAGGGCTGCGGCGGTTCCGTAGACGAAGAAGTCGTACCACTCGATCGAACTGCCGATCAGCCCGGCCGCCTGCAATTTGCGATGGGCGCGCCGATGTGTGCGTTGCCCTTCGTCGAGTTGGTTTCGGTCTCGCGCGGAACGCACGGAAGGTGTGGCCACGGATCACTCCTGGGGTGTGTTCTGGGAAAGGGGTCCCGACCGAACTTGAGCTCACGTTCATGTTCTGGAGCCACTATGGCCGGACATTCCTCGTGATGTCAATCACTTCGGCGCATATTCTCAGATCCCGCCACACCCGGCGCGTCGAGCCAGTCGGCCACACCCTTGAACTTGAACGCACCCTCAACTAAGCTCGCCGCGACGAGGCGTCGGCGAAGCCGGCGAGCGGACTCACCCGCGGTCGGGGGTCACCCCTGGCCGCGGGTGACCGCCGTGTTCGGAAGTAACCCGATGGCGTTGGCCCACAACCTGGTTGCGGTGAACACCAGCTCATCCATGTCGGCATCGTCGCCGAGCGCGAAGGCCTGGTAGGCCATCCGTGACACCATTCCCGAGAGCGCTCGCGCCGCCTGCATGGCGTCGAGGTCGGTGTCGGCCAGCCCGCGCTCCTGCAACCGTCTGATCTGGCGGGCGTTGCGTTCGGCGAAGGCAAGGCTGCGCTGCCGGCGCCTCTCGCGGAACTCGCGGCTGTTTCCCGTCACCTGCTCGAGCACCAGCCGCAGCCGCGCGTTGCGTTTGTAGGCCTCGAAGTAGGCGCGGTTGGCGGCCTCGAGTACCGCGACCGGGTCGTCGTCGGAGGCGACATGCGGGAAACCCGGATGCAGCATGTCCTCGTGCGCCTGTGCGAACACCGCATCGAGGATCTCTTCCTTGCTCTGGAAGTAGGTGTAGAAGGTGCCGATTGAGCAGGCCGCCTCGGCGGTGATGTCGGTCAGCCGGGAGTCGGCGAATCCGTCGCGCTCGAACACCGTGCGGGCTGCCGTGACCAGGGCCGCGCGGGTGCGTTCGCCCCGGGCCGTCAGTGGCTTGAACTTGTCCGCCGGGACACCGGCCAACGAAGGGAGTTCGTCGGCCGGGTCGTCGTTGCGCCGCGCAGTCATAGGTGTCAGTTTCGCAGTTGCGGCACGCGTTCAGGCAACGACCTCCGACGAACCGTGGCCGGCACGACCTCCGCGAAAGTCAGCTCGCGGTGAGGATGTCGCGGACGACACCGTCGGCGAGGAGCCGTCCCCGGTCGGTCAAGACCAGTCGGCCGTCGGACGCCGCCAGCAATCCATCGACGACGAACCGCGCGGCGGTCGCGCGTTCGGCGTCGTCGAGTTCGGTCTCCGGCAGTCCGTCGCGGCACCGCAGTCGCAGCATCACCGTCTCGGTGTGCCGGTCGACGTCGGTGAGAATCTCGTGTCCGGCGATCGGCAGATCTCCGGCCTCCAACGAGTTGGCATGGCGGGCCGGGTGTTTCACGTTCCACCAACGCACCCCGTGCACGTGGGAGTGTGCACCCGGCCCGATCCCCCACCAGTCGGTGGAATACCAGTAGGCGAGGTTGTGCCGACACTGCGCGGCCGGTGAGCGCGCCCAGTTGGACACCTCGTACCACTCGAGGCCGGCGGCGCGGAGCCGCGCGTCGAGGATCTGATAGCGCCGTGCGAGTACGTCGTCGTCGGGGGCCGGTAGCTCGCCACGGCGGATGCGGCGCGCGAGTGCCGTCCCGTCCTCGACGATGAGCGCATACGCCGACACATGATCGACGGGCGTGTCGAGGACGGCATCGAGGGAACGGTGCAGATCGTCGTCGCTCTCTCCCGGCGTGCCGTAGATGAGGTCGAGGTTGATGTGGTCGAACCCCGCCTCCGACGCCTCCCGCGCCGCCGCTTTGGCCCGGCCCGGGGTGTGCGTGCGGTCCAGAGTCGCCAGCACATGCGGCGCCGCCGACTGCATCCCGAGCGAGACCCGGGTGTAGCCCGCCTCCCGGATCCCGGCGAAGAATTCCGGCGATGTCGACTCCGGATTGGACTCGGTCGTCACCTCCGCATCGTCGGCGAGCGCGAACCGCGCCCGCACGTCGTCGAGCACCCGACCGAGACCGTCGGCGCCGAGCAACGACGGTGTGCCGCCGCCGACGAAGATCGTGGACACGGCACGCGGCCCCACCAGCTCGGCCGCGCGATCGAGTTCGCGACCCACCGCGACATGCCAGGACTGCGGCGACGCCGCCGACCCGAGTTCACCGGCCGTGTAGGTGTTGAAGTCGCAGTAACCGCAGCGGGTCGCGCAGAACGGCACGTGGATGTACAGGCCGAAGGCGCTCGTCGCAGACCTCTGCGCCGCCTGCCGGATCTGCTCACCGATCGGCACATCGGTGGGCACGGCGGGTTCGGGCGCCTCGGAGGCCTGCTCCGGTGATACCGATGTCACGCCTCCATCATGCGCCCGGACGAATGGGACACCATCACCTCCCCGGCCTGCACGAGCGCCGATATCCGCGGCAGATGGAACCTTCCGGCGAGTTTGCCTCATCGTGAATTAAAGTATTCGCAAGTAGACGCGGCGACGGTAAGCATGGCACTATGTACCGCGTGACTTCCCCAGGGGTGTGGCTCGCCGCGCGACGCCACATCGATTTCAAGCGCGTCTGCAGCGCATTCTGTCGTCTCTGACGACGTGCTCCGCCGTCCCCAGATGACGGTTTGGCCCTGAGGAGTTCCCGCCCCCGGCGGGTATGCCGGCACGTTTCCAGCCCACTGCACCGTGATCGCTGACGCGCGCCCGCGTCGGCTCAGGAGACTTCATGACGTCAATCACCGACGACCTTTCCGTGCCCTCGTCCGATTCCGACCGACCCGCCACTCCGGGCCGTCGGGCGGCGGGTGGTAGCGAGCGACCCGCCCGCAAGGCTCGCCCCGCCAAGCGCCGGGCCGAGGGCCAGTGGAAGCTCGGCTATCGCGAGCCGCTCAACGCCAACGAGCAGATCAAGAAGGACGACAACCCCCTCAACGTTCGGGCCCGCATCGAGAACATCTACGCCAAGCAGGGGTTCGATTCCATCGACAAGCAGGATCTGCGTGGCCGGATGCGCTGGTGGGGCCTCTACACCCAGCGCAAAGAGGGCTTTGACGGCACCTGGACCGGGGATGAGAACATCGACATCCTCGAGGACAGTCACTTCATGATGCGGGTGCGCTGCGACGCCGGCGCACTGAACGTCGCGCAGCTCCGCACCATCGGTGAGATCTCCACCGAGTTCGCCCGCGACACCGCCGACCTCTCGGACCGGGAGAACGTCCAGTACCACTGGATTCGCATCGAGGACGTCCCCACCATCTGGGATCGTCTCGAAGGAGTGGGTCTGCACACCACCGAGGCGTGCGGTGACTGCCCCCGCGTCGTCCTCGGTTCCCCGCTCGCCGGTGAAGCCGTCGACGAGGTGCTCGATCCGACTCCCGCGATCGACGAGATCGTGCGCCGCTACATCGGTGATCCGAAATACTCGAACCTGCCGCGGAAGTTCAAGACCGCGATCTCGGGTCTGCAGGATGTCGCCCACGAGATCAACGACGTGGCGTTCATCGGGGTCAACCACCCCGAGTACGGGCCCGGCCTCGACCTGTGGGTCGGCGGCGGCCTGTCCACGAACCCGATGCTGGCCCAACGCGTCGGTGTGTGGGTCCCGCTGCACGAGGTGCCCGACGTGTGGGAGGGCGTGCTCGCCATCTTTCGCGACTACGGCTACCGCCGACTGCGCACCAAGGCCCGTCTCAAGTTTCTCGTCAAGGACTGGGGCATCGAGAAGTTCCGCCAGGTCCTCGAGGACGAGTATCTCGAACGCAAGCTCATCGACGGTCCGGCCCCCGAGCCGCTCACCGCGCCGCGCGACCACGTCGGCGTGCAGAAACTGAAGAACGGGTTGAACTCGGTAGGTTTCGCCGCGATCGCCGGCCGCGTCTCCGGCACCATCCTGACCGCGGTCGCCGATGCCGCCGAACGCGCGGGATCGGACCGAATCCGGTTCACGCCGTATCAGAAGCTGGTCGTACTCGACGTGGCCGACGACAAGATCGAGCAGCTGATCGGCGAACTCGCGAAGCTGGGTCTGAGTGCCCGCGCATCCAACTGGCGTCGGAACCTGATGGCGTGCAGCGGCATCGAGTTCTGCAAGCTCTCGTTCACCGAAACCCGCAAGCGGTCACAGCGGCTGGTGCCCGAACTCGAGGAGCGGTTGGCCGACATCAACTCGCGCCTCGACGTGCCGATCACCGTCAACATCAACGGCTGCCCCAACTCGTGCGCACGATCGCAGATCGCCGACATCGGGTTCAAGGGACAGCTCGTGGAGGACGGCAACGGCGGTCAGACCGAGGGTTTCCAGGTCCACCTCGGCGGAAGCCTCGGCCAGGACTCCGCCTTCGGCCGGAAGCTGCGTCAGCACAAGGTCACCTCGACCGAACTGGGTGACTACATCGACCGCGTGGTGCGCAACTTCGTGGATCAGCGGGAAGAAGGAGAACGGTTCGCGCAGTGGGCCGTTCGTGCGGACGAGGAGGCACTGCGATGAGCGCGTCCACTGACACCGGCGCTGCGACGGGTCGTCGTTTCAGCACCGACGAACTGCGTGCGATCGCCGAGCAGGGCGCACGCGATCTCGGACCCGACGCGACCCCGGAGCAGCTGCTGCGCTGGACCGCGGAAACCTTCGGCGACAACTTCGTCGTCGCGTCGAATATGCAAGACGCCACGCTGGTGGATCTCGCGGTCAAGCATGTCTACCGTGAGCTGCTCGGTGGTGGCGCGGTCAAGGTCCTGTTCCTCGACACCGGATATCACTTCGCCGAGACCATCGGCACCCGCGACGCCGTCGAGCAGGTCTACGGGGTCGACCTCGTGAATCTGACGCCCGAGCACACCGTCGCCGAACAGGACGAGTTGTTGGGCCGCAACCTCTTCGCACGCGACCCCGGCGAATGCTGTCGGCTGCGCAAGGTCGTCCCGCTCAAGGCCGGTCTGGCGTCCTACGACGCCTGGGTGACCGGTATCCGCCGTGTGGAGGCACCGACGCGCGCCAACGCGCCGCTCATCTCCTTCGACGAGGGTTTCGGGCTGGTGAAGATCAACCCGATCGCCGCCTGGTCGGACGAGACGATGCAGGACTACATCGACGCAAACGGTGTGCTGGTCAATCCACTGGTCGATGAGGGCTACCCGTCGATCGGCTGCGCACCGTGCACCGCCAAACCCGAACCCGGATCCGATCCGCGCAGCGGCCGCTGGGTCGGCCGCACCAAGACAGAATGTGGGCTCCACGCATGACCATCGCCGACACCCCCGCCAACGCCGTCCTCGAGACCGTCGACGACTTCACCACCCTCGACGCCCTCGAATCCGAGGCGATCCACATCTTCCGTGAGGTCGCCGGCGAGTTCGAACGTCCCGTCATCCTCTTCTCTGGCGGCAAGGACTCCACCCTGCTGCTGCATGTGGCGCTCAAGGCCTTCTGGCCTGCTCCCCTGCCGTTCGCGCTGTTGCATGTGGACACCGGCCACAACCTGCCCGAGGTCCTCGAGTTCCGCGATCAGGTCGTCGAGCGGTACAACCTGCGCCTGCATGTCGCCAAGGTCGAGGACTACCTCGCCGACGGGCGGCTCACCGAACGCCCCGACGGCGTTCGCAACCCGCTGCAGACCATCCCGCTGCTCGACGCGATCACGGAGAACCGTTTCGACGCGGTCTTCGGCGGTGGACGCCGCGACGAGGAGCGGTCGCGCGCCAAGGAGCGGATCTTCTCGCTGCGCAATGCTTTCGGCCAATGGGACCCGAAGCGACAGCGGCCGGAACTGTGGAATCTTTACAACGGCCGCCACGCCCCGGGCGAACATGTCCGCGTGTTCCCGCTGTCGAACTGGACCGAACTCGACGTGTGGCGCTACATCACCCGCGAACAGGTACTGCTGCCGTCGATCTACTACGCGCACGAACGCGACGTGTTCCAGCGCGACGGCATGTGGATGACGCCCGGCGTCTGGGGTGGGCCCCGCGACGGCGAAGAACTGCAGCGACTCTCGGTCCGGTACCGCACGGTCGGCGACGGGTCGTCGACGGGCGCGGTGCTGTCCGAGGCCGCCGACAACGAGGCGGTCCTCGCCGAGGTCGCCGCATCCCGACTGACCGAGCGCGGCGCCACCCGCGGTGACGACCGAGTCTCCGAGGCCGCGATGGAAGACCGCAAGCGCGAAGGATATTTCTGATGGCAACACTGACCCACGTCCCCGATCTGCTCCGCATCGCCACCGCGGGCAGCGTCGACGACGGCAAGTCCACCCTCGTCGGCCGGCTGCTCTACGACACGAAATCGGTTCTCGCCGACCAGATCGACGCCGTGACGAAGGCATCGGTGGATCGCGGCCTGCAGGGGCCCGACCTGTCGCTGCTCGTCGACGGCCTGCGCGCGGAGCGCGAACAGGGCATCACCATCGATGTTGCCTACCGCTACTTCGCCACGCCCGCACGGTCATTCGTGCTCGCCGACACCCCCGGGCACGTGCAGTACACCCGCAACACCGTCTCGGGTGCGTCCACCGCCCAGCTCGTGATCCTGCTGGTCGACGCCCGCAACGGCGTCGTGGCGCAGACCCGGCGGCACGCCGCGGTGATGGCGCTGCTGGGTGTGCCGCAACTCGTGCTGGCCGTCAACAAGATCGACCTCGTCGACGACCCGGCCACCGTTTTCGCGGAGATCTCCGCCGAGTTCGCAGACATCACAAGGACTCTCGGCTGGTCGGCCGAGCAGGTGACGTCGATCCCGGTGTCGGCGCTGCACGGCGACAACGTCGCGACCCGCTCCGAGAAGACCCCGTTCTACGACGGCCCTACGCTCATCGAGCATCTCGAGTCCGTGCCGAACGTCACCGACCGCCGCGAGGTGGGCCTGCGGTTCCCGGTGCAGTACGTGATCCGGCCCCGCACAACGGAGTTCCCCGACTACCGCGGCTACGCCGGGCAGATCGCGGCCGGCCGCGTGTCGGTGGGCGACGAGGTGGTGATCCTGCCCTCGGGTACACGCACGACGATCAGTCAGATCGACACCGCCGATGGTCAGCTCGCCACCGCCCACACCGGACGCAGCGTGACGCTGCTGCTCGCCGAGGATGTCGACGTGTCCCGCGGCGACATCATCGCATCGGCCGCCGATGCCCCCGAGCCGGTGCAGCAGTTCAGTGCGACCGTGTGCTGGCTCGCCGAGAAGCCACTGCGTCCCGGTGCCCGGCTACTCCTCAAGCACGGCACCAAGACCACCCAGGCCATCGTCGGTGGTCTCGAGGTGCTGTTCGATGAGCAGAACCTGTCGGTGATCGATACCCCGGAGACGGTGGAGCTCAACCAGATCGGTCGGATCTCCATCCAGACCGCCGAGCCCATCGCGGCCGACGACTATCAGGTGAACCGGGAGTCGGGCAGCTTCCTGCTCATCGACCCGCAGGGCGGTAACACGTTGGGCGCCGGGCTGGTCGGCGACGCCGTGTCGCCGTTGCATCTCAAAGAGCTGGTGTGACTCCCCCACTCCTGCTGGTCGGCCACGGCAGTCGTGATCCCCGCTTCGCCGACACCGCGCGCCGGGTTCGCGCCGCGGTGTCGGCGCGGCTGCCCCGCGTCGACGTCGGGTTGTCGTTCCTCGATCTCGACGAACCGTTGGTCGGTGACGCCCTGGACGCCATGGCCGGCGAGTGCGTCATCGTGCCGTTGTTGCTCGCGCCGGGTTACCACAGCGACGTCGACCTGCCGGCCATCGTCGCCGAACACGCCCGTCACCCGGTGCGGTCCGGCCACGTTGTCGGCCGCCACAGCCTCGTCGAGGCGCTCGCCGACCGGTTGCGGGAAGCAGGTCTCCGGCCCGATGACGGCACCGTCGTCACCGCGGTGGGGTCGTCGAATCCCGTCGCGGAGAAGGTGGTTCGACGGCGGGCCATCGAGTTGTCGACGCTGCTGCACCGTCCCGTCGAGGTGGTCTTCGCAACCAGGCTGGGTACCGACGGCAGCGCGCTGCACGCCGCGATCCGCCGGTTGCGCAAGGCAGGAGCCGACCGCATCGCGCTGAGCCCCTACTTCCTGTCCGCCGGACGGTTGACCGAGGTCGTCGAATCAGCCCTCGACCGTTTGGCGCCCGGCTCTCTCGTCGCCGGCCCGATCGGAACCCATCCCACCTTGATCGACGCCGTCGTCGACTCCTATTGCCGGACCGCTGGATCCACCGCTTTCGCTCAGTCGATCTCCAGCCGCTGACCTGCGCCTCTCGCCCCGTCCCGCCACACCACCGCACCGTCCCCCTGTTCCCTTCCCGTCGAGCATGCACGAAACCCCGTCGACCGTGCGCACTTTCGCGTCGACCGTGCGCACTCGCCCGTCCACCGTGGACGAAATCCCGTCCACCGTGCGCAGTTCAATTCCGGCCTTGCACACTCAACACTCGGGCATGCACACTCAACGCTCCGACGTGCACGATCGACGCCCCGGCGTGCACCACTCGACGGGGACAGCGCCGCCGCCGTGCTCAGCTCAGGTGTCGCTGAGCGCCGCAACCTTGGTCGCTCGGGCATAGATCGCCTCGCCCGGTTGCAGATTGAGCGCGTTGGCGTCACCACGGGTGATCTGTGCCTGGAACTCGTCCCCGGTGGTCGCGGCGACGAGCTCCACCCGCACCTCGAATCCGAGGTGGACCACGCGCGTGACTGTGGCCTTGATGACGCCGGTGTCGAGCGACTGATCCGCGGCCGGCAGCGCGAGTTCGGGATTACGGCCGATGCGGATGTCGTGCGGGCGGACCAGCTCCCCGTTCAGCCGGACGGTGGAGCCGAGGAAGGATGCCACGAACTCGTTGGCCGGTCGGTCGTACAGATCGCCCGGGGTACCGACCTGCTCGATGCGCCCCTTGTTCAGCACGGCGATCCGGTCGCTGACGTCGAGCGCCTCCTGCTGGTCGTGGGTGACCAGAACAGTGGTCACGTGCACCTCGTCGTGCAGGCGACGCAGCCACTTACGCAGGTCTTCACGCACCTTCGCGTCCAGTGCGCCGAACGGCTCGTCGAGCAGCAACACCTGCGGGTCGACGGCCAACGCCCGGGCCAGTGCCATACGCTGCCGCTGTCCGCCGGACAACTGCGCCGGGAACCGCTTCTGGAACACGGTGAGCCCGACGACGTCGAGCAGTTCGTCGACCTTGGCATTGATCTCGGCCTTGGAACGCTTGCGGATCTTGAGCCCGAACGCGATGTTGTCGCGCACATTCAGATGTTTGAAGGCGGCGTAGTGCTGGAAGACGAACCCGATGTCGCGCTTCTGCGGTGACGCACGCGAGACATCGTTTCCGCTGATGATGACCGTCCCGGAATCGAGGGTGTCGAGCCCCGCGATGGCCCGCAGCAACGTGGATTTACCCGACCCCGACGGCCCGAGCAACGACGTCAGCGACCCCTCCGGGATGTCGATCGAGACGTTGTCGAGGGCGGCGAAATCCCCGTAGCGCTTGTTCGCGTCGATGACCGAGATGGACATGTCACGCGCCTTCCTGGTTGCCCGTTGGCCGGTGGTGCGGAATGTGGATCTGCTGTGCGTGATCGATCGACTCCGGTCCGCGCGGCACGGCGAGCGCGGGCTCGTCGGTACCGGTGTCGGTACCGACCTCTTCGCTCGCGTCGGCCAACCGGTTGCGGGCCCGGCGTTCGATCAGTGACATCGCGATCAGCACCACGATGGCCACCAGCATCAGCAGGGTCGCGGCCGCATAGGCGCCGAACTCGTTGTAGTCGTCGGTGTAGCGGGAGTTCACCAGGAGGGTCAGCGTCTGCGAGATGCCGGGGAAGTTCGACGACACCATCGTCACGGCTCCGTACTCACCGAGGGCACGCGCGACCGTCAGCACGATGCCATATGTGAGCCCCCACCGGATGGCCGGCAGCGTGATCCGCGAAAAGATCTGCCAACCGTTCGCCCCGAGGGTGGCCGCCGCCTGCTCCTGTTCTGTACCGATCTCGCGGAGCACCGGCTCGACCTCGCGGACGACGAAGGGCAACGTGACGAACAGGGTCGCCAGCACGAGACCCGGAAAACCGAAGATGATCTTGAAACCCAGGCCCTCGATACCGCCGAACCACCCGCCGTAACCCCACAACAGGATCAGCGCCACGCCCGCGACGACGGGTGACACGGCGAACGGCAGGTCCACGACGGCCTGCAGGATTCCCTTGCCCGGGAACCGGCCGCGCGCCAGTGCCAGGGCGGTCACGATGCCGAAGACGACGTTGAGCGGCACCACGATCGCGACGATGACGAGGCTCAGCTGCAGCGCCGCGATCGCGGCGGGCGTGGTGATCCATTCCCAGAACTGTCCGAGACCGTGCTCGAACGAACGCCAGAAGATCAGCGTCACCGGCACGACCAGCAGCACGAACAGATAGCCGAGCGCGACGACGCGCAACCCGTAGCGGGTCCACGGCGAGACCTTCACCGGTCCTGCTCCTCTCGGGCGCTCTGACGACGGCCCACGACGCGCAGGACGAGCAGCACCACGAATGCGATGAGCAACAACACGACCGACACGGCCGCCGCGCTCGCCGGCTCATCGACCTCGATCTGTTGCTGGATGTACTGCGAGGCGACCTGCGTCTCGCCGGGGATGTTGCCGCCGATGAGGACCACCGAGCCGAACTCGCCGATCGCTCGGGTGAACGCGAGCCCGGCCCCGGTCAAGATCGCCGGGAGCAGCGCGGGCAACACGATCTTGCGCCACGTGGTCAGGTTGCTCGCGCCGAGGACTGTCGCCGCCTCCTCGACGTCGGTGTCGAGTTCGAGGAGCACCGGCTGCACCTGGCGGACCACGAACGGCAACGTCACGAACGTCAGTGCGATGACCAACGCCGGTCTGGTCGCGTTCAGGTGGATGTCGATCGGACTGTTCGGTCCGTACAGCGACAACAGCACGAGGCTCGCGACGATGGTCGGCAACGCGAACGGAAGGTCGATGATCGAGTTGACAAAACCCTTGCCCCAGAAGTCGTCCCGGACAAGCACCCAGGCGATGATCGTGCCGAACATGACGTTGATCAGGGCGACGACGACCGACACCGCGACGGTGATCGCCAACGCGTCGACCGCATTCTGGTCGGTGACCGCATCCCAGAACCCGCTCCAGCCGTCGTCGAACGATGCCACGGTGATCGCTGCCAGCGGCAGGAGCACGATGACGGTGAGCCACAGCGCAGCGACCCCGATACCGAGCGGACTCACGCCGGAGAACGTGCGCCCGCGCCCCAGGAAGCCACCGGAGGCCCTCTTGTCTGTGACCCCGGTACTCACCGGCGCCCCCGCGAGTCGTAGATCTCCGTGATGGCGCCGTCGGATCCGAACAGGGCGTTGTCCACGGCCGGCCACCCAGTCAGGTCGGTGCCGTCGTTCTGGGCCGCCGTACCCCGACCGAGGATCGCACCGAGTTCGTCGATGGTCCACAGTGTGTCGATCCGTCCCGGGAAAAGCGCTGCCGTCGACGCGACGACGGAGGGTACGACCGGACGGAAGCCCTCCTCGGCCCACAGTCGTTGCGCCCGGTCGGTGAAGAGGAACTCGACGAAGGCCCTGGCGGCGGCGGGCTGCGTACTGGTGTTGACCACGGCGACCGGATTCTCGATCTTGAACGTCTGCCGGGGCACGATGTACTCCACCTGATCCTCGGCAGTAGCGTCCGCGTTGGCCCGCTCGAGCATGATCGCCTCGTTCTCATAGCTGATCAGGACGTCGCCCTGGCCCTGCTCGAATGCGGTGGTTGCTTCCCGTCCCGATTTCGGGATGACGCTGACGTGGTCGCGGATCAGCTCGGCGATGTAATCGAGCCCCGCCTGATTGTCGTGGCCGCCGTCGCTCTTCACCGCGTACGGCGCCAACAGGTTCCATTTCGCCGACCCGGAGCTGCCCGGGTTCGGGGTGACCACCTGCACACCCGGCTTGAGCAGATCGTCCCAGCCGT
>NZ_BAHC01000085.1 GCF_000298195.1 Gordonia rhizosphera NBRC 16068 | reverse complement strand
GTGAGGGTTGATCTGCCTACGCGGACACCAGGTGCGGCTGGTGCAGGTCGTAGTACGCCACGTCGCCCATCAGCTGCATTTCCTCTTCGAACAGCGACCGTATGTCGTCGGGGATCTCCATCTTCTCGGCCTCGCGTGCTGCGGCTTCGGAGGTGAAGTACACCGCCTCGATATATGAGTCGCCATCGTCGGCACACAACAGGCCGCCGATGATTTCCGGGCGAGCTTCGTGGACACGGTCGGCGCTCTGATCGAGGAGCTCACGCATCCGGCCGATGTTGGTGGTGTGTCCCTCCATGATCTGGACGAAGCCGGCGTCATCGGAGCCGCCGCCCAGCCATTCCGTCACGTTCGGGCAATCCATGAACGTAACCGGACCCGCGAAGCATTTCTCCGTCTCGGCCCACCATTCGCCCTGTTCGGGGCGATCACTGTTGCGTCGCGCCGCCTCCGCGGATTCGAAGCGGGCCAGCGCGACCAGCGTGCCGTCGTCAGTGGTGCCGTAGGTGGTTCCGAGGTATCCGGTGGCGCCCGGCTTCAGATCCGTATCCCACCGATCGAGACACTTCTGGAGCCCGTCGGCGTCGCCGACCTTTCCTTGAATGAGTTGGATAAACATGGTTGCCTCCTTGCGGACCGCGCCCGCAGTGAGATCATCGGCGGTGGCCGACCCGTCGCAGGTCCCGTCGGCAACCGACGGCCCGTGGCCGCAGCCACTCCATGGATAATCGTGCGCCCCGGTTGGGTGAGGCGCAAGGGTGCGGTGCGGGGTGATCTCGACTGGGAAGTAGTGGCCCGAGCCTTCCGCGGAACGCAGTGCAGGATGGACCCGAACGGCTGATCGACCGCGTGCGTCCGCAACGCGACGGATGCCCATCCGAGAATCGGATCCTCGGATGGGCATCGCCGACCGTGAGTCGGTGGTCGGTCAGACTGCCGCCGGTACCGGTTCGGTCTCGGCGACCGCAACCGGCGGCACGATCACGGCCTCGACGACACCATCGGCGTTAACCCCGGCGCGAAACGCCGATGCAGGATGGGTGTCGAGCGTGCGCTTGTGGCCCGGGTAGAGCTTCTCGCGCAGCGTGACCGGGGCCTGGTCGGCCGTGCGGGCCGGCGTGACGATGCCCTCGGCGCGCAGCACCGGCAGCGCCTTCTCGATGAACTCCTCCCAGCTGGCCGGCTTGGTGGTGTAACTCAGGTTGATTCCGTCGATACCGGCTTCGTCACGCCAGCGACGCAATTCTGCAGCCACGGTCTGTGGTGATCCGACGATGGTGGAACCGGTGCCGCCGATGGCGAGGTACTCGGCGATCTGTCGCGGGGTCCACTCGCGGTCGGGGTCGGCCTTGGAGAACATGTCGACGATGGACTGCACGCCGCGGCCGTCGACCGAACGCAGCGGGATGTCGAGGTCATAGCCGGACATGTCGATCCCGGTCCAGCCGCTGAAGCGTCCCAGCGTCCCTTCGATGGTGGCGTTGTCCATATAGTGCGCGTACTTGGCCTGCGCCTCCTCGTCGGTGTCGGCGACGACGACGGTGATCAGTGCGACGACCTTGATGTCGTCGGCGCCGCGCCCGGCGGCCACGGCTGCCTCGCGGATCTTGTCCACACTGCGCTTGGCCTGGGCCACCGACGTCGTATTGATGAACGCGGCCTCCGCGTGCTTGCCGCCGAACGCCATTCCCTTGGGGGAGGCGCCGGCCTGAAAGAGCACCGGGGTGCGCTGCGGCGACGGTTCACAGAGGTGGGCGCCGGGCACCTCGAAGTACTCGCCGGAGTGGTTGATCGGATGCACCTTGGACGGGTCGATGTAAGCGGCGCCTGCAGCATCCCGAATCACGGCATCCTCCTCGAAGGAGCCCTCCCACAGTTTGTACACGACGTCCATGTACTCGTCGGCGAGGTCGTAGCGGGCATCATGACCGATCTGTTCGACCTTGCCGAGGTTCCGCGCGGCCGACTCGGAGTACGACGTCACGATGTTCCAGCCCACCCGGCCGCTGGTCAGGTGGTCGAGGCTCGTGTAGCGGCGGGCCAGCAGATAGGGCTGCTCGTAGGTCAACGAGCAGGTCACGCCGAACGTGAGGTGCTCGGTCACCGCGGCCATCCCGCTGATCAGCACGGTCGGATCGTTGATCGGGAACTGGGCGGCGTCATGCATCGCCGCATCCGCGGTACCGGCGTAGACGTCGTGAATACCGACGGTGTCGGCGAAGAAGATGCCGTCGAAGCTCGCGTCCTCGAGCATGCGGGCGACATCGATCCAGTACCGCAAATCCGTGTAGCGATGGCCCTGGTCATTCGCCTCACGCCACGATCCGGCGGTGAGGTGCGCGGGTGCGAAGACGTCGAAGGCGAAGAGGCTCAGCGGTGAATTCTTCTGGGGAGCGTTACTCATGGTGAGAGTTCTTCCTTGAATCGGGCCGGTAGAACGATGGCCGGCCGGGAATGATGTTCACTTAATGAACAGCACGTTCAGAATAGGATGTGAGCCCGATCACCGTCAAGGGTCGATTTTCGGCCCCTGAGTTGCGTGGAACCTATTGACAGCCGAATGTGGGCCATGCCATATTTTGACCACCACGTTCATTTATTGAACGTTGGCCCCCTCCATCACTGGCGACCCGCGCCGGGTCCATCAGTCTCGACGGCGCAGACAACCTCGACATCCGTCACAGCAAGGAACCTCCGTGAGCAATACACCCGTATCTCCATCTGCCCCGGCTGCGTCCGGCAATCCACGTGCAGCCCAAGACCCGCGCAAACGGCGCTTTCTGATCAAGCTCAGCGCGGTCATCGCCGGTGGCATGTTCATCGACGGTTTCATCCTCGGCGGTATCGGCCTTGTGATGCCGTCGCTGAGCGATGACCTCGGGCTCTCGGCCACCTGGCAGGGGCTGATCGGTGCATCCGCCCTGATCGGCATCTTCTTCGGCGGACCAATCGGCGGTCTGCTCGCCGACAAGGTCGGCCGCAAGCCGATGTTCACCGTGGACCTCGCGATCTTCCTGATCGGATCGGTGGCCCAGTTCTTCGTTGGCGAGGCCTGGCAGCTGTTCGTGATCCGCTTCGTGATGGGTCTGGCGATCGGAGCCGACTACGCCATTGGATGGCCGATGCTCGCCGAGTTCTCGCCGGCCCGAATTCGTGGGAAGCTGTTGGCATTCCAGGAAGTCGCCTGGTACATCGGCTACCTCGTGTCCTATGCAGTCGGCTACTTCATGCTCTCCTCGCTGCACCTGGACTGGCGCCTGATCCTCGGGATGAGCACAGTGCCGTCGCTGATCGTGTTCCTGATGCGTCTCGGCACACCGGAATCGCCACGCTGGCTCATCAGCAAGGGGCGCGCGGAAGAAGGTCACGCCATCGCCGAAGAGTTCATGGAGCCCGAGGAGGCCGCCGAGATGCATCAGGAGGCGCAGCGGTCGGCCGGCTTCATGGCGCTGTTCTCGAAAGCGAACCGCCGTGCCACCGCCTTCACCTCTCTCTACTGGGCCTGCAACGTGACCCCTTATTTCGCCATCGCCACCTTCGCACCGATCGTGCTGGAAAGCCTTGGCGTGCAGGATGGTCTGGCCGGAGCGCTGCTGCTGAACAGCGTGGTGGTCGCCGGTGCCGTCGCCGCGATGTTCCTCATCGAACGTGTCGGCCGACGCATGCTCGCCATCCCGCCGATGTGGATCGGGTCGGTGGCACTCGTCATCATCGGCCTGTTCGCACATGTCTCGCCGCTGATCATCCTGACCTGCTTCGTGGTGTTCTCCTTCGCCAACGCGGTGTCGACGGCGCTGACCGGGGTGTTCCCCGGTGAGGTCTTCCCGACCGAGGTGCGCGGCGCCGGCGTCGGCTTCGCCACTGCGGTGTCCCGGATCGGTGCGGCGGCAGGCACTTTCATTCTCCCGCTCGCTGTCGATGGCCTCGGTGTGGGCACGACGATGCTCATCGCCGCCGCGATCTGTGCCGTCGGTGCGGTCATCGCCTACTACCTTGCCCCGGAGACCAAGGGCGTCAGCCTCCATGCGGTGTCGGTGCCACATGTCGCGGTGGACCGGAGCGCACCGGAACCCAACCGGCTCTCCGCGGTGATCGCCGACTGAGAGTCACCGCCACCCCTCGGTAGCGCGAAGCGCAACACACAGGGCGCCCCGACCGGATCTCCCGGTCGGGGCGCCCTGCCTCGTCCACCTGCGACGAAACCGACCGTGACCGCCCAGCGGGACCCATATGAACGCGACGTCCGATATGTGAATATTATGGGGAGGCGACCACCGAAACTGTCGCTGTGTGACGTTGTCATTGATGCGAACCTGGGGAGTTCAAGGATGTCGGAGAGTCAAGGCGCGGAACCCGCCGTGGACGTCGGTGCCGAGGATTCGGCGGGCCTCACCAACAAGTCGGTTCTGAAGGCCACCGTGTTGCTCGGCGAGCTGGGCCGGCATCGGCCCGGCCTGACCGCGACGGAGATCGCGCAGGCGGTGGGTATGACCAGGCCGACCGCCTTCCGTCTGCTGCTGACCCTCGAGCAGGCCGGATTCGTTGACCGCGTCGACAACCGCTACACCCTTGGTTGGCAGATCGCACGGCTGGGCCGGCTCGCCGATCCGTACTCCGGCGCGGTCGCGCGCATACAGCCGGTGCTCGATGACTACGCCCGCAAGCTGAACGAGACGCTGAGCTTCGCGATGCTGCGCGGCGCCACCGAGTACGACATCGTCGCCGAGGGTTCGAGTAGCCGCTTCCTGAACGCGTCGCAGCGCTACGTCGGCGGTAAGTTTCCCCTGTATGCCAGTGCCACCGGCAAGGTCATGCTTGCCGAACTCGACGACGCGAGCGTGCGACAGGTGCTCCCGGAGCGGCTAGACCCGCTGACCGCGCACACGATCACCAGCGTCGACGAGTTCCTTGCAGAGCTGGCCAAGGTTCGTGAACAAGGCTATGCCCAACTCGACAACGAGCTCGAAGAGGGACTGTTCAGCGTCGCGTGCGGGGTTCGCGACAAGGTCGGTGCGCTGATCGGGATCGTCTCGATCAGCGGGCCGGTGGAGCGTCTGAAATCCGACCGCCTGCCCTACACGGTCGTCCAACTACGACAAGCGGCCGAGGAGATCGCCGAAGCTCTCTCCTGACGGCCGCCTGCCTGTGCGCGGGTCCCTCAGATCGCGTGACCTGCCTTGAGTCCGTCGAGCACGGCCTCCTCGACGGTGCGGGGTGCCAGGCAGTCGCCCACTGCGGTGTACGGGATGCCGGCGGCGTCCAGTTCGCAGAGCAGTCCGTCGTTCTGCTGCTGGCCAAGCGCCAGAACCAGGCCGGCGACACCGTCGAGGATGATCGGTTCACCGGTGACGGTGTCGACGAGGTACACGGTGTCGTCATCGGCGCCGAAGAGACGTGCGGTCGGGACGATCTTCACCTTCGCGTCCGCGGCGGCCCGCAGCATCGAGATCCGGGTGAACCGCTGTAGGTTCTCGCCGGCGGCGAATCCGTTGACACACAGCGTGACCCGACGGCCCGGCCGGGCCAGCATCTCCGCCACCCCGAGTCCGGTCCAGTCGCAGCGCCAATCGGCGACGACGAGCTCACCCTTCGGTGTGTTCGCGCCGTTGTCCCTGATCACGTCCCACGCCTCGAACACCGGCAGGTCGCCGTCGAGTTCGAGTGGGGGCCGGTACGGCGTCGCACCGGTGGCGACGATGACGTGATCGGGCCGCTGTGCGCCGATCATCGCCGCGTCGACCTCGACGTGGGTCTTGACGATCACGCCGTAGCGGTCGAGTTCGGCCTGAAGGTTCGTACTCGCGCCACCGAACTCCGAACGGCCGGGTAGCAATTCGGCCAGCCGTATCTGTCCGCCGACGCGGCCGGACGCCTCGAACAAGGTCACCCGGTGCCCGCGCTGCGCGGCGACCGAGGCCGCCTTCATGCCGGCCGGCCCACCGCCGACGACCATCACGTCCTTGGGTTTCGGTGTGATCGTCAGCGTGCCGAACTCTCGTTCCCGGCCGGTTTCCGGGCGCTGGATGCAGGAGATCGGGTACCCCGACTGGAAGTGTCCGATGCAGGCCTGATTACAGCCGATGCAGGCGCGGATGTCGTCGGGGCGCTCTGCCGCCGCCTTGGTGGGCATGTCGGGGTCGCAGATCAGCGCGCGGGTCATCGCACAGGCGTCGGCCTGCCCGGCCGCGATGACGATCTCGGCTTCTTGGGGCTGGTTGATGCGTCCGGCCACGAGCACCGGGATCGACACCGCAGCGGTGACCGCAGCCGCGCCGGCGGCGGTGTAGGCGGCCGCCTCGCTCATCGGCGGCACGATATGCATCGACCCGCCGATGCTTGCCGAACTGCCCTCGGTGATGCCGATGTAGTCGAGCAGCCCGTCGTCGTCGAGACATCGGCACACCTCGACGACGTCGGTGACGTCCTCCTCGGCGAAGTTGTGGTCGGTGCTCGAGAGCCGCACGCCGACGGCGAAGTCGGGGCCGACCGCCGCCCGCACTGCCGCGATGGCCTCGCGCAGGAACCGCATCCGGCCGTCGAGATCGCCGCCGTAGGCATCGGTCCGCAGATTGACTGTGGGACTGAGGAACTGGGCAGGCAGGTAGCCGTGGCTCGCGACGATCTCCACCCCGTCGAGTCCGGCCTGCTGCAGACGGCGCGCTCCGGCGGCGTAGCCGGCGATCACCTCGGCGATCATCGCCGACGACATCGGCCGCGGCATCACCCGGAAGCGTTCATTGGGTACCGCCGACGGGGCATAGGCGACCGGCAGCGCTCCGTCCTGCGATTCCATGATCTCGCGGCCCGGGTGGAACACCTGGCCGAACAGGGCACACCCGTGCGGATGCACCGCGTCGGCGACGCGACGGTAGCCCTCGATGCAGCTGTCGTCGGTGGCCATCAACACGTGCGAGGTGTAGTGGGCGGTTTCGTGGATGCCCGCCACCTGCATGATGATCAACCCGGCACCACCTATCGCGCGGGCCCGGTGGTACTCGACGAGCTGATCGGTGACCGTGCCGTCGTGCACCATCACGGTGTCGTGGCCGGAGGAGAAGATCCGGTTCTTCACCGTGACGCCGCCGATCTGCAGCGGCGCCAACAGATGGGGAAAGAGATTGTTAGACATGGAGATCCCAGACTGTACTGAAGGTGAGCAGGAGGTGGTGGGGGTCAGGTCACCCGACGTGCACGCGCCGCCCGCCGACGGTGGCGATGGCATCCATCTCGATGCGCATGCCCTCGACCAGCAGTGCGTTGTGCACGGCGGTCACCGCGGGCCATGGGCTGGTGAAGAACTCGGCACGGACCTTCTTGAACGCCTCGAAGTCGTCGCGGTCGGCGAGGTAGGCGGTCAGTTTCACCACGGAGTCCAGTGAGGCGCCGTGCTGCTCGAGTACGGCCTTGATGTTGGTCAGCACCTGGCGCGCCTGCGCTTCGAAACCGCCCTCGACGAGGTTCCCGGCGTCGTCGTAGCCGGCCTGCCCGGAGGTGAACACGAGATCGCCGGCGCGGGTGCCCTGGCTGTATTGCGCGGACTGCGCCCAGGTGAACGGGGCGGGGCGGGTCTCGACGACGTTCTCGACGGTGGTGGTCATGGGGATGTCCTTTCGGTTGGTCATGCGGTGGGGGTATTGCAGTGGAGCGGGGTGATGTATGAGCTCGGATATCAGCCGAGACGTCTCAGCGTGTGGCCGAGGCGATCACGCTTGGCCACCAGATAGGGGCGGTTGTGGGCGGTGGGTGCGGATTCGTGGGCGATCTGTTCGACCACGCGGATGCCGTGGTCGGTGAGTGCGTCGACCTTGTCGGGGTTGTTGGTCAGCAGGCGCAGCGAACGCACGTCGAGGTCGTCGAGGATGTCGCAGGCGTCGTCGTAGCTGCGGGTGTCGATGGGCAGTCCCAGCCGCAGATTGGCGTCGATGGTGTCGAGCCCTTCATACTGCTGCAGCTCGTAGGCCCGCAGTTTATGTCCGAGACCGATGCCGCGGCCCTCGTGTCCGCGCAGGTAGATCAGCACTCCTGAGCCGGCTTCGGCGATCGCGGCCAGGGCGTTGCGGAACTGGGCCCCGCAGTCACAGCGCAGCGACCCGGCGAGGTCACCGGTGATGCATTCGCTGTGGATGCGGACCAGGGGAGCGGAGTCGGACGCTGGATCGCCCATCACCAGGGCCATGTGTTCGACGTTGCGGGCGCGGTAGGCGACCGCGTCGAAGGTCCCCAGGTCGGTGGGCAGTGTGCTCTGTCCGGTCCGTTCGGCGACCGCCGGGCGTGTGGTGATGCGGGGTCGGAATTCGGCGACCTCGGCGGACTCGACGCTGCGGCGATACGTGCGCAGTGCATCGATGGTGATCATCGGGATGTCGTGGGCGGCGGCGAACGCGACGAGGTCGTCGCCGCGCATCATCTCGCGGCGATCCGGGGTGACGATCTCGCACAGCAGCGCGGCGCCGCTGAGGCCGGCCAACCGGCACAGGTCGACGCCGGCCTCGGTGTGGCCGGGACGTTCGAGCACGCCGCCGGGTTTGGCGAGCAGCGGCATGACGTGCCCGGGGCGGGCCAGGTCGGTGGGGGCGAGTCGAGGATCGGCCAGTGCACGCACGGTGGCGGCGCGGTCGGATGCACTGATGCCGGTGGTGGTGCCGTGCTGGTAGTCGACGCTGACCAGAAACGCGGTGGAGTGCCGTTCGGTGTTGTCGGGGACCATCAGTCCGAGTTCCAGGCGCCGGGCGCGGGCCTCGTCGATGGACACGCACAGGAAGCCGGAGGTGTGTTCGAGGAAGAACGCCACCGATTCGGTGGTGGCGTGCTCGGCGGCCATGATCAGGTCGCCTTCGTTCTCCCGGTCCTCGTCGTCGACGACGAGGATGGCCTTTCCCTCGGCGAGGGCACGGGCCGCTTCGGTGACGGTCGACATGATGCTGCTCCTTGCGTGGACTCGGGCCCAGGCGACCGGCACAAGTCCGTCGCGGATGGCTGCCCAGGTAATAAAAATGCGTTCAGTAAGTGAACGTCATGGTCAAAAGTGTGACACGGACCTCATGCGGCGTCAATAGGGCCCCGCGGATTGTCTACCGCGGGATTTATGGCCACCTGCCGGCAAGATGACGAAATCGGTACTTGACAGAGTGTGATCCGCGTCGCACGATCGGGGTGTCCAAAATGAACACAACGTTCAAAAAATGAACGAAAGAAGCCGTGCCATGACCGCCACGTTGCCCCTCGCTTCCGACATCACCACTCAGATCGACCAGTTGCACTACCGAACCGTGATGGGCCATCTACCCACCGGAGTGGTGGTGCTGGCAGTGATGAACTCCGACTACGACCACCCGTGTGGGCTCGTCGTCGGCACCTTCCAGTCGTTGTCGCTGGACCCGGCGCTGGTCACCTTCAGCGTGGCGCACACCTCCACGAGCTGGCCGAAGGTACGGGCCGCGGGTCGGCTGAGCGCCAGCGTCCTGGCCGCCGGGCAGGAACCGGTGTGCGGCGCGTTGTCGCGCAAGCAGACCGACAAGTTCGACGGCGTGGATTGGGCGTTGTCGGACAACGGCTCACCGCGGATCGCCGGCGCACACGCCTGGATCGACTGCGAGGTCGCCCACGAGTTCGACGGCGGTGATCACGTCATCGTGATCGCGCGGGTGCTGTCGATGGACGTCGGTATCGACAGCGAACCGCTCGTCTTCCACAGGGGCCGTCTCGGCGGCCTCCGCGACGCTGTCGCCTGACCGCTCCACTCCCGTATCACCGCATCAACCGCGTAGAAGGACACCAATGACCGCCACCGACACCATGACCGTCGACGCACTTCTTTCCGACACCACCACCGCTGAACTGGAGGCAGTGCTCACCGCGGCCGCCGATTGCGCGCCGCACTGGGAATCGGTTGCCCCCCGGGACCGCGCGCGAGTGCTCAACGTCGTCGCCGATGCTCTCGAGGCCCACACCGATCGACTGGTACGCGTGGCCCAGGTCGAAACCGGGCTGCCCGAGGCCAGGCTGTCGGGTGAGGTGAAGCGAACCTGCGTCCAGCTGCGGATGTTCGCCGACGAATTGATCGACGGCGGTTTCCTGGACGTCATCGTCGACCACGCCGATCCCGACTTCGCGCTCGGTCCGCGACCCGACCTGCGTCGCTACCAGATCCCGATCGGTCCGGTGCTGGTTTTCGCCGCGAGCAACTTTCCGTTTGCCTTCTCGGTGGCGGGCACAGACACCGCCTCGGCCCTGGCCGCCGGATGCCCGGTGATCATCAAGGCCCACCCGGGGCACCCGCAGACCTCGGCCGACACCGCGGCCGTGGTCACCGACGCCCTGCGCTCCGCCGGGGCACCCGACGGTGTGTTCGCGCTCATCGCCGGTGTCGACGCGGGTGTTGCGGCGCTGCAGGACAATCGGATCACCGCCGCTGCATTCACCGGATCGGTCGCCGGGGGACGCGCACTGTTCGACATCGCCGCCGCCCGCCCCATCCCGATAACATTTTTCGGTGAACTCGGCAGCGTCAATCCCGTTATCGTGACCGCGGGCGCACTGCACGAGCGCGCCGCCGAGATCGCCGACGGATTCGTCGGCTCGTTCACCCTCGGCGCCGGCCAGTTCTGCACCAAGCCGGGCATTCTGCTGGTACCCGCCGGGTCGACGATTGTGGACGCGATTGTCGAACGCACCCAGCAGGTTTCGCCGGCCCGCATGCTCACGAGCCGGATCGTCGACGGCTACCGGCAGCGACTCGAAACGGTCACCGCGATCCCGGTTGTCACCGTCCTGGTGGAGGGCCGCGAGCTGCCGCACCACAGCGGTGTTGCGCAGGTGAGTCCGACGCTGCTGGCGGTGTCGGTCGACAGGCTGGTCGCCGAGGCGGACACCCTGTTCGAGGAAACCTTCGGCCCCACGGCCATCGTCGTGGAGTATCACGACGACGGCGACCTGTGCCGGGTGCTGCAGCGCCTGCACGGAACTCTGACCGTCACGGTGCACACTCGTACCGAGCCGACCGAGACCGAGCGCGCACATCTGCAGCGCATCATCTCGCTGGCCGCGAGCCGGGCCGGACGGCTGGTGTTCAACGGATGGCCCACCGGTGTGGCCGTGACGGCCGCGCAACATCACGGTGGTCCGTATCCGGCGACGACCGCCGTGGCCCACACCTCGGTCGGGACCACCGCGATGCGACGCTTCCTGCGGCCCATCACCTATCAGGACGCCCCGGTCGGGTTGCTGCCGGACGCATTGCGCTAGAAACACTAGGTTCACGTCCGTTCTCACGAGGTTGGCGGAGAGCCGCACCGCGTTCCACGGAACGCGGTGCGGGATTGACCCGATCGGGCGATAGACCACGCGACACGACGCCGATAACGTCGATCCATGTTCGAATGTCCGCGAAAGCGCGTTGTGTAGTCGCAGGCGAATAGATGTCTTTCGGCGGCAGCAGAGACGGCGGCATCCCTCCTCCGGATGACCGCAAGCTCCTCCTTGACTGGATGGAGTGGCGGCCCGCCGAATCCGCGCCGGCGCAGCCCGAACGGGCCGAACCACCTGCCCCCGACGTGCCCACCGAATCGTTCGTCGCCGAGACTGCGACAACGCGATTCGCCAACGATGCGGAGCCCACCCAGCGCATCTTTGTTTCGGGGCCCACCCAGCGCATCTTCGTTCCGAAGCCCACCCCAAGCACCAGTGCTCCGAAGGTCACGCCGCCCACCCAGCCCACACCGATGGTCGGTGCATGGGCCCCGTACGGCGAGCCGTCCACGTACCCGCCGCCGGCACCGCCGCCCTGGCCGGGTGCGCCCGGACCGCGGCGGGCCGACCGGTTCCCGATCCTCGTCGGCGCCGCGGTCGTCGTCATCCTCCTGGCGATCGGCGCCGCGACCTGGGCGCTCACGATCGGGCCCCTCAAGGACTGGGGGAGTTCGGACTCCAATGTCGCGGGCGGAGGGTCAGGATCCGGAACCGTCACCGCGTGCGCGACGCCGCCGACGATGACCCCGCGCAGCGTGTCGCTCACACCGTCCGGACTCGCGGTGACGGTGACCGCGACCAGTCCGTGCGCCGACGGCGACGTCCTGTCCAACTCGGCCACCCAGGTCGCGGTCTCGTCGTCGTCGGGCCTGGTGGCGTCCGGGTCCTTCGACTTCTCGTCGACACCGATCGCCATCCCGGGCGCGGGGACGGCGGGCCGCGACATCACGATGACCTTCCCGTCGGGCAGCTACTTCGGCCTGCCCGGGCCCGGTGTGGTGGGGATGTCGGTGAGCGTCGACCCGGTCGGTACCGCGACGACCCAGGAGCTGCCCGCAGCCTCGGCATCCGCACCGGTCTCGGTGTCGCCGTCGCAGACCTATGTCCCTGCGGGCACCGACACCGACCAGGCGGTCGTCCAATCTCTCCGCGCGCAGGCCGCCGCCGACCGCACAGAAATCCTCGCGTCCAGCAACAACACGTGGGTCGCCCAGCTGAGTTCGAAGCAGCCAGGTCTCGTCGCGGACGGCAAGGCCTGGACGAATCAGGACATCCTCGACGAATTCGCCTCGAACTACCAGCGGTTCTCGGGAACACGCCTGCTCTGGAGCGACGACTGGCCGGTGTTCAGCTCATCCGGCTGGTGGGTGACGATCACGTCGCAGACCTTCCCGTCGGGGCAGGCGGCCGTGTCCTGGTGCGCGCAACAGGGTTTCGACCGCGACCACTGCATCGGCAAGCTGATCTCCAGTACCTCCGGCCCCGCAGGGACCACGGTGTATCTGCCGTGACCCCGCCGAACACTCCCGCGATCCGACGACCAACCAGAAGAGGTGTTCGATGACCACAGCAACCCCGCCCGCTCTCCTCGCCGGTGAAGTCGTGCGATACCAGGGACAGTTCACCCCGCACCTGATCCTGACGCATATCAAGACGACGGTCACCATCACCGACCGCCGCGTCATCGTGCACGACCCGCACCTGCTGTTCGGGTTCATCCCGCACGGCTACATCCAGCACGAGGCTCCGCTGCGTCATATCAGCCAGATCTCAAGCGGCAACGCGACGTCGGGCAGGCACATCTTCTACGGCGTGGGCTTGGTCATCGTGGCGCTGTGGATGTTCACGACGGACTTCTTGGGTGGCCCTTTCATGATTCTGCAGGTACTTCTGGGATTGGTGTTCCTTATCATGGCTGCCCTGCTGTTCTTCACCGCGTCGACGACCGGCATCTTCTTCCACAGCACTGGTGGCGGCCGACTCGTCGCCGCAGGGTCCAGGTCCGAGCTCCCGGAGATCCAGCGGGCGGGCCACGAGATCGGGCAGTTGCTGTTCAGTTGACCGAGATGGATCAGTTGACCGAGATGGAGCTGCCGAAACACTTCGTGAGTGTCGCCGGGGTCGTGATCGACGACTACGGCCGAATTCTGGTGATCAAACGCCGCGACGACGGTACGTGGCAAATCCCCGGTGGCGTCCTCGAATTGGACGAATCCATCGAGGATGGAGTCAAGCGGGAAATCGAGGAGGAGTCCGGAATCGTTGTGCGCGTAGGCCGTCTGAGTGGTGTCTACAAGAACCTGACGCGCGGTGTGGTCTCACTCGTCTACCTTTGCGAACCAATCGGAGGCCACGGGCGGTTGTCCGAAGAGTCTTGCGCGGTCGAGTGGGTCCGCGTCGACGAGGCGCGCAGGAGGCTCGACGAGATGTTCTGGCTCCGGGTTGCGGATGCGCTGTCGGGGCAGGTGCGGACGCGGGCGCACGACGGTCGACGCGAGGTCGGGGACCGTCCGTCTGTCCACGTTCCCCGCCCTGGCGATGAGTAGGTGTCGAACGGCGCCGCGACGTGGTTCTCCGCCTTTTCTCGGGTGCATCCTGATCTCCTCGGTACCTGACCGGACGAGGGCTGCAGAGTCGAGTGAGGGGATAGTCTCTTGTCCGAATATTCCGTGCATGGAATAATCTCTGCGTGATCGCCGACATGCTCCGAGAGGTTCCTCGTGTCGGCGCCCGAGTTGACGCGGTGATAGAGGGATCGATTCTCAAGAGCGAAGGTGAGTGGAATCGATGACCGAGAACAATAAGGCGCGCCGGTCGTTTCGGCGCGGCAACGAGCGCATCGCGCAAGTGGCGGCGAACCCGGCGATCGCCGAACAGGTCGAGCAGGTGCGTGAGGCGACCGCGCGAACGGACCTAGTGTTTGTGCAAACACTCGCCGAGATCCGCAAGGCCGGCGATCTGACCCAGACTGATGTGGCCCGGGCAATGGGGGTGGAGCAGGCTGCTGTGTCGAAGATCGAACGCCGCCATGACCTGTTGCTCTCGACGTTGCGCGAATATCTGGCCGCAACCGGTGCGCAGCACGCCCGCATCGTCGTCGAGAAGGACGGTGTCGAGGTGTCCTTAGACCTGGATACCTTCGCCGACCGGCCCTGACTCCCTGACGTCGTGGGCGAACCGACCCGCATGAACGCCGAGGACTTCATCGCCATCTCTCCCGACGGACGGTTGATGACGGTCAACAGCAAGGCGTCGGCGAGTCGGCGTTCGTGTCGGATCACGGTGAGCGGTGACCTGTCGCGACCACGCGTGGCACGCGGTCAGGCAAGCATCGAGTACGCGACCAAACGGGCGAAGCTCATCTCACCGCTCGACGGGGACGCCTTCTCGCAGGTCGTGAAGGTCGACCTCATCCACATGCTCGCCCAGGTCTTCGAGGTCGACGACCACCAACGCATGTCGGCAGCCGGACCGCCGCACGACGTGGCCGAGTTGGCTGCCGACGTCCTACGCGAGCACCCCGACGACATTCCCGCTCCGCAGGCATGGGATCTGATGGAATGAACGACGACACCGCTGTGCGGGTACGCGGGTGATTGAAGCAGAACGGGAGAGGGCACCGATGCCCGACGACGACACTGTCCCGCAGCCACGCAACCTGGTGATCTGCCTCGACGGCACGACCAACGAACCTGAAACGGGATTCACCAATGTGGCGCGGATGTTCGACGTGTGCGTCAAGGACGATCAGCAGCTGGTCTACTACGACCCCGGTGTGGGCACGATGGGCTCGCGGGCCGCCGTCACCCAACTTGGTCGATCGGCCACGCGAGTGGCGGGCATGGTCGCCGGGCACGGCATCCGCGACAACATCGAGGAGGCGTACGGGTGGCTGTGCACCCGTTATCGCCCGGGAGACCAGATCTACGTGTTTGGGTTCTCGCGGGGCGCTTACACGGCTCGCGCGCTGACCGGGATGATCCGCACCGTGGGGCTCCTGCATGCCGACGCCCTCAACCTGATCCCTTACGCACTGAAGCTGTACGTCCAGTCCGGTCCCGACACCGACTTGGCCGGCGAACCCGACCCGAACACCACGACTCAGGAGAAGGAATTCTGGAAGCTCCGCAACGACTTTCGCAAGAAGTTCGGAAATCCGCACTTCCCCGGCCCGTTCCAGAAGACTCCACAGATCAGCTTCCTCGGCGTGTGGGACACCGTGAAGTCGGTCGGCTGGCTCAACGGTCGTGCACGCTGGGAGGTCGCACGATGGCCGTTCACCGCCAACATCGACCGGGTCCAGACGGCACGGCACGCGCTGGCGATCGATGAACGTCGTCGGCCCTTCGCCGAATACCGATTCGGCGGAAAAGGTCTCGAGAACCGCGACGTGCAGGAGGTGTGGTTCGCCGGGGTACACGGTGATATCGGCGGGGAGTGCCGAGACGACAACCGGCTACCGGACATCGCACTGGATTGGATGATCCGGGAGGCACATACCGCCGGCATCCGCATCGATCACAACGCCTATCGACGGTCGCTCGGGATCAAATTCGGTGCGCCACTGCCCGACGATGGCGCGTTGGGAGTGATCACCCCCAACGCGATGCAGTGGCGGCTGGCGCGCGGATGGCGCCCGAGAGTGCTTCGGCCCGACGACGTGCTCCATCCGAGCGTTCTCTATCGCGTTGAGGCGACCCGGAATACGTCGACACCCTACCAGTCGCCGTTCGATCTATGAGCTGTCTCAGTCCCGCAAGAACTCCAGCACAGCCGAAGCGAAATCCTCCGGAGCTGCCAGATGCGCCATATGTGTCTGACCGTCGAGCACCCGAATCCGCGCATCGGGTATCGCTGCCGCGACGATTTCGGGGTCGGCTTTGACCTCATCGGTGCTCTCGGAACCCACGAGCAGCATTGTCGGCACGGAAATGCCTGCGGCTGTGCGTGGATCGAAGGCACAGTGGCCGAACGCGCGGACCTCACGGGGCACGGTGGGCGCGGCCGCGACCCGCGCCGGCCACGAGGGTGCCGCCTCGAGTTGTGCGAGTTCGTCGGCGGTGAGTCCGGCGCAGTCCCGCAGGAACACTCGCAGCATGTCCTCCGGACGGGTCGTCGCGAGTTCCTCCAGCGTCGTGTACATCTCGGCGGGGAAGCGGCGATGCTCGGGATTGGGAGGCGGCCAACCCTCATAGAGCATGAGTCGGCGAATGTTCTTGGTACGCAAGCCAGCCCCGAATGCAACGTTGCCGCCATACGAGTGGCCCAGCAGGTCGACCGGCGCACCGTAGGCCTCCGCGGCCGCATCGACGACCGCGACCGCGTCGTCGTACTCCGCCTCGATCGTGTACTCGCTCCGGTCTCCGCTGAGGCCGCGGCCGCGTCGGTCGACGCGAATCACCCGGACGTGTGGCTCCAGCCATTCCGCCGCCATGCGCCAGGTCGAGCTGTCCGACGATGCGCCGTGCAGCAATACCAGCGGACGGCCTGAGCCGGAGACATGTGCGCCGATCGGGGTGCCATCGGCGGACATCACGGACAGGGTGGCCACATCGTGGGTCTGGGTGGTCATCGGAATCTCCTCTCGTGCAGGGTGTGATTCCAGAATCCTGCGCCGGGTCGGCGCGCACATCGGTAGACCTACCCATCTCCGTGGTCTGTCGGTGTCAGAAGCTGGTTCTCGACGGCGAACAGGGTGGCCGCGGCGCGGCTCGACACCCCGATCTTGGTGTAGATGTGCTGGACGTGATGTTCGGCGGTGCGCCGGGAGATCACCAGGCGAGTACCGATCTCGGCGTTGCTGCAGCCGTGCGCGACGAGGCGGAGCACCTCGATCTCGCGGGCGGTCAGACCGGCAGGAGCCGGCACTGCGGGTGCAGGGGCGGCGAGGTCGCCGCCGACGACCCCGCGCACGGCGTCGAGATCCAACGCACCCGCCGCGGCGCGATCCAGCACGGCCCGCTCGGCGTCGGACGCGGTGAGGGCCGGACGATGCGGCCGCGGCTCGCACAACGTCTGGTACGCGTCGGCGGCGGCGAGGATCCGCATCGGCATGGTGAGGTCGACGGCGGTGCAGCCGTGCGGATATCCGGTCCCGTCGAGGCGTTCGTGATGGCGGCCGACCAGCGGTGCGAGGTGGGCGAGTTCGGCGGATCCGGCGACGATGCGTTCGGAGTAGTACGGATGTAGTCGCACCTGCTCGATCTCGTCTGTGGTGAGTGGAGTCTGCTTCTCCCACACCGCACTCGATATCGCCACCCGGCCCACATCGTGCAGCAGTCCGGCGAGGTGCAGATCGCGGCGGTCGGCCTCCGGCAGTCCCAGCCGGGTGGCCGCACTCAGGCACAGCGCTGCGACGGCCCGCGAATGCCCGAGGAAGAACGGCGACTTGAGATCGGCTAGATCTGCGAAAACCTCTGCAACGCAAGTGATATTGTCCACCCACACCACTGGCTCGGGCTCCGCGTCGAGAACTGTCTGACGGAGATCGCCATCCGGCTGGGCTGTGATTCCGGCCCGCAGGAAGGCATCCACCAGTGCCGGGTCGAGCATCCCGCCGGCGCGGCGTCGCAGGGCGTCGGAAACCTTCGACCCGACGTCGTCGGCGAATACCGCCGCGATTCCGGCGAGACGCGCGACTCGGGCCGCCAGCGGGATGTCGTTGCCGCCGTGTCGCCATTCGTCGTAGACATGCAACATCCCGGCTTGCACCGTTTCGGACAGGTGCATCCGCCGGGCGGCGTCGCGGCCCACCTCGCAGGCCGCCGTGGTGTACGCCTCACCCCACGAGGAGCCCCTGGTGAGCAGGGTCAGCGCGATCCGCGCGCGGGTAATCGGCGGTCGGCCGCGCGTGAGCATCGGCACGAAGGTCGCGAAGGTGTCGGTGACCGACGCATGGTCGGCGTGGGCGGCCGCCGCATTCGCGGCCAGCTCGTCGCCGAACAGCCGGGCCGTTTCGCTGGCGTACCCGACGCAGCCGACATGAGTCAATAGGGCGACGTAGAAGCAGGCGCTGGCCTCCGCTGAATCAAGATTCAGTTCCCGGGCCAGCCGTGCCGCCAGCACACCCGAGGTTGCCGCAGTACCACCCTCGAGACCGAAGCCCAGGTCGGCAAAGCGGGACAGCCCGACCAGCAGGTCGGTGAGGCGCGCCCTCATTGTTCTCACTCTGGCACGTCGGCCGCGGCGGGAACAGGCTAAGTGATCAACGCAGTCATCAATCCCACGGACTGGTGCAATGCCGCGGCGCCGACGTTGCCGATTGGGTCGTCGAGGGCTGTGACCGGAAGCCATTGCACCAGTTCGGGAAGTGCCACACCCTCAGGTTCTCCGACGGCGACGGCCATTGGCCATCGTGCCTTAAGGGATCGGTCCGGGAATGTCGGGGCACACGATGATACGTCCGGTATCCGCCGCGATATTGATCGAATTCGACAGCACCACAGCGTATATCGCGTTATCGGTGTCGCGGCGAGGCGCGATGACACCGGGAGCGATCACAAGCCGGCAGCCTTGTTTGCCTGATAGATCATATCGGCATAGCGGTCGATGTTCAGCGCCGGAACCGTGTGCGCCGTGTGGTTCGTGAGAGCAATCCGAAGATGCTCATGTCGTAGCGCGCGTTCGATCAGCTCGGACCGATTCAGACCCTCTGCCTTTGCGTCGGCGTCGGCAGTCGCCAAGACCTCGCTGTCGAGAGTGATTGACACCTTGTCTTTGGCCATAGCTTCATCGTACGAACGGTAGGACGAATATCCGGCCACATGTCATCCGCCACCGTGAGCACCGCGCGGCCGGTGACCGTCAAGCATCCGCCGATCATTCGGTGACGCGGTCGGCTCAGACGAGTCCGGAGGTACGTTCGCGGCTCAGCCGGCAAGCCCCAGATCGGCGCGGGTGAGCATCTGCACCGCCCAGCCGGAGGCGATGAGTTTCGGCACCCGGCGTCGTTCTTGCTGGGATCGGGGTGCGCGGGGGCCCGCGGGGATGTCAACCGGAGGGGCGGTCGCTTCGTTCCGCAGGTGCCGACCGAGGATTTCGGCGAGTTGGAAGTTGCGGTTGACGCGGGGCGGTGCGGGTGGGATGGAGCCGTCGGTGTTGAGGGTCCAGGCGGCGCGGCCGGTGTCGGGTCCGTCGGTGACCATGGAGGTGGTCCATTGTCCGGGTTTGGGGCCGACAGCCCGGTTGTGTTGTGGGCAGGCGGCGGCCATCGCGTTGACGTCGGTGTATCCGCCATCGGCCCAGTCTCTTTCGGCGTGATGGATTTCGGAGAGGGTCATGGGCTTGGTGCAGCCGGGGCAGGAGCAGCCGGCGCCGTCGCGGGCGAGGATGGCCAGGCGTTGCGACCGGTTGGCCAGGCGTTTGGCCTCACCGAGGTAGAGGATTTCGGCGGTGTGATCGGCGAACACGGCCAGGTGCTGCTGGGCGCGGGCGGCGAGTTCGATGACATCGCTGATCGGGAGGAACCCGCCGGTGGCCGTTTGGCCGATACCGGCGCGCTCGCGCAGTTCGGATTCGCTGATCGTGACGATCAGGTGCGGTGGCAGACCGCGGTGACTGCCGCCGAGTATGCCGCCGTCGAGCGCGGCGGTGAGCAACGCCTTGAAGGCGTCGTGGTTTCGTTGATCGTCGGAGCGGTCGTCGCGATCGGCGGCCTCCTTGAGCACCTTGGGGTCGATGTCGTCTTTGATTCCGCGGGGCGAGGTTTCGTCCTGCGGGTTGTTCATTCCGGGGGCGGCCCAGGCGGCGAGGACGACGTCGAGCATGGCCCGGGTGGTGGGGTCGAGCACGCCGTTGAGCTTGCTCATGCCTTGTGCGTCTTGACGTCCGACGCGCAGGCGGCGTTGCCGGGCGCGGTCGCGGTCATCGGTGAGGGTGCCGTCGGGATCGAGGTAGGCGAGGATGCGGGCGCCGAGTTCGGTGATCTGGCGAGGGGACAAGGTGCGGGCGTAGTCGGCGAGGGTGGCTTCGGCGGCGTCGCGGTCGTCGGCGGGCACCGACTGCGGGATACGGCGCAGCGCGTCGATGATGGCTTGGGCGTGGGCCGATCCGATCGCACCCTCGCTCAGCGCGTCGGCGGTGTTCGGGCAGCGCGGCGGCAGCAGCTCGCCCTGCAACGTGTAGGACGGTGCGACCTCATGCATCTGCTGCAGGCGTTTGCGCGGATCGGTGATCCGCAGCGCTTCGGTGAGGAAGGTGGTGACCGACCGATGACCGGACTTCGCGTGCGCGTCGCGGTTGATGACCTCAAGCACTCGACGATGACCGATCGCGCTCATCCGACGGACCGCGCGCTCATGGGATTTGGCGGCGTCGACGATGTCGGTCGGTGTGGCCGACGTGGTGTCCACGTCGGCGATCCGATCGAGCAACGTGTGCAGCTCGTCGTAGAGCACCATCACTTCCGACGGCGGGATCTCGGTCTCCAGCATGGGCCACCCCTTCACGAATCAAACTGATGTGCAAAAGATTACGCGGGGGGTATGACAGTCTCGACCACGTCGCACGGGGCGAGTGGTTCGGGATGTCGCCGCCGCGTTCGCCGCCAGTTCGCCACAGAAAAACGCAGTTCTCCACCTCACGAGCGCGGCAGAGGCGCAGAATTCGACCCATGCCCAACGAGGGACGGATCGTCCTGCTCACTCACGGCGTGAGCGGCACATCATCCGAGGTGATCTTGGACTCGGCGCGGGTGGTGGCCGTGCCCGGGACGGTGCAGAGGGCCGTGCCCGGGACGGTGAAGTCGAAGCGCTATCGAGGCGACTTCACCACCTACCCGACCGCCCCCGGGCACGTCGAACGTCCGGACATCCGGTACGCCTATCGATGGGGCGGAATGACATCCGGCCTCAAGTTCCAGGCGCTCTGGGCGTTGTTCGCGCCGTTCGCGCTGGTCAACGTCGCGGGCTGGATGCTGCCCCGCGCCGCTCCTCAGATGGCCTGGTGCATCGACCTTCTGCGCGCGGTGTTCCGGCTGATCGGGTTGGCGCTCACCGCGATCCTGGTCGCGCAGGCGACCTTCATCGTCACCGATGTTCTCGCCATTCAGTGCCGTCAACTGCGAGGCGGGGTGGGTTCGACATGCTGGACGTGGCTGTCGGCGGATTGGCAGTGGGGGATGTCCGATGGCCTCTGGCGGTCGTCCGCCGTTTTCGCCTGTCTTACAGTGCTGTTCGTCGGTGGCGGATTCGTGGCGCTCTGGCACGACAACGACGACGATCTCCGCAAGAAGTTCACTGACGACGCGAAGGAGTCGCTCGACGAGGCCTATATGCGTCAGTTCGCCATGACCGAGTTCGGCGAGGAGTCGCGAACCGCATCGGCGGACACCCCGGGCATCGCGTCCGACGACTTCGTGTTGCCGCAAGACGCGCGCGCCACCCTGCTGCTGACAACGCATGCGATCGTCGGAATACTCACCGCGGCAATCATGCTCGGCGGCGGTTCACAGGCTCGGTGCTTCGTTCTGGTTCCGTCGCTCGTCATCATCGCCATTGCCGCGGTGGTCACGGCCCTGTGCAACGACCCCCGCGCGTCCGGTGACGACAACACGTTCGGCGGTCCCGCATCGCGGCTTGCCTGGGCGCGCCGGATGTGGTGGCTTTTCGTGTCCTGGCGGGCCATCGGGTGGCTCATCGTCGTCTTCGTGATCCTCGGTCTGGTGTCGTTTCTCGTGCTACCCGGACGTCTCGACGATGCGCCGGTGAACGCTGATCTCGTCGACGGCGACGACCGGGTCGTCGCGGTCCTCTTCGGCGTCGTCGCCGTGTTGGTGGCGATCGCACTGGTCTTCACCGTTGTCACCGTGGTGTTCTCGCCGCGCGTGACCGGGCCCACCCGACCGTGGTTGCTCGGCGTGCACGCACCCCTCGTCGCCGCGCTCGGGGTCCTTCTCGGTGTCGGCGCCGGTGTCGCGCTGACCCGACTCGTCATCGGTGCGGTGGCATCCACACCCGACCCGGGCGACCGGTCGGCCAGCCTCTTCGACAAGGTGTCCTCGTGGCTTGACCAGTTGTTCGGTGCCGGGACGCTCAGCGACACGTCCGTGCGTCTCCCTCCGATCTATGCGGCGACGACGTGGATGTGGGGGATGACGGCCCTTTTCTGCGTGGCGGGGACCCTGTTGATCCTCCTGCCGTACGTGCTGATTCGCGGTCGTTGGCGCTTCGGGCCGGCGTCGGCGTTGCAGGCGACGGCGCCGTCGTCGGTTAAACTCAGGTGGATCGTGGCGGCCGGGAAGTTCGCGATCCCCAGTGCGGTTGGCTTCTTCGCGGTCACCGCCATGATCACCGGATTCATCGCCTGGAATAACCGATCCCTGGTCGAAGCCTCCGAGCCGATCCAGACCCTGGGTACCGTGGCGTTGGTGGCGATCGCGGCATTCCTGCTGCGGGCGGTGTTCAACGCATTCCAGAATCCCCGCAAGGACGGCCGCAGCCTCGGTGTGCTGTGGGATCTGGCGTCGTTCTGGCCACGCGAATGCCATCCGCTGGTACCGCCGGCCTATGCGCCGCGGGCGATCCGCGACCTGATCGCCTTCATCGACGACAAGTGTGGCGAGGACAAGACGCTCGTACTTGCCGGCCACAGTCAGGGCTCGCTGATCATGTACGCGCTGGCCCATCGGCTGTGCGCGCAGGACAGAGACCAGGATCGTCGGATCTCTCTGTTGACCTATGGTTCGCAGCTGGGCTGGGCGTACGGTCGCGCCTTCCCGTCGGTGCTCGATCACCAGGCCCACGAAAGGCTTCGGACACGACTCGATCACCGGTGGATCAATATGGTCCGGTTCACCGACTTCATCGGCGACGGGGTGGTCGCCTACGCGGGGCGCACAGGCCTCGCGGCGTACGTGCCCGGAACGTTTGTCGGCGACCCTGTTCCCGAGAACACGGACACCGACCCGAGATACGCACTGCGCGGCCCCGACGGCCGGCTGCTCGAGGTGTGGCTGCCCGACCCGTCGCCCGGCGACTTCCCGGCGACCGCGACGCACCAACACTCGGCCTATACCTCGGACATCTCCTGGGGCGACTGGGTGTCGGCGTTGTCGGGCGAGGAGTCGGGCGGCAGCCAGCCCACGCAGTAGCGGGCCTCGGCACAACCGTATGAATCCAGCTCCGGCAATCGGAGCTGGATTCATACGATCCACTTCAGGTGAAACCTCAGGCCGCCACGTGCACGGCGTTCTGCGTCTCGTCACCCATGTCCGAGGCACGCAGTCGGATCATCGAGAGCGCCACCAGCAGCGCGAGAACGAAGAACCCTGCACCCCAATAGAATGCGACATCGTAGCTGTAGATGCTGGCCGCCTTGAACGCGGTGGCGTCGACGGGGACCGGGTGGCCGGTTGCCGGGTCGACGGTCATGGCGCTGCCCGGGTGGCGGGCGAAGACCTGCGCGACGATGGTGCTGAGCAGCGCCAGCCCGACCGAGCCGCCGATCTGCTGACCGGTGTTGAGCAGGGCGCTGGCCACGCCCGCGTCACGTTCCTCGATGCGGTGCAGCGCCACGGACTGCATCGCCACGAAGATGAATCCCATACCGCCTGCGATCAGTACCTGGCTCGGGAGCACGGTGCCCAACCACGTGCTGTCGGAGTCGAGTTGAGCGAGGTACAGCAACCCGGCGACACCGAGCGCCGAACCGGCGATGGTCGGGATGCGCGGACCCACCCGGGGGAGCAGTGAGCTCGAGATACCGGCGGCGACGATGATGGCGGCAGGGAAGGGCAGGAAGGCGACACCGGCGCCGAGTGGTGTGTAGCCCAGCGTGTTCTGCAGGTAGTAGCTCAGGAACATGAACACCGCGAACATCGGGATCGGGATGATCAGCGAGAGCAGGAACGCGCCGCCCCGGTTGAGATCGCCTGGGATGCGCAGCGGCAGGAGCGGATTCGCGGATCGGGCTTCGATGTAGACGAATGCGACCAGAAGGGCCGCGGCCAGTACGAACAGGCTAACGGTGGACGCCGACGACCAGCCGACCTCGGCAGCTCGGGTGAATCCGTACACCAGGCTGATCAAACCGATCGTGGCGGTGATGGCGCCGGGGATGTCGTAGCCGCGCCGTCGTACCGACGGGCGGTCGTGGGTGACCAGGGCGATCGCGCCCACCGCGGCGATGGCCGCGATCGGGGTGTTGACCAACAGCGTCATGCGCCAGGACACGTATTCGGTCAGCGCGCCGCCCGCGATGAGGCCGATCGCCGCGCCGCCGCCGGACACCGCCGCATACACGGCGAAGGCCCGGGCACGTTCCTTCTGTTCGATGAAGGTGACGGTGATCAGCGACAGCGCCGCCGGGGCGAGGATCGCCGCGAAGGCGCCTTGCAGGGCGCGGCCGCCGAAGAACGACACGCTGTTCCACGCGAGGCCGGCGACCGCCGAGGACGCGGCGAACCCGATCAGGCCGATCAGTAACATGCGCCGTCGGCCCAGGTAGTCGGCGAGGCGGCCACCGAGCAGGAGCAGGCCGCCGAAGATCAGGGTGTAGGCGGTCATCGCCCACTGCCGGTTGGCATCGGAGATCTGCAGGTCGACCTGCGCAAACGGCAGTGCGATCGTGACGATGGTGGCATCGAGGACGACCATCAGCTGGGCGAGTGCGATGACGCCGAGGGCCCACCAGCGTCGTCGGGAGTGGTCGACGATGACGCGTTCTTCGAGAGTGTCGTCGGGTGGGGAGGGTTGTAGGACTTGGGTTTCCGACATGATTGCCCCTGAGATTCGGGATGGATTTGTGTGGTCGGGAAGGTCGGGCGGGCTGAGTCGCTGCACCGGGACTGGTGTTCGCCGCCGACATGAGTAATAATGGCAGAGTCAGACAGAAGTCGTCAAGAGACAAAAGTAGGAAGGCGACAATTGACCTAAAATGTCCGTTTATTTATCGCATCGCAACGTGGGGCGGTTAGTATCGCGAACCATGGAAGGTGCGTGTGCGAAGCCCGGGCTGCGGGAGCGTAAGAAGCAGCAGACCCGCTCGGCGTTGATCTCGGCGGCGCTCGAGCTCTGTGACCGTCAGGGTTTCGACGCCACGACGGTCGAGCAGATCGCCGACGCCGTCGACATCTCGCCGCGCACGTTCAATCGCTATTTCGCCACCAAGGAGGACGTGGTCCTCGGTCCGATCGAGGAGATGGTGACCGCGGTGGTCGCCGCGCTCGATGCGCAGCCGCGCACAGGCAACGAGCTCGAGGCGCTGCGTGACGCGCACCTGCAGGTGTTCCACAATGCCCTCGACGATGAGTCGCCGTCGCCCCTGCTCGAGCAATTCATGACGATGAATCGAATCGTCGCCGCGTCGCCGGCGGTGCGGGCGCGCAGCGTCGAGATGGGCGAATGGAAGACGCAGTCCATCCGGCGCAAAGTCGCCGAACGGATGGGTCTCGACGAGGACGACCTGAAGGTTCGGGTGGTGATGTCGACCTACGGTGCCCTGATGCAACTGGCAATGGATCAGTGGCAGCCCGATTGTCAGCCGACCGATCGGGAGGCGATGGCGCGGTGTGTCCAGTCGATCGAGTCGACCTACGCCACGTTCCGGGAGATGGTGCCGGGGGCATAGGCGGCATCTCGGTGCCGGGCATCGCACGTCGGGCCACCCGGTACCCGAGATCACGCGGATCGGTCCCAATTTGCCAATCACTTCTCGTACGGGCGCCTAGCATTGCTGACAGCGGCACTTGTTTCAGTACCTGAAAGTGAGTGGACCAAAGGGGAACCCCGTGACGCCGATCGTCGGTCCGATAGAACAGTTCGACCTTCCTGATGGTGCGAAGGCGCCGCTCTTCGTCGTCAAGTTCGATGCCGACGGCTTGTGCACCACACCGAAGACGAAGACCTCTCTCATTGATGCCATCCAAGGCGGTGCGTTCACCGACCTGTATCTGCTCAGCCATGGCTGGAACACGACCCCCAAGAGCGCGATCGCCACCTATCGGGAATGGACAGCGGGTCTACTCGACCAAGCCCAGGCGCATCCGATCGGGCGGAAGTACCGGCCCGCGTTCGTCGGGGTGGTCTGGCCGTCGGTCTGGATCGTTCCGTGGTGGGAACGCGGCCCGCAAATCGGCGCTGCCGGTGCCGATGTCGAGGACGAGCGTGACGACGCCATGATCCTCGAACTCGCCCGCTACGTCGGAGAAGCTGACCGCGAGCGGTTCTACGCGCTCACTCAGGCCGAGCGGCTCGACGACGACGAGGCCCGAGAATTCATCACGTTGCTCGGACGCCTGCACGGTCACGGCGATGACGATGTGGGCGAGGACGACGGACCGGCGGTCGACGCATTGCTTGCGTCCTGGGATCGAATCGCCCAGTCGTCGGGGCCCAGTCCCTTTGTCCCCGACGACGAGGAAGAACCGGCCGTCATCCGGCCGGGTGGCGACAATGAACCCGAAGCCGCGGGGGCGGTGGGACGGGCGCCGCTGGACGCCATCCGGCTGTTCTCGGTGTTCCAGATGAAAGACCGCGCCGCCACCGTCGGCGGGAAGGGCGTGGCTGCCCTGCTGCGCGACCTGTTGGCCGCCTCCGGGGAGCGGCCCGATCGTGCCGCTGTCCGGTTCCACCTTGTCGGTCACTCGTTCGGTGCCAAGGTGATGCTGTCGGCGATCTGCAGTGGTCCAGAACCGGATCGGCCGGTCAACTCTCTGCTACTGCTGCAGCCGGCGATCAATCAATACGGACTCGCAGACGCGGGCCAAGTACCGCAGCGGGCGCAGCCTGGTGGGTACAACACCGCCCTGACGCGGGTTGCCCAACCCATCCTGTCCACCTTCACGAACAAAGACGCACCGCTGCGCCTCTTCTTTCACATCGCGCTGCAACGGGATCGAGATTTGGGTGAGCTGCGCATCGCGGGCGACGAACCGCCGAGCATCTACGCCGCCATGGGCGGCTACGGCCCCCGCGGTGTCGCTTCGATGGGCACGATCGACATACCCGCCCCCGGAACGGACTATCCGCTGGGACCCGGTGAACCGGAGGTGTACGCGCTGCGTGCTCACTCCGTCATCCTTGGCCATGGCGACGTGGGTAAACCCGCCACCTACTGGGCCCTCCATGCCCTCGTCCGAGCGAGCTGAGGAGCGCTCATGGCAGAGTTGATCGCGCAACGCTGGTCGCTGGGGGTTCTGCGCGTGACGCTGGACGAGTCACCGCAGGAACCGATTGTGACGTGCGAGGTCGTCGTCAACGACGGCACGGAACACCGGGTCAGCCTCCGCCTCGATCTGCAGCTGACGTCGTTCGGTTTCGAGGACCATGTCGGTCGGCCACGGTCGCGCGAACCTCAGCTCGTGGTCCCTCCAGAGCTGGTCGCTCAACTCGCCGATTGGGTGAAGGGAGGCGCCGACAACCGGGCAGTGCTGTGGATCCACCTCGTCAAGCCTTACAGCGTACTCGGTGGCGTCCCGTGGGAGGAGATGCAGGTCGACATCGGTGTCCCGGTCCTGCGGTTGCCCGATGTGCTTCCCGACCAGCGGCCCCCGCGCGGGACGATCGACATTGCCGTGTGTGCGGCCGTGGTGGAGGCCAAGGGCGATCTTCCCCTCCTGCTGGCGACCCGGCAGATCGTGCGCGCGGCCGACTCGTTGGGTGACGCCCGTGTGCACTTCTTCGTCGACGAGGCGACTGCTGCGCAGCTTGCCGATGACATTAAGACGTGGCCTCCGACGAGCGCGGAGCCGATCGTGCACCGGTGGGAACCCGCTGCGGATGGCGACGCGGTCGGCTCTTCGAGGTCGCGTCGTCGGGTGGGGGTGCCCAACCGCTGGCTGGCCTGGATTCAGGACGCCGCCGGCAAACAGAACTTCGACGTCCTCCACTTCGTCTGCCACAGTTTCGTCACCGGTCAGGGCGATCAGGGCGTGCTGTCGCTACCTCGTTCCCCCTCGGAGGTCGACTTCATCACCGCGAGTCACGTCACGCCTGCGGACGTGCTCGACGTCGCCCGCACAGTCGGTGCCTTCGCGGTGGGGTTCAGCTCCCTGCCCGGCAATTTCTCGCCGACTGGGATGCGATTGATGGCCGACGCCGTCGGCGCGAACCGGGCCGGCCCTGTGTTCATGTACGACTACACGCAACCCGGCGGCGATCTTGGGGACACCCGAGAACTCGAGTACGCCTACCAACTGGTGCTGGGCCGAAGGCCCGAGTCCAGTCTCGAACGCCGGCTGCTGTTCTATCTCCAACCTGACCTCGTCTCCGTCGACGAAGAGAGGGCCGAGCACACGATCGACTACGGTGTGGCGCTGCAATCTGTGGCGGCCACCGATGTCGAGTCGAAGTTCCAGAGCGTGACGCCGGAGGTGTCCGAGGCAGAGCTTCCGCCCTGGGCCACGGTGATGGCGCGATACGTGGACGAAAAGCGAAGCGATCTTGCGGCGCTGATGACCCAGCAGCGCGCGGGGACGCTCGACCAGGAGGGTCAGGCCTACATGGAAGGGGTCGAGGAGGCACTCAAACACCTCGACGATGTGCTGGCCCGCCATACGACGGACCGGTCATGAGAGGTATCGAGCTCGATATCAACGGCGCGGGTGCGGGCGGCGCCAACGTTCGGGTCGGCATACCGCCCCCGGGTTTCGTCTGCGACCGCAGGGAGTGGCCGCTGAACACGGAATCATTGTCGGCCCAGGGGCCAAACCCGGTCCGAGCTACGGGTGAGGCTCTCTTCCAGCGACTGGAAACGGCGAACCACGAGATCGCCGGCGCAATCAACGGACTCCTCGACCTGCCCGCGGCGGAGGTGAACCCCCTGTACTTGCGGATCAACGATGCACAGGCGGCAACCCTCCCGTGGGAGACCCTCTATGTCAAAGACGATTTCGTCGCTTTGCAGCCCGCATGGCCGATTGCCCGCATCACCGACCCCGCCGGGCGTCTGCCCGATGCGGATTTCGTGGCACCGCCTGAACTGAAGGTCCTGGCTGTGCTGTCGGCCCTCGGTGAGCACGCATGCGACGAGTGGCTTGCACTGCGAAAGGCGGTGGCGGATGCGCGGACCGCGGTTCCGCCGCTCAACGTCAAGCTCGCCCTGCTCATCGGCGAGCCTGATCTCCGTCGCGAGATCCAGAAGGAGATCGACGGTGGGACCGACTTCGTGTCGGTCGATGAGATTCCGCCGACCACCGCCAGACTGCTCGAACGCCTGCAGAGCGAGACGCCGCACTTCGTACACCTGTATTGTCACGGCTCGGTGGAGCCCACCCGGCGGCTCCATTTCGCAACGAACTCCGAATGGCTCGCATGGCGCGAGGAAGACAAGGGAACCGGTTCGATCAACGTCTCGATCGACAGTCTGGCCCAGGCGACGGTCAACGGACGGAGTTGGCTGGTCGTCATCAACGCCTGTAAGAGTGCCACCGCCGGCGCGCAGCAGGACTCCCTGGCGAGTGGGCTTGTGCGGCAGGGAGTTCCGGCGGCGGTGGGGCACCGGCAGGCGATCAGCCCGCTCGACGCACATCGGTTTGCGAGCGAGTTCTATTGGAGTCTGTTTCGGATAGTGTCCAGGGAGTTCGAGCGTGGCGGCCGGCGCGAGATCGAATGGGCTGAGGCACTGCATGCTCCGCGCAGCGGACTACAGGTCAGGCATGGTGATGCGGCGAACAGCGAGAACTGGTCGGTACCGATCTTGTATGTCGGCTCGATGGCGTTCAAGGTGACGATCGTGGACAACAAGGATGAGGTCCCCGCCGCCAGCCGCGAGAGCGCTCAGAAGGGTGTCCTGGCCGAAGCACTGAGCGCGGTCGCCGCCCTGGACGTGCCCGCCGAGGTCATCGACGCCGTGCTGGAACCCCTCGACCCCGGTTCGGCCGCCGAACTGCGTGCAGACGTCTGAGAGGACATGATCGTGCTTCCGGCCAAGCTCTCGATCAACGCCTGGACCGGCCCAGGCACCCAGGTCAGCGCCGAGGTCAACGCGGAGGACGCGCTGCGCTGGTCGGTCAGAGCCAAGTTCCCCGCGGCGGGCCGCAAGCTCGGCCCGGAGATCGAGGCTCCGGAGCAGCAGTGGTGGCACGAACAACACGGCTGGGGCGTCGTCCTTCCCGAGCCCGCCGACGGCGCGTGGTCCCACGAGGACAAGGCGTGGGCGCGGGATGCCCCGCCCGCAGTACAGAGGCTTGTCCAGCACCGGCTGGGGGAGCCGTACCGGCCCGCACCGGTCTTCCGTTTCGACCCGGCACTTCCCGACAACTACCTGCGGCGCTACTTCCCCGACGGCACGAAGAGTGAGCCGAAAATCGGCCAGGATATCGGGTTATCCGGCAAGAACAGCGTTCCGCGCTACCTGCTGATCGTCGCCGATCCCGAGGCGGTGCCATGGCGAATCCAGTACGCGCTGGCCCAGTCGCACCACGTGGGTCGGCTCGACCTCGACGACGAGGGTCTGTCCAACTATGTGGACGCGTTGTTGTCGGACTGGGCCGACTGCGACGCCGATCCGCAGTCGGCCACGGTCTGGTCGGTCGACCTCCAACTCGACGCCGACATCACTCGCGAGATGCGAAGGACCATCGCCCACCCGGTCTACAAGTTGCTCAACGGTGACACCGAAATTGGCGCCGGCGTCGACTATCTGTCGGACGACCGCGCGGTGGTGACCGAACTCGTCTCGTCGTTGCGGCGCGGCCCGGCATTGGTCGTCACCACCAGCCACGGGAAGACGAGCCCAATCGACGAAGCCCGGCGCGACGAGCTTGCGGCGTCTCTCGGTGTCCTGGTCGACTGCCAGGATCACTTCGTCGACGGGGCCGCTCTGGACGGATGGGACCCCAACGGCGCAATCTGGTACGCCCATGCCTGTTGTTCGGCGGGCTGCGACCACGGTACGAAGTACAAGGGCCTACTCACCGCCGGCGACTACGCCACCACCGTGGTCGAGGCGGTGGCCGCGCTGCCGGCGCAGGTGGCGCCGCTGCCCGCGTCGCTTCTTGGTCGACCAAAACCGTTGCGGGCGTTCATCGGGCAGGTCGAGCCGACATTCGACTGGACACTGCGCGACGAACTCAACCGGCAACCGCTCACCACCGCTATCACGAAGGCACTCTATAACCGGCTGTATCAGCCGTGGCCGGTGGGCTTCGCCTTCGACCCTTACTTCCGAAGTGTCGGGGAGCTCTACACGCAATGGGTGAAGCTCAAGGACCGGATCGACGAGGGAGCGGACGAGAGGATCATCCTTCCGGACGCGGCGCGCGTGCGCCTCACCGCCGTCGACCGCGAAAGCCTTGTCGTCCTGGGTGACCCGACCGCGACGCTGCCCCCACTGCCGTCGAAGCGAGGGGTCTAAGAACTACGGTTGCCCCGACATCCCCGCGACCCCCGTGCGAAACGCTTCCGTACTCGCGACCGAGGAGTTGAACCGCCAGTCCCGCTCCTTGTCCATCTGAAACCACAGAAACCCGTCGACCCGCGGCTCGCTCTCGACGATCCCGAAGAAGTCCCGAATCCACTGAGCCTTCATCTCGGCTTGCAGACCCTCGGCGCACCCGACCTCCGTGATGAGGATCGGTTGGTCACCGCCGAGGCCGCGGAGCGCCGCGAGGCTGCCGGCGAACAACTCCGATGCCGACTGCCATCGATGCCCGGGGACGTCGCCCCAGTTGTAGCCGTCGAGGCCGAGATAGTCGACCTGGTCGTGGCCGGGGTAGGCGGCGGTGAAACCCGAGGTGCCGAGCGTGAGAACGTTGGGCGCCCAGACGAACTGCACGTTCGTAGCGCCGGCGGAGAGGATGACCGAGCGCATCCGGGTCCAGGCGGCGCGGTAGTCGGCGGCGGTGTTGCCGTTGACGCCGATCGACCACGGGTACCAGGTGCCGTTCATTTCCTGTGCGAAGCGCAGCAGCACTGGCTTGTTCCACGACGCCAGCTCGGTGCCCCAGCGGGTGAGGTCGGCGTCGAAATCGCCGGCCGCGATGCGGGCGAGGGCGTAGCGGGGTTGGTCGACACCGAGGCCTGCCGTCCACGGTTCGAGGGTGAGGAGCGGGGTGGCGCCGTAATCGGCGATCGCGTCGAGGTCGGTGATGGGGACCGAGTCGCCGATGGCGGCGAAGCGGTGCAGATACCGCGGTGGGGCGCCGGCCAGCGTGGCGAGTTGTTCGATGGGGGAGCGCGTCGAACCGGGGGCGGGTGTGACACTCGGGATGAACGCTCCCCACGCGCGTTGGGTGCCGACGGTGGACGTTGGCTCTTCGGCCGTGCACGCAGGGAGAACCAGCAACGGGCCGACCGACATCAGGCGCAGGACGTCGCGTCGCGACCAGCGGTTCCGCGCTGGTCTCCGAGTGCTGTCCATGACGATGATCATTCCCTGTCGACACGGAAGTCTCTCGGATGGTCGGTGGGGAGGCGGGTGGCAAGGAGGTCTCAGGTGAGGGCGCTCCGAATCGGGAGGAGCGCGCTGGAATGGATCAAGGCCCCGGGTACGCCGGTGGGTGCGCTTTCTCTGGCCCAGATCAGGACCGCGCGAACTGCACCACCAGTGGATCGCGTGCTCGAGCGGGATGGCCGAGGGCGCCAGAGATCGCCGCTCCGTGTGGCTGGCGTGCAAGGTAGTCCACGAACATGCCGACAGTTGCGTTGGGTGCTGGACCTTCCCCCTCAACAATGCCGCAATCCGGGGAGGGAGTTGTCGACGGACATGAAAAACTGCCCATATACGGTCACGAAAGTGCCCGCTGACGGCCAATAAGGACTGCCCACCTGCGGTCAGGAAAGTGCCCGTCGGCGGACACGATTTTGCCCACACCTGTCTTATCCGACGGCGCGTCTGCGCTGTGCGGGCCTCTCCCGTGGTTTCGATGGCGATGCCACTCGTATCGACAACCAACACGGGAGAGACCCTTCTTGAAGTCTGACGGAGAACTGATGGAGATACTCAATGCCTACGACCTGACGGGGTCGTATCGGGCTGCGGCCGAGTTGTGCGGCTGCAGCCATCACACGGTCAAACGGGCCGTCGACGAGCGCGCTGCCGGTCTGGTGCCGGCGGTGCGGCGGGCCCGCTTGATCGACGAATTCTTGCCCCATATCGAGGGGTGGGTGACCGATTCGAACGGCAAGATCGGTGCCGACAAAGCACATGACAAGCTTGTCACACTGGGCTATACCGGCACCGAACGTACCACACGCCGGGCCGTCGCGGAAGTGAAAGCCCAATGGCGACTGGGTAATACGCGGGTGCACCGCCCGTGGGTGACCGAACCCGGGTTGTGGGTGCAGTACGACTTCGGCGACGGACCCCTCGTCGGTGGCCGTAAGGTGGTGTTGTTGGTGGCGTGGCTGGCGTGGTGTCGCTACCGGGTGGTCATCGCCCTGCGCGATCGCACCGCGCCGAGCGTGTTCGCCGGCCTGGACCGGGTGTTCTGCATCCTGGGCGGCGCCCCGACGTATGTGCTGACCGACAACGAGAAGACCGTCACCACCGGCCATATCGCCGGGGTGCCGGTGCGCAACCGTGACGCGGTGTCGTTTGGCCGCTTCTACGGCGTCACCGTGCTCACCTGCGAGCCCGCGGACCCGGCGACCAAGGGCGGGGTGGAGAACGCGGTGAAACTGGCCAAGGCCGATATCGTGCCCACCGACACGAACCTGCTGCAGGCCTACGAGTCGTTCGCCGACGTCGTCGCCGCGTGTGAGCAGTTCATGCTCGAGATCAACGATCGTGAGCACCGCATCACCGGGCGCCGGCCGGTCGAGATGCTCGCCGCCGAACGCCCGCGGCTGCATCCGATCCCGGATCTGCCGCACACCGCAGGGTTGGGGGTGACCCGCCAGGTGCCCAAGAACACGCCGATGATCACCTTCGAACACTGCCAATACTCCGTTCCGGCAACACTGTTAGGTCAGTCGGTATGGGTGCGTCACCACCCGGGCAGCGATGAGGTGATCGTGTGCGCCCTCGATGACGGCGGCCCGCTCGAGGTGGCCCGCCATGCCCGTGCCACCCGCGGGACCCCGGCGATCGACGACGCGCATTTCCCCGGGCATCAGCCGAAAACACCGGGCGACTATCGGATTCGGGCGCGTACCGCCGAGGAGGAGGCGTTCCTGGCGATCGGGGAAGGCGCCGGGTTGTGGTTGAAAGAAGCCGCCGCCGTCGGCACCGAACGGATGCGGGAGAAGATGCGCCACGCGGTGTCGCTGGCGGTGTTGCACAGCAGCGCCGACGTCGACTGGGCATTGGGGCATGCCGCGGTGCACGGCCGGTTCGCCACCGGCGACCTCGACTCGGTCCTGACCGCGAAAGATCTCGACCCGACCCGCCACCACGCCTCGGAGACCACCTCCCTGGCCCAGGGCACCAAGGGCTGGAACATGTTGGGCACCAACACCATTGACGACGACGAACTCTCCGACGAGGAGGAGCAGCGATGACCGACACCCTCACCCACGCCACCCTCACCCCCGAGGTGGAGGCGTTGATGCGACAACTCCGTCTGCCCCATGCCCGCGCGATCGCCGGTGATGTGGTGGCGACCGCGCGTGCCCAACGCTGGGACCCCGCCGAGGTGATCAAAGCCCTGTTGACCGAGGAAGCCGCCGGCCGGGCCCGCTCCATGCTCGCCTCCCGACGGAAATCGGCGAACTTCCCGACCGGCAAAACCTTCGACGTGTGGGACGAGACCGCGTCGTCGATCCCGGTGCCCACCCAGCATGCCCTGCAAACCCTCGAATGGGTACACCGGCGCGAGAACCTCGTCGTGTGTGGGCCCGCCGGCACCGGTAAAACGTTCTTCCTCGAAGCGCTCGGGCAGAAAGTGATCGAGGCCGGCATGCCCGTGGCCTGGTTCAGCCTCGAACAACTCGGCACCCTCGTGCGCGCCCACCGTGCCGACGACACCCTGGGCAAGGCCATCGCCAAGATCGTGCGCGCCGAGCTCGTGGTCATTGACGACGTAGGGCTGCTCCCCGTCGGGACGGATGCCGCCGAGGGCCTGTACCGGGTCGTGGAAGCCGCCTACGAACGCAAATCGGTGGCGGTGTCGTCCAACCTGCACCCGTCAGGTTTTGACGAGCTGATGCCCAAAACACTGGCCACCGCCACAGTGGATCGGCTGCTGCACCATGCCCACCTGTGCCAGACCACCGGCGACTCCGTACGCCTGGCCCAAGCACTCGCCGGGAAGGGGGTCACCGCCCTGAACTGACCATCCCCGGTGGCGGACCAGCGGGCAGATTCATGTCCGCCACCGGGCACCCCTTCGTGACCGCCTACGGGCAGCTTTCATGTCCGCCAGTGGGCACTTCCCGATGTCCCTTGACAGGGAGTGGCGCAGGATTCATCGATAACAGAGACAATCCGCACGCGGCCCTCGCCCTGCACGAACAGGTTGGCCGCGCCGCCGACCGCCCGCAGTCGCCCGAGAACGCTGGACATGGTCTCGTCCTCGAGAGCGACGACCACTGCGTGACCACCGTCGTGGGAAGTCACGGGGAAGGCGATATCAGCCACCGATCCGCAGGCGAGGTGCCAGTTCACCTGATTGCGAAACTCGTCGAGTCGGTGCTGCAGGTCGCTCATCTCTCTGGTCATTCCGCGGCGGGGGGACCGCCGTCGGCACGCCGTGCCAGTGACCGGCGATGCTTTGCCCGCGGTTTGGGCGGTCTGCGAGAGCGGACCAGCGCACCGGGAGGAGCGTCCAGGACCTTCTGGATTCGCTCCGGCACGGGCCTGCCGCAGAAATGACTCAAGCTGGCGGCGTTCTGCGCGGCGTGACGCAGAGACTGCTCCCAGGCAGCGTCGTCGACAAACTGCTCGTCCGCGTGGCGCATGGTTCGAAGCCCTTCACTCTCGACAATTCATGATGGCTGAATATCGGTCAGTACGCACGGGTGTTTCCTCAGCGAGACATCGACGCTCTTGGTCTCATTCGGCATTGTCAGGGCCACGAGACTCCTCTTCGGTGATTGCATCGAGCGAGTCATAGTTGATAGCGTCATCGAAATCGTCGACAGTGAACTCGACGATCATCCAGGCCAGTTCGGTTTCCCCGCATTCGCGGGCGACGTCTGAAACGCCGTCGATGACTGCGTTCCACTGCTCGTTCGAGAGGTCGTCGCGCCGCTCGTAGGCCCATTCGAACCGCTTCCATGCCTGCTCTATTCGTTCTGCACGCCGTCTGTTATTGGTCTGATACAGCACTCCTGTGGCCGCGACGAGTGCGGCGAGGACAGCCATGCATCCCCCAAAACCTGTTGATGTGACGAACTCCGCGAACGTCGGTCCCTGCAATGCCGGAAGTCCCCTCTGCGCAATGGCGGCACCCGACTGCGGAGTTTGAAAGCTGTTATCGTGCTATGTCTTTCAGTCCGCATAGTGGCTGTCGAGTCGGGCTGTTAGGTCCCGTCCATGCCTGCAATGGAACCACCGATTCGCGGCAGGCCGTTCGGACTATCCACGGGGGCCTGGCTCCGTGTTGATCGTTGCATGTGCGGATCTCGTTCGTTTGATTTCGACATCTGCCCAGTGCTGCTGACCCCGCCGGCCGAGAATAACTGGACCCCGGTGCATTTCGGCGCGCCCGTGCCCGACCCTGGTGTAGGGTGCCATTGACGCGTTCGTCCGCGAGGTCACCGTCACGAAGGTCTGACCGAAACGCGCTGATGGGGCTCGGACCGTATGAACATAGCACCAGGGATCGGAGTTGGATTCATACGATCTGGGGGCGCGGTCAGGAGCGAGTCCGGCCTACGTCCGGCCCGCGAGCGCAACCATCACATGGCCGGCGGCGCAGTGCTCGGGCTCCGACGCGCCGACGACCACCGTCAACTCCAACGCGTCAGCAACTACCAGATCTGCACCCTCAAAGACTCCACCCCACGCGGTCGTCGTCACACGCGGAGACGGTCAACACTCGAGTCCGGAGACTGCGGCTTTTTGATGCCCATCCGTTGCGCCAGCTCGGTCTGGGTCAGCTGAGCCGCGCTCGGATCGTTGCCAGCCCCATCGCGAGGGATGGTTCCGCTCGGTTCCCGCGATTCAAGCAGGCCACCGCGGTGCTGACGAGCAGTTCTTCGGCGATGTGCTCCAAGCGCCTCGCTTCACCCCGACGTCTCGGGTTGGCCTTGAGCCGGATGCCTGTTCACTCGTTCGGGTCATTCTTGCTTCGATATCTTCAATCTCGATTTGCGCAGCGGGAATAGTTAGTTGCCTCAAATGGCAAACATCAAAGAGTTGTTGTCCGTCGCTGAGTATGCAGACGATGCCGTCATCTGTGTTGCCGATGATGTCGATGTGGAGGGGCCCCGGCCGCGGTAGCGGTCGGGGCCCGTGGTCTGTGTGGTGACGCCGTGGTCTGTGTGGTGACGTCGCAGGGTGGGTGAATCAGTCGTGACCACTTTCGGTGACGGCGATCCGAGCGGCTTTCTCATCGACGATCGCCGATTTCGCCGCGAACGCGGCGGTGAGTGCGTGCACGGCGAGGTTGTTCACTGCCCGGGGATGACCTCGGGCGGCGTTGTGGATCAACGACACCGCGTCGCCGGAGAACAACGGATCTGAGCGGCCGGCGATCTTGAGGTGGTGGGTGATGTAGTCGGCGGTGTCGGCCGGGGCCATCCCGCCGAGCGCATAGCGGACGGCGATGCGCTGATCGAGTGCCGCCAACACTCCGAGCTTGAGCCGGTGCCGCAGTGTCGGTTGCCCGACCAGCAGCGCCGCGAACGGTGACCCCGAATCCATGTCGTGGTTGGTGAGCATCCGAATCGCTTCCATCTGCGCGTTGTCGAGCAGGTGCGCCTCGTCGATGACGACCACCCGGGGTGCGGTCGCGTTCGGCCTGCTCGACTGCGAGTGCTTCGGCGGCTTGGGGTGCGAGGGTGGCGGTGTAGAAGTTTGGGACTTGCCCCAGTGCGGTGACGATGTGGTGGAGCATCCCGCGAACCCCGACCGACGGGTTGGGCAGGTAGATGATGACATGGCGGGCTGGGTCCAACGCGGCTGTCGCGGAGCGGATCGCGACGGTCTTGCCCGCACCGACCTCACCGGTGATCACCCCGATCGCGTGTTGATCCACGCACCAGGTGATGCGGGCGACCGCTTCGGCGTGACCGGGGTGGCGGTGCAGCATCGACGGTGCGAGGTTGCGGCCGAACGGCATCCGAGTGAAACCGTAATGTGCTTGTAGCCGTTCGATACTCATTCCGATCCCTCCGGTCGTTCGGTGCTGGTGGGTCGGCCGGTGTGGGTGCGCTCATCGCAGATGTCGGTGGCTGCGCTGGTGAGGTCGTCGATGCTGAGCTGGCCCGGGATCTCGGTGTCGGCGGCAGTAACGGCAGTGTCTGTGTCGGCGGCGTCGGCGAAGAGTGCGTCGTAGCCGATGCGGTGGTCACGGCGGATCTGCTCATGATGGGTCTGTGCGGTCAACCTCAAGTAGTCGATCCCCGTCGCCGCGGGTTGCGCCGGTGGCTCGGGTATCTCGGGTCGAGCTTTGGGATGGACGTGCCGAGTGATGTTGTGCGGCAACGCCTGACCATGCGAAGCATCTTTGTAGCGGACCTCGATGGTTTCCATGTCGAACGGGGAGAACACCAACTCCACCTTCCGCCCGACCAACGCGCCGTCGACCTGGTAGGTGTTGCCGTGCAACGACACCGTCGCCGTCTTGGTGACCGTCCGATACTCTGACCACAGGAATGCTTCGGTCAGGTCGGCGGCCGACGCCATCGCCGGGGTCCGACCCAGCCGCGCCCAGCCCGCCTCCCACCGATCCAGCGGGGCCTGCCCGGTCTCGGAATGGGGCTGCCGGTGGTATTGGGTTTCCACCCATCCGGTGAACAGCCGGTTCAACTCCAGCAGGGCGGTGCGATGATCGGTCCCGGCTTCGGTCAACTGCTCGGGGGTGGTGTCGGTGATCTCGACGAGGAACTGCTCCCGCACCGTACGAAAAAACCGTTCGATCTTCCCGCGTCCTTGGGGGCGGTGCGGCATCGAATGCACCAACCGGACACCGAGTTTCGCGCACGCCCGCAGCAGCCACGCATCGACGAACGCGGACCCGTTGTCGACATAGACCGACCCCGGGACCCCGCGTGCCGCGAGCGCCGGCTCGAGGGCGACACCGAGTCGAACGGCGTCTTCGGAGAACCCGAACCGGTATCCGGTCAGCAGACGTGAATGGTCGTCCAAGAACGCGAACAGATAGCTCTTGCGGCCACCTATCTTCGGGCCGTGGAGGGCATCCCCGACCCAGCGGTCATTCGGGTTCTCCGCCTCGAACCGCCCGAACACCGGCGCTGTGTCCCCGGCCGCCGGGCCGATCAACTCCAGGCGGTGGAAGTGACGCAGCAGCGTCGATTCCGACGGTGACCACCCCGACGATGCCCGCAGGATCCGCGCCACCTGCGCCGCGGTGCGGGCCGGGTTCTCCCGCTTCAACGCCGCTGCCATGTCCAACACTGCGGCGTCGGTGCGCACGCTCGCCTGCCGCGTTGCCGGCACCAACGCCTCAAACCCGTCGGCGTTGTAGCGGCGGATCCACCGATCCAAGGTGTCGCGCGAGTACCGCACCGTCGTTCCGAACGGGTCGGTGTGCTCGCGTGCGGCGATCTCACGCACGACCTTCCCACGGGCCTTGGTCGACAACCCGGCATCGAGCGCCGGGCAGATCACCTGATAACGGAACAACCCCACCTTCTGACGCCGTTCCCGTTCCTTGTCTTCCACCATCGACAACTCACACTCCCCAACGCTGATGCTGCCTGAACCCTGGTGTCAGACAGTCGCATCCGAGGATCGTTGACCGTCACCACACACCGGCAGAGGCAACTCGTGTTGCATCGGCGACCCCACACCCGCCGGCCACCCGGGCGCCAGAAGCCGACCACCTGAGAGCGCCACCGACACACTCGCCGCCGTCACCTCACCGACCGAGTCCCCACCGAATCGGCTGCCCACTGCCGACCGTGCCGCATCGATCGCCGCGAGCGCGTCACCGCACCGACTGCCGGTCGCCTTCGGCACGCGAACGTCGACACCCGCGGCGACCGCAACGGCGAGGAAGTGATTGCGCACCGCATCCGCCCGTGAGGTCAGCACCCGGATCCACCCGCGCACCGTTGTTGCCGGCACGCCCAAACCGGCACCGATCGACCGGTGCCCCGACCCTGTCGCCGCAGACTGCAACGCCGCATAGATCCACTCCGCGAGATAGGCCCTGCGCAGCAGCAACACCACCGGCAGTAACACGTGCGTCGCCGAACACCCCCGGCACCGCGACCGACGTGGCCGAATCGGACCGGTTGCCCCAACAACGCGCCGAACCCGTGCGTGACCCCACCCGCCGAGCACCCCAGACGGGCACGACGGACAGTCGATCTCCCCGGACAGCAGTCGGGACTCGACGTGTGCAGGATCGACCTCTACGGTGACCATCAGTGCCCTTTCGCACTACGCACGGCACCCCCGAACAATCTTGCCGGAGAGGGCGGGGGTGCCGGGCAACCATCAGTTCCTCGTCACCCTGACGACGCCGACGACCACCGTCAACTCCAACCCTCACACGAACCCCTGATCGGCACCCTCAACGACGAACCCCCACGCGGTCGTCGTCACACGCAGAGACGGTCAACAAAGAGTGAGCCATGCGAGAGATATTTCAATCCGGCATGGTCGTCGTAGCCTTGGATCCGCGATGGTGATCGCCGGAGCACCTGGCCAGGCCGCCCGTACTCTACGGCGGTCATCACCTCCCTCGCGCCCAACACGATCGTCTACAAAGTCACACAACATTTCCGATGGGGCTCGAAGTGCGACGGCCGATACAGCCACACGAGTTACACCACCCCGAGGGCGAGGATCGCGCCGAAGAGCACTGCAACCACCACGGTGACGGGAGTGCCCGCCGGGAACGTTTCGACATCGTGGTCCTGCGATAGCTTCAGCGGTGGCCATCAACTGGTCACGGTGACAGGATCGCCCAGCGGTACTCCGACGGCGTACCTGACACACCAGTGACTCCGGGGTCGCACGTGGAGCTGCATGCAGACCCCCACCAACTAACTGACTCGAACTGAAGCCACCCAGGGAGCCACTCAGGCCGTGCGACCCCCACCTTTCCGGTGCCATTAGCAGACGCAGACGGGTAGAACCCCGTAAACTTACCTACCTGGATTGTGCTACTCGGACTCGGAGGATTGAGACTTCGGCAATTCGAATCATCCCAGGTCAGGGCGCATTCTTCATTGATTTGTGCCAAATAGAAAGCGTGCTTGACTTGTGGCCAAGGCATCAGATTGTGCCCAGCAACATGACACGCCGAATATCAGCGCTGAAAGGACTAGTATGCCTGACTGAGCTTCTGTGCCGCGCTGTGGCCTTGCTCCGGGCTAGCTCGCGCACAATGGGTAGCTCGAGATCAACATCGCGGATTTCCAATCATCGCGGATTTCTAATCGCTGGGAGACGAAGCATGACACAGGTACAAACACAGACCCTGACTGTAACGCAGTCTGATGTTCTCTATGTAAACACGCAAATCATATTTGACCTAA
>NZ_BAHC01000086.1 GCF_000298195.1 Gordonia rhizosphera NBRC 16068 | reverse complement strand
GGGCCGATGCAGACATGCCTCCCGATGACCTCGACTGCGCGGCCGTTGTCGGTCAGCATCGAATCCACGCCTTCCCGACCCGAGTCGATCGGGGACATGCTCGCCCTTCGTGCACGGG
>NZ_BAHC01000087.1 GCF_000298195.1 Gordonia rhizosphera NBRC 16068 | reverse complement strand
TACCCCACGATCAGCTCTCCGGCGCCGGCACCACGATCATCGGCACCGCCAGCACGCGCAGCATCTTCTGTGCGGTGGACCCCAGGAACAATCTCTTCGGGGCCGCCAACCGGCTCGAGCCGACCAGGATCACATCTCCGTCGTGCCAGTCGACGGTTCGGACCGCGTCCTCGATACTGTCGCCCTCGGCGATCATGGTGGTGATCTGCGTGCTGTCGGGTAGACGGAGGTGGGCGGTGTCGAGCGCCTTGCGGGCGAGTTCGACTGCGTAGCGGCGTGCCTCGTCCTCGTCCTGCGCCGAGTGGCGCGAGGGCATGTCGTCGCCGGATACGAGCGAGAGCAACCTGATGGGCAGATCACCATCCGCGCTCATTCCGACTGCGGTGTCGACGAGAGCCTCCGCGCCCGGTCGCCGTCCGATGGCCGTGGTGACCTCTCGGACCCGGGGCGCCCCGGTGTAACGGAACCCGCTGGGTGCCAGCGCTACCGGTACCGGACACGAGTACAGCAGGTTGTTGACCACCGATCCGAGGGAATGCCGTCCGACCAGCATTCCGCCACCGGACCCCCCGACGATGAGCATCGTCGAATGCAGTTCGCCGATCTCCTTGATGAGGCCGTCGGCCGGGTTCTCGTCGAACACGATATGGGTCTGTACGGAGACATCGTCGGGGACCATTCCCTTGGCCTCGGTGAGCCATGTGTGTGCTGCCTCGTCGAGGATCTCCTCGTAGTGCTCGAGGGTGGCCGAGGCATCGGCCCGGTCGGGTGGGATCACCACCGCGATGTCGAGGGGTGCCTTCAACGTGCGCGCCAGGCAGACGCCGAGCGCGACAGCGTCGGCGCCGCCCGAGGTGGCGATGTAGGCGACGAGCAGCTTCATCGTGGACTCCGATCATATGGCCGGGGAAACCCGAGGGAGTTGTCTGTGCTCCCCCCATCAGATCACGCGTGATGCCGCCACGACGGGCAGTTGGGACCTCGGGTGTGTTCGTGGTCGGATCACGTCGCACGCCGATGCTGCCGGCCCCGGATAGCCGAGGCCGGCAGCATGGTGATCGGGGCGATCAGGACAGGTGGTGCACCTCCTGTAGGCCGTACACGGGCGTTGGGATGCCCTCGCGCCGGGCCTTCAGCTGCAGAGCGAGATAGAGCGAGTAGTGGCGCGACTGGTGCAGGTTGCCGCCGTGGAACCACAGCCCGGGCTGCTGGGTCGGCTTCCACATGTTGCGCTGCTCACCCTCCCACGGACCCGGATCCTTGGTGGTGTCCGAGCCGAGGCCCCACACCTTCCCGACCCGGTCGGCGACCTCCTGACCCATGAGATCGGCGGCCCACCCGTTCATCGAGCCGTATCCGGTGGCGTAGACGACGACGTCGGCCGGGAGCTCGGTACCGTCGGCGAGGACCACGCTGTTCTCGGTGAGATGGTCGACCTGACCGTGCGCCAACTTGATCGTGCCGTCCGCGACGAGGTCGCAGGCGCCGACGTCGATGTAGTAACCCGACCCGCGGCGCAGATACTTCATGAACAAACCCGAATCGTCGTCACCGAAGTCCAGGTCGAAGCCTGCGGCCTCGAGGCGGTCGTAGAAGTCCTTGTCACGCTCGCGGATCTCGTTGTAGATCGGGATCTGGAACTCGTGCATGATGCGGTAGGGCAGCGAGGCGAATGTCAGGTCGGCCTTCTTCGTGGTCATCCCGTTCTCGACGGCCTGTTCGCTGTAGAGCGCACCCAAGCCGATCTCCATCAGCGAGTCGGATCGCACGATGTGGGTCGACGAGCGCTGCACCATCGTTGTGTCGACGCCGTTCTCCACCAGCGCCTTGCAGATGTCGTGGGCGGAGTTGTTGGAGCCGATCACCACCACGTTCTTGCCGACATAGCCATCGGGGCCCGGGTGCTGGCTCGAGTGATGCTGTTCGCCGGCGAAGATGTCCTGACCGGGGATCGTCGGCACGCTGGCCTTGCCGGACATTCCGGTGGCGAGCACGAGCTGGCGGGGATGCAGCGTCATCCGTTCGCCGTCGCGGTCGATCTCGACGGTCCACTGCTGTGCGTCCTCGTCGTAGGAGGCCGACAGACACGTCGTCTTGCTCCAGTACGGGACCTCCATGACCTTCGTGTAGAACTCCAGCCAATCGCCGATCTTGTCCTTCGGCGCAAAGGTCGGCCAGTTCGCGGGGAACGGCAGATAGGGGAGATGGTCGTACCAGACCGGATCGTGCAGGCACAGCGACTTGTACCGCTTGCGCCACTGATCGCCGGGCCGGTCGTGGCGGTCGACGACGATGGCCGGCACGCCGAGCTGGCGCAGCCGGGCGCCGAGAGCGATCCCGCCCTGGCCGCCGCCGACGACGAGTACGTAGGGCTGTACCGCGCGGCCGAGTTCGAGTTCCTCGTCCTCCCGCTTCTCCGCCCACGAGCGCCGATCGGGATCGGAACCGTGCACGGCACCCAGCACCCGGGTGTGGCCGCTGCGCTCCTCGTACCCCTTGAGTTCCTGGAGCGACGTGAGCAGGGTCCAGGCGGTGTCCTCGCCGGTGTCGGCGTCCGGACGCAGCCGCAGGTGACCGACGCCGCGACCGGTCGCGGTCTCGAACTCGATGAACGCCGAGAGTACGTCACCGTCGGCGGTCGGCGGTTCGCTCGTGCGGAACCCTCGCGGATCGGTGTCGTCGAGGCGACTGCCGAGCATATCGGCGATCTGCTCGCGTCCCTCGACCGTCTTGATGTTCCAGGTGAACGAGACCAGGTCGCGCCAGAAGCTGTCGGTGGCGAACATGCCGGTCACCCGCGCGACGTCGCGCGCGGCCAGTGCTTCGGAGAACTCGGCCAGCCAGGCGTCGACGCGCTGCTGGGGATCGTTGGGCCGGCTCTCGGTGGCCGGGGGTTCCAGGGTCTGCGTCATGATGTCCTCTCCTCAGGGCTCGATACTGTCGATCGCTGACGTTGTGATCCACAGCACACCGCACCTGGAGTGTGACCGACAAGGGTTGCATCGGGTTGCATGGGGCTGCGCGTGACCGCAACCCTGTGCAACCCCCAGGCGGACTTTGCGGGCTGGGTGTGATCGGGAGCACAATCGTGGGGTGTCCGTCCCGGAAACCCATCTCGGCCCCGAACCCGCGGTCTCCGCGGGTGACGATCCACGCCACTACGCGCAGCTGCTGTCTGCGGTCTATGACGCCGCGATGGCGGGGGGAAAATGCCCGCCCGGCCGAGATCGGTGATCAGCGAGTCCTGGGATCGGGTTCAGCATGCCGGGGTCGATCCGGATGTCGGAACGATGGACGAGGGCCTCGACGCCGGTGAACTCGAGGCGCGGCGGCAGGAGTCGGGGTTGGCCGACGTCCTCGAGGACCTCACCCGCGGGCTGGACTCGGTGATCGCCGACGGTGACAACATCCTGGTCGTGGCAGATGCCGAGGGCCGGGTGCTGTGGCGAAGCGGGTCGTCGCGGGTTCTGCACCGCGCCGATCGTCTCGGCTTCGTCGAAGGTGCCGGCTGGGGTGAGAACTCGGTGGGCACCAACGCGATCGGAACCGCGTTGATGTCCGGTCGTGCCGTGCAGGTCTTCTCCGCCGAGCATTTCGTTCGCAGTCATCACTCGTGGACGTGTGCCGGTGCGCCCATCCGCGACCCGCGCTCCGGCACGTTGCTGGGTGTCGTCGACGTCAGCGGGCCGGCCGCCACCATCCACCCGACGACGGTCGCGCTCGTCGACGTGGTGGCCAAACTCGCCGAGTCGCAGTTGCGCGACCATCATCGTCGTTCGCTGGACCAGCTGCGGTCGGTGGCGGCGCCGATGCTGGCGCGGCTCGGGGGACCGGCACTCGCCGTCGACAACGACGGGTGGGTGGCCGCGCTCGACGCCGTCACCCCGCGGAGCCGGCTCACCCTCCCCCGACAGACCGCTCCCGGACGAACCTGGTTGCACAGCCTCGGTGAATGCGACCTCGAACCGTTGCCGGGCGGGTGGCTCGTGCGGGTCGCCGAGGGGGCGACGGCATCCTCGGCGACGGTGATCGACCTGGACCTACGGGATTCGCGCAACCCCTCGTTCACGGTGTCGGGGGCCACCGGACAGTGGACGCTGCAACCCTCGCCGCGCCACGCGGAGATCCTGGCGCTGCTGGCCCACCACCCCGAGGGCTGTAGCGCCGCACAGATGTCGGCGCACCTGTTCGGCGTCACGGACCGGACGATCACGGTCCGCGCCGAGATGTCGAGGTTACGCAAACATCTCGGCGGGCTCCTCGCGGCGAATCCGTACCGCTTCACCGACGGGGTGACCGTCCGCGTCGAGGGCCGACCGTCGGTTGGCGGCACGCGCTGATCGGTCTCCGGGCTAGGGCATGCTCTAGATTCGTCGTGTGATCTCCCACGTCGACGGGTACCTCGAGCACATCATGGCGGTTTGCTGCGACAACCGCTCCGGTGCGGTGGCCGACTACATCCCGGAGCTGACCCGCGTCGATCCCGAGGGATACGGACTCTCACTGTGCATGCACGACGGTCACATCTACTCCCGGGGTGACGCAGGCACGAAATTCACCATTCAGTCCGTCTCGAAGCCGCTGACCTACGCGTTCGCCTTGACACGCCTGGGATTCGCGGAAACAGACGACAAGATCGGTGTCGAGCCGTCGGGGGAGGCGTTCAACCAGGTCAGTGTCGATGACCGACGGCGACCGAAGAACCCCATGATCAACGCGGGTGCCATTCTGGCAGCGTCATTGTTGCTGCCGCCGGTTCGGGACATCGGGCCCGGCCTCGTCGATACCGTGTTCGAGGAGGTGACCGCCTTCTACTCCGCATGTGCGGGCCGCCGGTTGTCGCTCGACGTCGACGTCTGGCATTCGGAGGCGGCGACCGGCGCGCGGAATCGGGCGATCGCCTACATGCTGGACAGTTTCGGCGTCATCGACAGCGACCCCGAGGCCGCCCTCGACCTCTATCTGCGGCAGTGCTCGCTGCAGGTCACCACCGATGACCTCGCCGTCATCGGTGCCACGTTCGCCAACGGTGGGGCCAATCCGCGAACCGGCAGGCAGGTTCTCGCTCCGGAGGTAGCCCAGCGGGTGCTGTCGGTCATGACCACCTGCGGGATGTACGACGGTGCCGGGGACTGGGTGACCTCGGTCGGACTGCCCGCGAAGTCCGGTGTGGGCGGTGGAATCCTGGCCATCCTGCCGGGACAGTTGGGTATCGGGGTCTATTCGCCCCGACTCGACCAACACGGCAACAGTGCGAGGGGCATCGAGACCTGTCGGCATCTGTCGACCGATCTGGGCCTGCACATGTTCAACCTCACCCGCGAGAGTCGGGTGACCATCCGCGCGGTGCGCGATATCAGCGAGTTCTCGGTGGGCGAGGACTGGGGTGAACGCGAACGAGGGTACCTCCGGACCTGTCGGGACCGTGTGCGGGTGTACGAGTTGCAGGGGGACCTGACCTTCTCGGGCGCGGAGAGCGCAATGCGACGGTTGGAGAGCGATCTCGACGATTTCGAGGTGGCCATCGTCGACATCTCGCGCATCGGCATCGTCGATCCGGTCGCCCGGACGATGCTGCTGAGCATCAAGCACACGCTGGACGAGCGCGGAGGTCGGGGGATGCTCGTCGATCCGGACGGCGTCGTCCGTAGAAGCGTGGAACGACATCGTAACGACGAGATCCTGCCGGATCTGGCTGCGCCGGAGGCGTTTCGGGGCCTCGACCCCACTTTGCCGCATGTGCATACGTCCCTATTGGACGCGGTCGCCGACGCCGAGGCGTTCCAGCTGAAGCGACGGTACGGCGGTGGTGAGATGTTCGGTCCCGGGTGAGGTGACGAACCACCGTCGGCCGGTCGCCAAGTGGACCACTAAGCTGGCCGGGTGCGTCTGGTTATCGCGGAATGCCAAGTGGACTACGTCGGGCGGTTGACGGCACATCTGCCCATGGCGAAGCGGCTGCTGCTGATCAAGTCGGACGGCTCGGTGAGCGTGCATGCCGACGACCGCGCCTACAAGCCGCTGAACTGGATGAGCCCGCCGTGTTGGCTGGCCGAGTCGCCGGTCCCCGACGGCGTGGACGCGCAGGCCTACTGGGTCGTCACCAACAAGGCCGGCGAAGAACTGCGGATCTCCATCGCCTCGGTCGAACACGACTCGGAACATGAGTTGGGCGTCGATCCGGGCCTGGTGAAGGACGGTGTGGAGGCTCACCTGCAGGAATTGCTCGCCGAACACGTCGACACGTTGGGGGCCGGGCACACCCTGATCCGTCGTGAGTTCATGACCGCGATCGGACCGGTGGATCTGCTGTGCCGCGATGCCGAGGGCGCGACGGTCGCCGTCGAGATCAAGCGACGCGGTGAGATCGACGGCGTCGAGCAGCTGACCCGGTATCTCGAACTGCTCAACCGCGATCCGCTACTGGCGCCGGTGGCCGGGGTGTTCGCCGCGCAGCAGATCAAACCGCAGGCCCGGACGCTGGCCGAAGACCGTGGCATCCGTTGTCTGGTTCTCGACTACGACGCGTTGCGCGGCGCCGAGAGCACGGAGTTCCGGCTGTTCTGAGTTCCCCGGCCCCATCGTCGGGGGTGTCGGTGGCTCAGCTGTCGGACGACGACGAACCGGCCGAGGAACCGGTCACCGACGACCCTGACACCGACGACCCCGACACCGACGACGCAGTGGCGCCGTTGGTGGTCGGTCGCGGCAGCTGCGATTGCGGCGAGAGGGCACGGTTGAGCAACTCGATGTCGTCATTGTCGGTGACATCGGCCAGGTCCGGATGACGATCGGCCAGCTGCGACGGGATCTGCGTCAGCAGTTCGCGTACCTGATCGAGCTGACCGATGACCTGCCGGCGCGCCGTGTCGACCTGACCGGCGAGCTCGCGAGAACGGGCCAGACGCTCGGTCACGATCTCCTGTGCCGTGTCCTTCATGTGCTCGCGCTCCGCGTGGGCCCGGTCTCGCTCGGCCGCGAGATCGGCGTCGTGACGTTCCCGCTCGCCCTGCAGCGTGCGAGCCGTCTGCAACTCGAGTTCTGCGGCCTCGCCCTTGGCCTTGGTGACGATGCGGCGCGCCTCGTCGCGGGCGGCGGTCATCGTCTCGGTGTGTTCGGCTTCCATCGCCGACCTGCGTTCGGCGATCTGCTTGGCGGCCTCGTCCGCGTCGTCGGCGGACCGGGCGGCGAGCGCGTCGGAGCTCTCCCGGATCTGACGCGCCCGCTCCTCGGCGTCGGCGACGATCTTGCGTGCCGTGCTGTCGGCCTCGTCCCGCATGCGGGTGGCGTCGGCCTGCGCCTCCTCGCGCATCGTGGCCGCCTCCTGCCGGGCCACCGACGTCGTCTCGGCGGCCTCCGCGGCGGCGTCGGCCCGCATCTCCGAGGCTTCGTCGGAGGCCAGCTGCAGCATCCGGCCGAGCCGTTCGCTCATCCCCTGGGCGGTCGTCGGGGGAACCGAGAGTTTGTCGACCTCGCGCCGCAGCTCCTCGATCTCGTCGCGCGCCTCTTCGAGGTGCGCGGCGAGCTCGTGGGCGTTCGCCGTGGCCGCGTCGCGGTCCGCGGCCAGTACCCTCAGCTCGGCGTCCATGCGCTGGAGATGGTCCGCCACCTGCTCGCGGTCGAAGCCGCGCATCACTGTGGCGAAGGGTAGATGCCGTGGTGCGGGAGCTGACATGCGGCACAGTCTAACTCAGTCGGAAACGTCAGTGACCTGAGGAATCGCCCGCCGGTTCGACGAGTTCGAGAAGGACGCCACCGGCATCCTTGGGATGCACGAAGTTGATCCGCGAGTCGGCGGTGCCACGTCGGGCCTCGGGGTAGAGCACCCGCACGCCGGCCGCGGTCAGACGGGCGACGACCTCGTCGACATCGGTGACGCGCACCGCGAGCTGCTGCAGCCCGGGGCCGCTGCGGTCGATGAACTTCGCGATCGTCGACGTCTCGTCGAGAGGCGCCAGCAGCTGGATCAGGGTCCCGCCGGATTCGCCTGCGGTGCGCGGGCCGACCATGGCCTCACGGACACCCTGTTCGGCGTTGGTCTCCTCGTGGAGGGTTTCGAATCCGAGGTTGTCCAGGTACCACTTCTTGGCGGCGTCGAGGTCGGGAACGGCGATGCCGGCATGGTCGATCGCGGTGACGAGATCCGAGATGAGGGCGGTGGCCGACGGTCGTGCTGCGGGGTCTGTTGCTGAGCTGGTCATGTCTTAACGGTAGCGTTGAGGGCACCAGCCCACTGAGCGGGCGTTCGGTCTGCTCGATCCACGTCATGTTGGAGGTCCCCATGTCCACGAACTTCGACCAGTCGTCCGTCATCGTCGCCGGGGCCCGCACCCCATTCGGTCGCCTGCTGGGTTCGCTGAAGGACTTCAGTGCGGTGGACCTCGGGGCGATCGCGATCAAGGGCGCCCTCGACAAGTCGGGTGTCCCGGCGTCGGCCGTCGACTACGTGATCATGGGTCAGGTCCTCACCGCCGGCGCTGGGCAGATGCCCGCGCGGCAGACCGCGGTCAAGGCCGGAATCGGCTGGGATGTCCCGACGCTGTCGATCAACAAGATGTGCCTGTCGGGCATCGACGCGATCGCGCTGGCCGACCAGCTCATCCGCGCCGGGGAGTTCGAGTGCGTCGTCGCGGGAGGTCAGGAGTCGATGACCCAGGCACCGCACCTGCTGCCGGGCAGCCGGGGCGGTTTCAAGTACGGCAACACCGAACTCGTCGACCACATGGCCTTCGACGGTCTGTTCGACGCCTTCACCGACCAGCCGATGGGCGCGCTGACCGAACAGGGCAACGACACCAACGGGTTCACCCGTGCAGAGCAGGACGAGGTCGCGGCACAGAGCCATCAGCGCGCGGCAGTGGCCTGGAAGAACGGACTGTTCGCCGACGAGGTCGTGGGCGTGTCCATCCCGCAGCGCAAGGGCGATCCCGTCGTCTTCGCCGAGGACGAGGGCATCCGCGCCGACACGACCGCCGACTCGCTGGCCGGTCTGCGGCCGGCGTTCCGCAAGGACGGCACGATCACCGCGGGCAACTCCTCGCAGATCTCCGACGGTGCTGCCGCGGTGATCGTGATGAGCAAGGCAAAGGCCACCGAACTCGGTGTCAGCTGGCTGGCCGAGATCGGTCCACACGGTGTCGTCGCCGGTCCGGATTCGTCGCTGCAGCTGCAGCCCGCCAACGCGATCGCGAAGGCCTGCGCCCGCGCCGGGATCACCCCCGCGGACCTGGATCTGATCGAGATCAATGAGGCCTTCGCCGCGGTCGGGCTGGCCTCGGGCCGCGAGCTGGGCGTGGACCCGGCGATCGTCAACGTCAACGGCGGTGCGATCGCGCTGGGCCACCCGATCGGTACCTCGGGCGCCCGGATCACCCTGCACCTCGCGCTGGAACTGCAGCGGCGGGGCGGCGGTATCGGTGCGGCCGCGCTGTGCGGTGCCGGCGGTCAGGGCGACGCACTGATCGTCCGCGTCCCGAAGAACTGAGCGCGAGACTTGTACTACACCTTGTCGTAGAAGTGCGGTGGATTCGGCACAATGGAGACCATGTCGCAATTCTTCGATCTTGGTAGTCCCGCGAAGCGTTTCCGGTTCGTCGCCGTCCTGGAGGCGATCACGTGGCTGGCGTTGCTGATCGCGATGTTCTTCAAGTGGGTCCTCGGCCACACCGAGGCCGTCGCGGTCCCCGGGATGGTGCACGGGATCGTGTTCATCGCGTTCGTGGCCATCTCGGTGGTCACGGCGATGCAGCTGCGGTGGAGCCTCAAGGTGACCGCGCTCGCGCTGGTGTCGAGTATCCCTCCGTTCGGGACCCTGGTCTTCGAGTGGTGGGCACAGCGCAACGGTCATCTCGCCGAACTCTCCGACCTACCGGCCGGCGAGACTCTGGCGGTCTGAGACAGGAGCCACGATGATCGTCGCGTTCAGCCTCTCGCCCTCGGGGGGAGACGCCGTCGACGCCGACGGCGGGATGAGCGCGGCGGTCGCGGCCGCGGTCCGGGTGGTCCGGGAATCCGGATTACCGCACCAGACCACCGCCATGTTCACCTACCTCGAGGGTGACTGGGACGAGGTCATGGACGTGGTCAAGCGGGCCGTCGACGCGGTGGCCGAACTCGCGCCGCGCGTCGGGCTGGTGCTCAAGGCCGACATCCGGCCGGGCCACACCGGTGAAATGACCGGCAAGGTCGAGCGGGTCGACCGCCACCTCGGATGACCGGGGTGGCCCCGGCGTCGACCGACCGTCGCGCACGAGCGGCCGTCACCCTGGTCTTCGCACTCAACGGATTCCTCGCCGCGATGTGGGTGGCACATATCCCGGTGATCACCGAGCGCACCGGTGTGTCCCACGACCAGCTCGGCGGATTGCTCCTGCTGCTCGGCGGATCGGCCTTCGTCGGCATGCAGGTCTGCGGTCCGCTGATCGACCGGTGGGGTTCGCGTCCGACGACGATCCTCGCCGCCCTCGCGCTGTCGGCGGTGATCCTCACACCCGTCAGCGCGACGAACGGCATCACCCTGGCCGCCGCGCTCGCGGGGTTCGGCGTGGCCAACGGGGCGCTCGACGTCTCGATGAACGCACAGGCCGTGGAGGTGGAGCGCCGCTACGGCCGACCGATCATGTCGTCGTTCCACGGGTTCTTCTCGATCGGTGGCCTCGTCGGCTCGGGCATCGTCGCGCTCACGCTGTGGCTCGACGTCGGTCCCCGTGTGACGGTGGCGGCTGCCGCCGGGTTCGGGATCGTCGTCGTCACGAGTGTGGCGGGCTCGTTGGCGCGTCGTCGTCGGGTCGGGCAGGTCGAGGACGGCGGAGTCGAGAGGCCGGCCGGGTCGCGGCGGTGGTGGCACGGCATCGATCTGCGTCGCCTGGTGCTGCTGGCGGCGGTGGCGTTCGCGGTGATGCTCGCCGAGGGAACGGCCTATGACTGGAGCGCGCTGCACGTCGTCGAGACGTTCGGAACGCCCGAGGCCCTCGGGGCGGTCGCATTCGGTGCGTTCAGCGCGGCGATGACGATCGCCCGGTTCGGCGTCGACGCCGTCGCGACCAGATTCGGCCCGAGGTCGATCGTGCGCGTCGGCGGGCTGATCGGCATCGTCGGGATGTCGTCGGCGATACTCGCGCCGTCGGGGGCCTGGGCGATCGTCGGATGGATCTTCTTCGGGGTCGGTGTGGCCGGGCTCGTCCCACAGATCTTCACCGCGGCGGGCAATCTGACCGCGGAGTCGAGCGGACGGTCGATCTCGGTGGTTGTCGGATGCGGCTACGTGGGCATGCTCGCGGGACCAGCCATCGTCGGATTCGTGAGTCAACGCAGCAGCCTGGGCATCGGACTCGTCGTCGCGGTCGGAGCCCTCGCCTTCGCCGTGCTGGCCGCCGATGTCGTCGACGCCCGGCATACCGGCAGCGGACATCGCGTTTCGCAGGACGTGCCACACTAGATGGCGTGACACGACCAACGAATCGGCAGCAGGCGGCGTCGGCCGCCCGGCAACAAGCTGCCGCCGCCGTAGCCATGTCGGGTGCCGTCGATCTGTCGGCCCTGAAGGAACGGGCCGACGCGCAACGACAGCAACCGCAACGCCCCGCCCCGCCCTCCCGCTCCGCCGACGGTGCGGCGCCGTCATCGCCGGCCCGGACCGTGTCGGCGGTCATCGACGTGACCGACGCCACATTCGAGACCGAGGTGCTCACCCGGTCGACCCAGCAGCTGGTCGTCGTCGACCTCTGGGCCGAGTGGTGCGGACCGTGCAAACAACTCTCGCCGGTGCTCGAATCGCTCGCGGCCCGCGCGCAGGGACGATGGGTGCTCGCGAAGATCGACGTCGACGCCAATCAACGGATCGCGCAGGCCTTCCGCGTGCAGTCGATCCCGATGGTCGTCGCCATCGCCCAGGGACAGCCGGTCGCGGCCTTCAACGGGGTGCGCTCGGAGGCGGAGATCACGTCGTGGATCGACGAGATCCTGTCGCAACTCGGTGACGCCCTGCCCGGCATGTCCGCCGGGGACGAGATGCCCGAGCCGGAGGATCCCCGCATGGCGATGGCCGAGGAGAGGCTCAACGCCGGCGACTTCGAGGGTGCGCTGGCCGCCTACCGCGCCATCGCGGAGGTGGAGCCCGGTAACACCGAAGCCGCCTCGGCCGCACGCAACATCGAGTTCGTCATGCGTGCGCAGGCACACGACCCGGCGATCGTGCACAACGCGGCCCCCCACGACGTCGACGCGCAGCTCGCCGCGGCGGATGTGTTGTTGCTGGGGCAGGAGCCCGACGCCGCCTTCGACCGCATCATCAACGTCGTCAAGGTGACCTCCGGTGACGACCGCACGCGCGCAAGGACCCGTCTGCTCGAGCTGTTCGAGCTCTTCGATCCGGCCGAGCCCTTCGTGGTCGCGGCGCGCCGGAAGCTCGCCACCGCGCTCTACTGACGTCCCGCGAGCGCCCGTCTCCCGCGTCGACGTCCAGCGCGCACGGCTCATCATCGACCGTGCACACCCCGTCGTCGACCGTGCGCGGCTCATCGTCGAGTGTGCGCGGAATCCCTTTGACTGTGCACGGGTCGAGGGGTGGGGTGTTGCACGGTCGATGCCGGGCCGTGCACGGTCGACGCCCTGGTGTGCACGGTCGACGGGGTGGGTGTCCTGTCGACCGGTGACGCTACTCCGGGGCGGGAGCGGGTGCGAGGAACACCGCGGAGTTGGCGGGGATCATCACGGTCGCGGAGGTCTCGCGACCGTGCCAGGCCGGGCCGTCGGCGACGACGCTGCCGAGATTGCCCTCGCCGGCCCCGCTGTAGGCGGCGGAGTCGGTGTTGAGCACCTCGTTCCAGGTACCCGCCACCGGCAGGCCGACCTGATAGCCGGAGCGGGGGAGACCGGAGAAGTTGAACAGGCAGGCGATCACCGAACCATCGGATCCGTAGCGCAGGAAGCTGATCACATTGTTCGCGGTGTCGTTCGCATCGATCCACGAGTAGCCATTGGGCGTCGCGTCCTGGGTGTAGAGGGCCGGGGTCGCCTTGTACAGCGCGTTGAGATCGGTGACGAGCGCGGAGATCCCCGAATGCAGTTCGCCCTCCCAGCCCTGCATCTGATGCCAGTCGAGGCTACGGCTTTCGGACCACTCACCGACCTGACCGAATTCCTGGCCCATGAACAGCAGCTGTTTGCCGGGATGTGACCACATGTACGCCAACAGGTTTCGGACCCCGGCCGCCTTGGTGAACGAATCGCCGGGCATCCGGCTCCACAGCGTTCCCTTGCCGTGGACGACCTCGTCGTGCGACACCGGCAGCACGAAATTCTCACTCCACGCGTACATCAACGAGAACGTGATCTCGTGATGGTGGAAGCTGCGGTGCACTTGATCGCGGCCGATGTAGCCCAGCGTGTCGTGCATCCAGCCCATGTTCCACTTGAAGGTGAACCCGAGACCACCGAGGTTGGTCATCTGGGTGACCCCGGGCCACGCGGTGGATTCCTCGGCGATGGTGACCGCGCCCGGGAAGTGCTTGTGCACAGTGGCATTGGTCTCCTGCAGGAACTGCACCGCCTCCAGGTTCTCCCGCCCGCCGTAGATGTTGGGGCGCCACGCGCCGTCGGGACGTGAGTAGTCGAGGTAGAGCATCGACGCGACGGCGTCGACGCGCAGTCCGTCGATGTGGAACTGGTCGAACCAGAAGAGGGCATTGGCGACCAGGAAGTTGCGGACCTCGCGTCGCCCGAAGTTGAAGATGTACGTTCCCCAGTCCAACTGCTCGCCGCGCATCGGGTCGGCGTCCTCGTACAGTGCGGTGCCGTCGAAGCGTGCCAGGGCCCAGTCGTCCTTCGGGAAATGGGCGGGCACCCAGTCGACCAGGACGCCGATCCCCAACGAGTGCAGATGATCGACCAGGTAGCGGAAGTCATCCGGCGAGCCGAAACGCGCGGTCGGGGCGAAGTAGGAGGTCACCTGATAGCCCCACGACCCGCCGAACGGGTGCTCGGCGACCGGGAGGAACTCGACGTGGGTGAACCCCTTCTCGACGAGATAGTCACCGAGTTCGACTGCAAGCTCGCGATAGGAGAGACCCTGACGCCACGACGCGATGTGTACCTCGTAGACGCTCATCGGCTCGTTGACCGGCGTGCTCGCGGCGCGCTTGGCGATCCACTCGTCGTCGGTCCAGACGAACGACGTCTCGCTGACCACCGAGACCGTCGACGGCGGAATCCTGGTGGCACGGGCCATCGGGTCCGCTTTGTCGCGGATGACGCCGTCGGCGCCGTGGACGCGGAACTTGTACTGCTCACCGGCGACGATGCCCGGGATGAAGACCTCCCAGATCCCGCTGCTGCCCATGGAGCGCATCGGCGTCTGACGGCCGGTCCAGTAGTCGAAGTCGCCGACCACCGCGACGCCGTACGCATTTGGTGCCCAGACCGAGAAGGCTGTGCCCGAGACCTCGCCGTCGGGTGTGCCGTAGGAGACGACCCGCGCGCCGAGGATCTCCCAGAGCGCTTCGTGTCGTCCCTCGGCGAACAGGTGTAGGTCGACCTCGCCGAGAGTCGGCAGGAACCGGTAGCCGTCTGCGACGAGGTAGTCGTCGGTGCCGCCGTCGGCGTTGGTGTAGGTGACGCGGTAGCGGTAGTCGACGAGGTCGGCGATCGGGACGGTGACCACCCACAGGTCGTCGCCCTGGCGGTGCATCGGATGGTCGACGCCGCCGATCACGGCGACCACGGACGCGGCATCGGGCCGCAGGGTCCGCAGGATGGTGTGACCATCCGGAGCCTCGTGTGCCCCGAGGAAGCCGTGCGGGTCGGGGTGGGTCAGGTTGACCAGACGGCGCACGTCGTGGTCGGATGCGAACGGGTCGGGTCTCCTGGTCACGGTCACGACATCCTCACTGCATCCGGTAGGCGAGCTTGTGGGCGATGGACTGGTCGAGCGGTGGCAGAGCAAGGATGTGTGCGACCTGATGCCAGGGTTCCAGCTGGACGTAATTGGATTGGCCCCAATGGAATTCGGCTCCGGTGACCTCGTCGCGCACGGTGAAGCGATCCTGCCACTCGAAGCCGAGGGTCGGCATGTCCAGCGAGAGAATTGAGCTCTCGGTGCCGTATGGATTCAGGTTGACGACCACGATGACGCGATCGCCGGAGACCGCATCGAACTTCGAGAACGCGATGAGCGCGGGGTTGTCGATGTGGTGGAAGGTGAGGTTGCGGAGCTGCTGCAGCGCCGGATGGCGTCGGCGGATCCCGTTGAGCGTGGAGATCCACGGTTCCAGCGATTCGGCCCGGCTCGACGCCGCTTTGTAGTCGCGGGGGCGCAGTTCGTACTTCTCGGAGTGCAGGTACTCCTCGCTGCCCTCGGCGACCGCGACGTGTTCGTACAGTTCGTAACCGCTGTAGACGCCCCACGACGGTGCGAGCGTCGCGGCGAGCGCGGCCCGCAGCGCGAACATTCCCGGACCGCCGTGCTGCAGGCTTTCGTGCAGGATGTCGGGGGTGTTGACGAACAGATTGGGCCGGGCCTCGTCGGCATGCGCGGCGATCTCCCGACCGAACTCCTCGAGCTCCCACTTCGCGGTCTTCCACGTGAAGTACGTGTACGACTGCGTGAAACCGGCACGGGCGAGGCCGTAGAGCCGGGCCGGCCGGGTGAAGGCCTCCGACAGGAACAGCACATCGGGGTCGCGCTTTTTGACCTCGGAGATCAGCCATTCCCAGAAGTTCGGCGGCTTGGTGTGGGGGTTGTCCACGCGAAAGATCTTCACGCCCAGACCGACCCAGTGCAGCACCACGTTCAGGACGGCGCCGTAGATGCCGTTGCGGTCGTTGTCGAAGTTCAGCGGATAGATGTCCTGGTACTTCTTCGGCGGATTCTCCGCGTAGGCGATGGTGCCGTCGGGCTGGGTGGTGAACCACTCGGGGTGTTCGATGGCCCACGGATGGTCGGGGGCGCACTGCAGCGCAAGGTCGAGGGCCACCTCGAGGCCGAGTTCACGGGCTCGGCCGACGAAGTAGCCGAAGTCGTCCTCGGAGCCGAGTTGCGGATGGATCGCGTCGTGACCGCCCTCGTCGGAACCGATCGCCCAGGGCGATCCGACGTCGAAGGGTCCGGCGACGAGGGTGTTGTTGCGGCCCTTGCGGTTGACCTTGCCGATCGGGTGGATCGGCGGCAGATAGACGACGTCGAAGCCCATCCCGGCGATCCGGGGCAGATCCTGGATCGCCGACAGGAAGTTGCCGTGCACCGGGTGGCCCTCGCCGTCCCAGCCGCCCGTCGAGCGCGGGAAGAACTCGTACCACGAACCGAACAGCGCCCGGGAACGATCCGCCCACACCCGGTAAGACCGCGATTTGGTGACCAGATCGCGCAGCGGGTGCGCGGCGAAGAGATCGCTCATCGCTTCGGAGATGGCCAGATTGACGCGGTGTTCGATGTCGTGGTGCTCGGCGCGCAGAGCGTTGACCGCGTCGTCGAGCATCTCGTAGGCCTCGAGCGGGAACTCGTCGCGGGCGCGCTCCAACAGGCGGGCACCGGTCTCGAGATCGTTGGCCAGGTCGGTGGCACCCTGACCGGCGTCGACCTTCTTGATGACCGCGTTGCGCCACGTGGTGTACGGGTCGCTCCAGGCCTCGATACGGAACACCCAGAAGCCGACGGCATCCGGGACGAACGCCGCGTTGAACACGTCGGGTTCGACGGCCGGCTCCATCCGGATATTGAGGCTCCGGCGTGACGGGCCGTCGATGTGCAACGTCACACCGAGGGCGTCGTGGCCTTCCCTCCAGGCCGTGGTACTGACCGGGATCAGCTCACCGACAACGGCTTTCGCCGGCACCTGTCCCGCCGATACCAGGGGTTGGACATCGTCGATCCCCATCCGCCCGATCACCCGCGGCCTCCTCTCGTCAGAGCTCGCGACCCGTGTGGTGTCCGCGGCCGGCTTCGCTGCCGCACCTAACCGTAGGGGATCGCGGCCAGTCTGCCCAACGCAGAACGGACAAGATCACCATCGGTCGTCCGCCAGAACGGCGGCAGCGACGCGAGCAGGTATCCACCGTATCCGGCGGTGGCCAGTCGGGAGTCCAGAACGGCGACGACGCCGCGATCATCGGTGGCCCGCAACAGCCGGCCGGCGCCCTGGGCGAGGAGCAGCGCGGCATGGTTGGCCGCCACGGTGAGGAATCCGTTGCCGCCGCGGGCCTCGACCGCACGCTGACGTGCGGTCAGCAGCGGGTCGTCGGGGCGGGGGAAGGGGATGCGGTCGATGATGACCAGACTGCAGGAGGGCCCGGGAACGTCGACGCCCTGCCACAGCGACAGTGTGCCGAACAGACAGGTCTCCGGGTTGTCGGCGAACTGTCGTACCAGCGTCGAGGTCATGTCGTCGCCCTGGCAGAGCACCGGGAAATCGCAGCGCTCCCGGATCGCCTCGGCGGCCTCCCGGGCGGCGCGCATCGACGAGAACAACCCCAGTGTCCGGCCGCCTGCCGCGTCGACGAGACCGGCGAGTTCGTCGAGGGTGGCCTCGGCGATGGCGTCGCGTCCGGGACGCGGCAGGTGTCGGGCGACGTAGAGGATCGCCGATCTCGGGTAGTCGAAAGGCGAGCCGGCGTCGAGGCCCGACCAACGGATCGGCGTGTTGTCGGACGGTGCGGTGAGACCGGTGGCTGTCACGTCGACGGCGGACCCGGCCGGGTCGGCGCCGTCGGTGTCCCGGCGGCCGGCGGCCGGCAGACCCCACGTCGCCGCCAGCGCGTCGAAGTTGCCGCCGATGGTCAGGGTGGCGGAGGTGAGGACCACCGTCGCCTGCGCGAACAGCGACGCCCGCAGCAGACCGCCTACCGACAGCGGGGCGATCCGCAGCACCGGCCGGGTGTCGTTGCCGACCTTGTCGTGCGCGACCCACACGACGTCGCGGCGTTTGGACTCGTCGGGCTGATCGAAGGCGCCGAGAACCCGCACGACCGTGTCGTGGGTGTCCTCGAGCGAGGTGAGCGCCGCGGAGCGCGCGGCGGCCGCCGAACCATCTGAGACGCCGACATTCGGTCCGATCGCGTCACGCGCCTGCCACAGCCGGTCGCGCAGTGACGCGAGGGCGGGCGCCACGCCGGATGGCAGTCGTGTCCACTCCCGGGGTGGGGCCTCGTCGAGCAGCTCGCCGAGGAGCTCGCCCGCGCCCTGCAGCGCGTCGGTGGTCTCGTCGTCGAGCAGCTTGCCGCAGCGACGGGTGACCGACATGATCCCGGCGCCGGACAGCTCGGCGGTCGACACCGAGGTGATCCGATCGACGAGCTCGTGCGCCTCGTCGATCATCACGACGTCGTGCTCGGGAAGGATGCTCGCGGGACTCATCGCGTCGATCGCGAGCAGGGCGTGGTTGGTCACGACGACGTCGGCCTTGCCGGCGGCCCGCCGGGAGCGTTCGGCGAAGCAGTCCTCGGCGTAGCTGCAGTTCGCGGCGCCGAGGCATTCCCGCGCCGTGACGCTGACCTGCCGCCACGAACGGTCCGACACACCGGGTGTGAGGTCGTCGCGGTCCCCGGTCTCGGTGTCCGAGGTCCACTCGCGCAGGCGGGTCACCTCACGCCCGGTCCTCGACAACTCGAACGCGTCGAACAGCTCGGTGGCCGGTTCCTCGGCGGTTCCACTGTGGATCTTGTTGAGGCACAGGTAATTGGCGCGACCCTTGAGGATCGCGAAGGTCGGTTCGCGGTGGAGCGCGGTGGCCAGCGCTGCGCCGAGACGGGGGAGGTCACGCTCGATCAGTTGGCGCTGCAGGGCGATCGTCGCGGTCGAGACAACGACCGTCCGGCCCGACTCGACCGCGTGCCGGATCGCCGGGACGAGGTAGGCGAGCGATTTGCCGGTGCCGGTGCCGGCCTGGACCGCGAGGTGCTCGCCGGTGTCGATGGCGTGCGCAACCGCGGAGGCCATCCGGATCTGCCCGTCGCGGCGGGTGCCGCCGAGGGCGGTGACCGCGGTGTCGAGCAGAGCGGTCACCGAGGGGGTGTCCGTCATTGAATGCGGGAGGATCCGTCATAGAGCAGATCCCCGACGAGTTCCACCCCGGCCTCGCGCATCGACACCAGTGCACTGGCGGCGGTGTCGGGGGCGACGGCCGCGGTGAAGTTCAGCAGCACGCGCACTTCGAAGCCCGCGCGTACAGCGTCGAGGGCGGTTGCCCGGACACAGTGGTCGGTGGCGATACCGACGATGTCCACATGTGAAATCCCGCGGTCGTGCAGCCAGTCGGCGAGGGTCGTGCCGTCCTTGGCGGTGCCCTCGAACCCGGAGTAGGCGGCGCTGTAATGGCCCTTCGACACGACCTCATGTGCCTTGTCCACGTCGAACGCGGGGTGGAACGCCGCCCCGTCGGTGCCTGCCTGGCAGTGCGGCGGCCACGTGTCGACATAGTCAGGATCGTCGGAGAAGTGCTCGCCCGGGTCGACGTGAAAATCGCGGGTGGCGACGATGGTTCGGTAGTCGTCGAGGATGGTGCTGATGGCGCCGGCCACCGCGGCGCCGCCGTTGACCCCGAGGGCGCCACCCTCGCAGAAGTCGTTCTGGACGTCGACGACGACGAGGGCCTGGTCCTTGGGCGCGTGATCGGACATCGAGTTCTCCTATCCGAGCAGGTATCGAGTGGGAACGGCCGGATCGCCGTGGGACAGTCCGAGCCCTTCCCAGGGCAGACTCACCAGGGCGGCGGCCAGGTGCGCCCGCCCGTCGGCAAGTGTCGGCAGATCGTCGACGGGGTCGCCGCCACGGATGAGCGGGATCTGCATGGGCCGCAGTGTCAGGCCGTCGGCCGCCGGCGGCTGATCGATACCGCGGTAGAGGATCTCTTCGACGATGGTCCCGGACGGGCGGGCCGCGCGGACCGCCGATTTCGCTCCGCCCCTGGACTCCTTGTGGCTGGCGCGCTTGGCCACCGGGATGCCGTCGACCTCGACGAGTTTGTAGATCATCCCGGCGGTCGGTGCGCCGCTGCCGGTGACCAGCGACGTGCCGACGCCGTAGATGTCGACGGGTTCGGCGCGCAATGACGCGATCGCGTACTCATCGAGGTCGCCGGAGACCACGATCTTGGTGTTGTGCGCGCCCAGGTCGTCGAGCTGTTCGCGGACCTGACGTGCCAGCACACCCAGATCGCCGGAGTCGATCCGCACGCCGCCGAGCTGCGGGCCGGCCACCTCGATCGCGTTGCGCACGCCCCGGGTGATGTCGTAGGTGTCGACCAGCAGGGTCGTGCCCACGCCCAGGGCCTCGATCTGCGCCGCGAAGGCGGCCTTCTCGTCGGGGCCGTCGGGTCCGGTGAATCCGAGGGTGAAGGCATGCGCGGCGGTCCCGGCGCTGGGCACCCCGTAGGTGCGGGCCGCCTCGAGGTTGGAGGTCGCCGACACCCCGGCGAGATACGCTGCGCGAGCGCTGGCCACGGCGGCGCGCTCATGGGTGCGCCGCGATCCCATCTCGATGATCGGTCGTGACGCGGCCGCGCTCACCATGCGCGCGGTTGCGGATGCGATCGCACTGTCGTGGTTGAGGATCGACAGGATGAGCGTCTCGAGCAGTACCCCTTCGGCGAAGCTCGTGCGCACGGTCAGGATCGGTGATCCGGGGAAGTAGAGCTCGCCCTCGCGGTAGCCGTCGATGTCGCCGGCGAAGCGGTAGTCACGCAGCCACGCGACCGTGTCGTCGTCGAGGAACCGCCCGACGAGAGCGAGCTCGTCGTCGCCGAAGCGGAAGCGCGCGAGTTCGTCGAGGACGCGTCCGGTACCGGCGACCACGCCGTAGCGCCGGCCGTCCGGCAGACGCCGCGCGAACACCTCGAAGACACATCGTCGCTGCGCGATCGGGTGACGCAACGCAGCCGAGACCATGGTCAGCTCGTACTGGTCGGTCAGCAGGGCGGTGTTGTCGATGGTCACGATCGCTTACCCTTGTCGTATGGCGCCTGACGAAACTCGTGCGCACGAGGCTACTCCCGGTGGTACCGCGGTCGCCGAACCCGGTGTCGCCGACGGCGCGGCGGCACTCGACCGCCCGTGGGTGACCATCGTCTGGGATGACCCGGTCAACCTGATGCGCTACGTGACTTTCGTGTTCCAGAAGGTCTTCGGCTACTCCGAGTCCCGCGCCAACCAATTGATGATGCAGGTACACACCGAAGGCAAGGCCGTGGTGTCCTCGGGTGATCGCGACAAGGTGGAGTCCGACGTCCGCAAGCTGCACTCGGCCGGGCTGTGGGCCACCATGCAGCGGGACTCCTGAGCGGGGATCGACAGACCGGTGCGAACCTGGAAGCGCAAGGGGCGTGGCTCGGCGATGCGGATCTGCTCGCAGCTCGACGTGCACGAGGCCGAGCTGCTGACGTCGATGGTCGGTTCGATGCGAGAACTGCTCCTCGAACGCGAGGCCGCCGCCCCACATGACGAGCTGTCCGAACTGACCGGCATCCGCACGGGCCATTCGGCGCCGCCGACCGATCTGACGCTGGGCCGGCTGCTGCCGGACTTCCATCGGCCCGATCAGGATCGCGAACTGAGCGCCGACGTGGTCAACGGTCGCTTCAACGGCGCCCTGCGCAGCGTGCACGAACCCCACATCATCGACGCCAAACTCACCGCCGCCCAAGTCGTGCTGGACACGGTGCCGCCGCATGGCGGCGACCTCGCACTGACTGAGGAACAGGCGATGGAGTGGCTGACCGCACTCAACGACGTCCGCCTGGCGCTCGGCGCGATGCTCGGCATCTCCGAGGACACGCCGGATCAGTTGCCTGCGGACCATCCGCACGCCGCTCACCTCGACGTCTACCACTGGCTCACCGTGATGCAGGAACTGCTCGTCGAGTCGTTGATGTGAGGGACCGGGGCGATGCGGGAGGCAGCCCGATGGCCGTGATCGCGCCGGCCGGTGACCGCATCACCGACGTCGCCGGGATCACCGTCGGTCATCATCACCGGATCGATGCCACCGCCCGCGTCGCGGACCCGGAATCGCCCGGCGCGGGCTGGGCCACCGGAACCACGGTGATCCGCATCGACGCGCCGTCGGCGGTGTGTGCGGTCGATGTCCGCGGCGGCGGGCCGGGAACCCGCGAGACCGATCTGCTCGATCCCTCGAACACCGTGCAGACCGCCCACGCCCTTGTGCTGACCGGGGGCAGCGCCTACGGCCTCGCCGCCGCCGACGGGGTGATGGCCGGGCTCGAGGCGCTCGGGGTCGGGTTGCCGATGGACGACCAGGGGCATGTCGTGCCGATCGTTCCCGCCGCGGTGATCTTCGACCTGCCCGTCGGCTCTTGGGATCGGCGTCCCGACGCCGGGTTCGGTCGGCGTGCGCTCGCGGCGGCGACGGTGGATGTCGCGGTGGGCAGCGTGGGCGCGGGGGCCGGGGCCCGGGCCGGTGCGCTCAAGGGTGGGATCGGGACGGCGGGAACCCGTATCGCAGACGGACCCGCCGCCGGGGTGCAGGTGGGTGCCGTGATGGTGGCCAACCCGGTCGGTTCGGTGATTGATCCGGCGACGGGGTTGCCCTGGGCGGCAACGGCTCTCGACCTCGATACGTATGGGTTGACGCCGCCCGACGCCGGCGATGTGGCACGCCTGGGCGACCTCGTCGCCAAACAGACCGTGCTCAACACGACCATCGGTGTGGTGGCCACCGACGCCGCACTCGATCCGTCGTCGACCAGACGCGTGGCGATGGCCGGACACGACGGACTTGCCCGGGCGATCGTGCCCGCGCACTCGCCGCTCGACGGTGACACCATCTTCGCGGTCGCCACCGGCACCGTGCATCCGCCCCAGCCCGACACCGTGCCGCCGGGAATGAACCGCGATGTGGGCCTGCTCGCCGAGGTGTGCCGGGTGGCGGCGAACGTGGTGCAGCGTGCCATCGTCGGGGCGGTGCTCGCCGCCGAACCGGTCGCGGGGATCCCGACGTATGGCGACGTGCTCGCGTCGGCGATCCGGTGAGCGACCTCACAGCGACCTCCCGGGCATCCGGCTGTCACCACTACACGTCTCTGATCGAGAAAATGCCCTCACCAGCAGTGATGTCGACGCGTCGGCGATGCTGGCGCCGCAGTGGGTGGTCTTGTGGGCGCTCGTGCGGCCGCGCGGTGGCGGTGTGCCGGAATAGCAGAGGCCCGCGCGACGTTGTCGCCCAGCGTGACAAGAGGTGGTAACCAGTGCTGACGATCACCCAGGACCTCATCGACTCGATGGTCGCGCACGCGCGCGCCGATCATCCCGACGAGGCCTGCGGCATCATCGCGGGCCCGGAGGGATCGAACCGTCCGGAGCGCTTCATCTCGATGGTCAACGCGGAACGCTCACCGACCTTCTACCGGTTCGATTCCGGCGAACAGCTGAAGGTGTGGCGGGAGATGGACCGCCTCGACGAAGAGCCGGTGGTCATCTACCACTCGCACACCGCGACCGAGGCGTACCCGAGCCGCACCGACATCTCGTATGCGAGCGAGCCCAATGCCCACTACGTGCTGGTGTCCACCCGAGAGCCTCACACCGCGGAGATCCGCAGCTATCGCATCGTCGATGGCGTGGTGACCGAAGAGCCGATCGAGATCAGGAGCTGACCACATGGCGGTAACCGTGTCCATCCCGACCATCCTGCGCACCCACACCGGTGGGCTCAAGCGCGTCGAGGCGTCCGGCGCGACGCTCGCGGACGTCATCGACAGCCTCGAGTCGTCCAACCCCGGTATCAAGGAGCGTCTCGTCGCCGACGGCAAGCTGCACCGTTTCGTCAACATCTACGTCAACGACGAGGACGTGCGGTTCTCCGGTGGTCTTGCCACCACCGTCGACGACGGCGACGACGTGACCATCCTGCCGGCGGTCGCGGGCGGATAGTCGTCGGTGGCCCGCTACACATCGCTCATCGAATCGGTGGGGCACACCCCGCTGATCGGTTTGCAGCGCTTCTCACCCCGCTGGGACGGCACCACCGACGGACCGCACGTCCGTCTGTGGGCGAAACTCGAGGACCGCAATCCGACCGGGTCGATCAAGGACCGACCCGCGCTGCGGATGATCGAGGCCGCCGAACGCGACGGGTTGCTGTCGCCAGGGTCGATCATCCTCGAACCGACCAGCGGCAACACCGGGATCTCGTTGGCCATGGCAGCGAAACTCAAGGGCTATCAGCTGATCTGCGTGATGCCGGAGAACACCTCCGCCGAACGGCGTTCCCTGCTCACGATGTTCGGGGCGCAGGTCATCTCGTCGCCGGCCGCGGGCGGGTCCAACACGGCCGTCGCGATGGCCAAACAACTCGCCGCCGAACACCCGGATTGGGTGATGCTCTACCAGTACGGCAACCAGGCCAACGTCGCCGCCCACTACGAGGGGACCGGCCCAGAGCTCTATGCGGACCTGCCCGAGATCACCCACTTCGTGGCCGGGCTGGGCACCACCGGGACCCTGATGGGTGTCGGTCGGTTCCTGCGCGAGCGCAACCCGGACATCGAGATCGTCGCGGCCGAACCGCGCTACGGCGACGAGGTGTACGGCCTGCGCAACATCGACGAGGGATTCGTCCCCGAGCTCTACGACGACACGGTGCTGACCCGGCGTTTCTCCGTCCAGGGCGGCGACGCCGTCGCCCGGGTCCGCGAGCTGATCGACAAAGAGGGGATCTTCGCCGGCATCTCGACCGGCGCGATCCTGCATGCCGCCTGCGGCGTCGCCCGACGCGCCCTCAAGCAGGGACAACGCGCCGACATCGCGCTGGTCGTGCCCGACGCGGGGTGGAAGTATCTGTCCACCGGAGCCTACGAAGGTAGCCTGGAGCAGGCAGAGCAGGCCCTCGAAGGCCAGCTCTGGGCATGACGCCGCAGACGGCATCGACAGGACCTGAAATGACAGCGACCCCCGCGGCCCCGGGCATAAGACCCCCGCGTCCGCTCTGGCAGCGATCGGCGCTCATCATGGCCGCGATCGCGGCGTTGCTGTTCGTCATCGAGGCCGTCGACGCCGCCACCCACTACAACCTCGACAATGCGGGCATCGAACCCCGGCAGGTCGACGGTCTCGACGGAATCCTCTGGGCGCCGCTGCTGCACGCCGACTGGGAACATCTGTTCGCGAACCTGCTGCCGGGCCTCGTGCTCGGATTCCTACTGCTCATGACGCGTCGGTTCGTGATCGTGACCGCCATCGTCTGGCTGGTGTCGGGGCTGGGTGTGTGGCTGTTCGCGCCGCCCTACACCGTCACCGTCGGCGCCTCGGGCATCATCTTCGGCTGGCTGACCTACCTGCTCATCCGGGGCCTGTTCAACCGGGACTTCTGGCAGATCGTCCTCGGCATCGTGCTCTTCCTGATCTACGGCTCCGTGCTGTGGGGTGTGCTCCCGACCGACGCGGGGGTCTCCTGGCAGGGGCACCTCTTCGGCGCCATCGGCGGTGTCCTGGCGGCCTGGTACCTCGCCGCCCGTGACCGTCGGCGCGCGCAGGCGAACCCGCAGGTCCCGGGGGTGCGGTCATAACAACACACAACGACTCTCCGCCCGCACGGTTCACTCCCCGGGTCGGCGGTCAGATGGCGCCCATCGGCATCTTCGACTCCGGGGTCGGGGGTCTCACCGTGGCCCGCGCGATCATCGACCTGCTGCCCGACGAGGACATCATCTACATCGGTGACACCGCCAACGGACCTTACGGGCCGCTGCCCATCCCGGAGATCCGACGACACGCCCTCGCGATCGGCGACGATCTTGCCGAGCGCGGGGTGAAGGCGATCGTCATCGCCTGCAACACGGCCTCGGCGGCATGTCTGCGGGACGCCCGCGAACGGTATGCGCCGATCCCCGTGATCGAGGTGATCCTGCCGGCGGTACGACGGTCCGTCGTCGCCACCAAGACCGGACGGATCGGCGTGATCGGCACCGCGGCGACCATCTCGTCACGTGCCTACCAGGATTCGTTCGCGGCGGCCCGCGACGCCGAGATCACCGCGGTCGCGTGCCCCCGCTTCGTGGACTTCGTCGAACGCGGCATCACCAGCGGCCGGCAGATACTCGGGCTCGCCCAGGGATATCTCGAACCGTTGCAGGAATCCGACGTCGACACCGTGGTGCTGGGGTGCACGCACTACCCACTGTTGTCGGGCGTCATCCAGCTGGCGATGGGCGATCAGGTGACCCTGGTGTCCAGTGCCGAGGAGACCGCCAAGGATGTCTTCCGGGTGCTCACCGAAGCCGATCTGCTGCACCCACATTCGGACCGGGTGGCGACGAGGGTGTTCCAGGCGACGGGTGATCCCGAGTCCTTCGCGCGTCTGTCGACCCGCTTCCTGGGACCGGCGATCGGTCAGGTTCAACATCTCTGACGACCGTCATCGATGGCGACTTGTGACCCGTATCGGTTCGTGTTCACAGCCCCGCGTGGCACAGTAGGCGTATGCGGCTGACCGTCCTCGGGTGCTCCGGAAGTGTGGGTGGACCCGGTTCCGCCTGCTCCGGGTACCTGCTGTCGGTACCCGGCGAACGATCGGTCCTGATGGACTGCGGGCCCGGTGTCATCGGTGAACTGCAGCGTCATGCCGATCCCGCTGCCGTCGACGTGATCCTCAGTCACCTGCACGCCGACCACTGCCTGGATCTGCCGGCCCTGCTGGTCTGGCGGCGTTATGCACCGATGGTGGCGCGCACGCGGGCCCGTCTCTGCGGCCCGGTCGGGACGGCCGCGCGGATCGGTGCCGCGTCGTCGGAGGTCCCCGGGGGCATCGACGACATCTCCGACACCTTCGACACCGTCGATTGGCAGGATCGGGTCGACGTGTCGATCGGCGGACTGGTCGTCACACCGATCGAGGTCAACCATCCACCGCATACTTTCGGCCTGCGGATCACCGGGCCCCGTGGGCAGGTGATCGCCTACAGCGGTGACACCGGAATGTGCGACGAGGTCGTCGACGTCGCCGACGGTGCCGACATCTTCCTGTGCGAGGCGAGTTGGACCCACGCCCCCGACGACAGGCCGCCCAACCTGCATCTCTCCGGCTACGAGGCCGGTCAGATCGCCACCAAGGCCGGTGCGCGGTCGTTGGCGGTCACCCACGTCGCACCATGGTCGGATGCCGACGCCATCCTGGCCGAGGCCCGGTCCACCTTCTCCGGACCGGTCGACCTCGTCCGGCCCGGCCAGGTGTTCGACCTGATCCCGTGACGGGTCGCCGGCGGACCGATCGTTAGAGTTGACGGTGTGGCGAAACGAGCTGACGGCAGGACCGACGACGAACTCCGACCGATCACCTTCACCCGCGGGTTCACGAGCAATCCGGCAGGTTCTGTACTGGTCGAATTCGGCCAGACCCGCGTGATGTGCACCGCCAGCGTGACCGAGGGCGTGCCGCCGTGGCGGCGCGGATCGGGCCTGGGCTGGCTCACCGCCGAATACGCGATGCTGCCGGCGGCGACGCACGAACGGTCGTCGCGTGAGTCGGTGAAGGGTCGGGTCGGCGGACGAACCCACGAGATCAGCCGTCTCGTCGGCCGGTCGTTGCGGGCCTGCATCGACCTGTCGGCGCTCGGTGAGAACACGATCGCGCTGGACTGCGACGTGCTGCAGGCGGACGGCGGTACCCGAACCGCGGCCATCACCGGTGCCTACGTGGCGCTGGCGGACGCGGTCACCTGGCTCGGGGCGGCGGGGCGGCTCAACGATCCGCAACCGCTGTCGTGCATGATCGCCGCGGTCAGCGTCGGCGTCGTCGACGGACGGGTCCGCCTCGATCTGCCCTACGAGGAGGATTCCCGCGCGGAGGTCGACATGAACGTCGTCGCCACCGACGCGGGCACCCTGGTCGAGGTCCAGGGCACCGGTGAGGGGGCGACCTTCCCGCGCGCGACGCTGGACAAACTCCTCGATCTGGCGATGGCGGGCACCGAGAAGCTGTTCGACGCGCAGCGTGAGGTGCTCGCGGGACCGTATCCGGGTGAACTGCCCGGCGCGTCGCGGTGACGACCGTCCTGGTCGCGAGCCGCAACGCGAAGAAGCTGGCCGAACTGCGCCGGGTCCTCGACGTCGCCGGGGTGAGCGGGATCGACGTCGTCGGACTCGACGAGGTCCCCGCGTATGCGGAGGAACCCGAGACCGGGGCGACCTTCGAGGAGAACGCCGTGATCAAGGCCGAGTCCGGGGCGCGTGCCACCGGATTGTCCTGTCTGGCAGATGATTCCGGGCTGACGGTGGATGCGCTGAACGGGATGCCCGGCGTGCTGTCGGCGCGGTGGAGCGGCCGCCACGGCGACGACGCGGCCAACAACGAACTCCTCCTCGGACAGCTCGCCGATGTGCCGGACGGCCGGCGCGGCGCCGCCTTCGTCTCGGCGTGTGCACTGGTGATGCCGTCCGGCGAGCGCGTCATCGAGCGGGGGGAGTGGCGCGGGACGATTCTGCGCGCCCCGCGCGGCGCCAACGGCTTCGGCTACGACCCGCTGTTCGCACCCGACGACGAGGTGGCGCGCGGCCGGTCGTCGGCCGAACTGTCGCCCGCGGAGAAGGACGCGCTCAGCCACCGGGGCAAGGCGCTGACGCAACTGGTTCCGACGCTCAGGGAGCTGTCGGGCCGCTGACCGCAATGTCGTCGCCGCGGTGGATCGAGAGCATCTTCGCGACCGAATCCGGCCAGCGGTAGCGCGTCGCGCGGCGCCGCGCCGCCTCCTCACGCTGCGGGCGCGGGATCTCGAGGACCTGCTCGATCCCGTCGGCGAATCCCGCCGCTGTATTGCTCGCCAGCGCTCCGCAGGTCGCGTCGACCAGACCGGCGACCGCCGACGACTCGGATGCGACGACCGGGGTGCCGGAGGCCAGCGATTCGAGCGCCGAGAGGCAGAAGGTCTCGTGCGGTCCGGGGGCGATGGTGATCTCGGTCGTCGCGAGCAATGTGGCGACCTCCCGACGATCCGTCAAGTGGCCGAGGAAGGTGACCGGCAGCCCGCGTGCAGCTCGCTGCATGGCCGGACGCAGCGGGCCGTCGCCGGCGACGACGAGGTGCACCCGCCGGTGCGCGGCATGCAGTCGCGCGATGGCTGCGATGCTGCGGCCGGCCTGCTTCTCCGGTGACAGCCGCCCGCAGTGGGTGATCAGGGTGGTCGTGTCGTCGGCGTACCGCGACCACAGCGCCGGATCGGCGTGCTGCGGATCGAACAGGTCAAGGTCGACCCCGAGCGGCGCCCGGTGCAGGTTCGTCGCGCCGATGCGTTCGAACTCGACCGCCGCGAACGGTGTCGTGCAGACCACCGCGTCGAAGGATTCGGCGGTGCGCTGGTTGGCCTCGTCGGCGATGGAGCGTGCGATGCCGAGGGGGAGCGCGATCCCGAGCAGCCGGTCGAGCCGTTCGTGGGAGACCATCGTCGAGTGGACGTCGCGTTTGCGGGCCCAGCCCCCCAGCCCGCGCAGTGTCAGCCGGTCGGACACCTCGAGGGCGTCTGGGCGCAGATGGCGCAGGACGTCGGTCACCCGTCGTGCCGAGACCACCCGGTACCCGCCCGACAACGGCAGTCGGGGAGCGCACACCGAGACGCGGTGCACCCCGCTCGGCAGGGTCTCGGAGTGGTCGTGCTGTCCGGGGACGACCAGGATCACCTCGTGACCGGCGGCCACGTAGCCGGCGCCCCATCGGTCGACCGCGGTGCGCAGGCCGCCCGAGCGCGCGCCGTAGAAGTTGGCCAGCTGCACGATTCGCACCCCGACAGTGTGGGTGGCGGTGCGTGAACCGACGTGAACGATCGGGTCACGCGCCGCGGATCAGCGCGTGAACAACTGACGCGATCAGCGATCGGCCACCAGTCTCAGAGGTGGTAGGCGGCTTTCACTTCCTTGGTCCGGATGTGCTCGAACCAGAAGGACAGGAAGGGGATCGTGCCCGCGATCGCGGTGACGATGATCTTGCCGAGCGGCCAGCGCACCTTGATGGCGAGATCGATGGTGAAGATCAGGTACACGAAGTAGACCCAGCCGTGGACGATGGGCACGAAATCGAGCGCGTCCACGTCGAAGCCGTACTTGAGGATCAGTTCGGCGACCAGCAACAACAGCCACAGACCGGTGATCCACGCCAGAATCCGGTAGCGCAGCAATGCCCCGCGGACCTTGTTCACGGGCGTGGTGGTGGCGGTCGTGGTGGTCTCGGTCACGGGCGACGGTCCTCACTGTTGTGATCGGTTGTGCTGGGCCGATCATTCAGATCGGCCAGATACGAGTTGTAGTCGGCCAGCGCGGAGTCCTCCCGCGCAGACGACGTCGTGCTCAGCGACGACGCGCTCGGTGTCGTCGGACGGTCGGGCAGGATGCCGGCCGGTATCTCGGTGACACCCTTGCGGTCGGCGGAGGCCGCGCGCTCGTCGTCGGGGGTGTTCTCCAGGACGACGAAGCGTCGATAGGCCCAGATCACCGCCACCGCGAAGGCGGGCCACTGCAGGGCGTATCCCAGGTTCTGCGCCGTACCCGACGCGGACTCGTACCGGCCCCACTGCCACCACGCCAGCAGCAGACACGCCAGGGCGGCCATCACCACCAGCACGATCAGCGCCGGGCGATGCCGTCGTCTCGGCGATGTCGAACCGGATTTCATACCCTCGACGGTACCTGGCCAGCACCGATCGGAGCACGGGCGGTAGGCTGACGCAGGCGCCGGTGTGGCCGACGACACGCGCGAGTGGCGGAATTGGCAGACGCGCTGGATTTAGGTTCCAGTGTCTTCGGACGTGGGGGTTCAAGTCCCCCCTCGCGCACCGAATCCACCTGTTTGCCGGGCAGAGCGCAGAACAGGTTATCCAATGCGATGTCCCGAGCCGTCAGCTCCGAGCCGGGAACACCGGGAACACGGTCTTGCCGAAGGTGAAGTTGGCGACCCCGGCCAGCGACGTGTACCAGGCGAGCAGCGCGGTGATGATGCCGAGCCAGCCACCGATCTTCGTGAACGCGGTGGCGGTGGCCAACTCGCCGATGCACAGAGCCAGAAAGGTGAGGGTCAGGGCGATGAACACCGCCAACACGGCACCGGAGACCCGAATGGCGGCGATGGTCATGTACGCGGTGAAGATCGTCCACACCAGCAGATAGAGGCCGACGGCGTGACCTACGTCGGCGCTCGGTGCCTCCAGCCCGGGCAGTATGTGGTCGACGAGCAGCCAGTACGACATCCAGAAGGCCCCATACGAGGAAAATGCCAGGGCGCCGAAGGTGTTGCCCCTGAAGAACTCCCACATACCCGCGAGTAGTTGGGCCAGACCGCCGTAGAAGAGTGCGAGGCCGAGTACCGCACCGGTGACCTCGCCGGTCAGCATTCCGGTGTTGATGACCGAAAGCATGAAGGTGGTGCCGGCGAATCCGGCCAGTCCCAACGGCGCAGGGTCTGCGACGTTCAGGGTGGCGGAGCTCAGGATGGTTTGATCCTGCTGTGGCGTTGTCATTGCGACTCCCATGGACACCAAGGTGGGGTGGCGCGCATCGTCACCAAGTCCACGCTATCGCGAATGTGATGTCCCTCTCAGTTGTTTCCACTTCGCGGAGCCGAAAGTTTCTGGCAAATAGGGCAATTCGGCCTTCATGACGGGCGAGTGGTGGCGCGGGCCGGGTGTCTCGGCAACCCCGACGAGCCGGTCAGGTCCAGGTGGACGAAACCGAGTCCGGCGGTGTCGAGGGCACGGAGGCGGTCACTGGGTCACTTCGCCAGTTCCGGAGGGAGGATGAACAGGCCGGCGATCGTCTGGTCATCCCGGAAGGTGATACGCGCCACGAAGTCTCCCGCCTCGAACACCAGCGGCGTGTTCGTGATCGTGAAGTCCGCGGCGCGGGAGGCCTCGACGTCGCCGTGGCGTTCGTAGGTCCCGACGGTGCCGACCACTTGCGCCCACGCCGCCGCAAGCCCGTCTGCGTTCAGCTTCTCGGCGACCGTCGCATCAAAGCGTGCGGCGACGTCGTCCCAGCGAGAGTGCGCGAGATCGTCGAGCACCGTCTCGGCGATTCCGACCGCCTCGGGTAGTGGGGTGGTGTTCATGGCTTCTCCTGTCCGTGGGTCTATCGGCCTCCCGAATCGCTGGAAGGCCGCCTGTCGAGAGATCCCCAGCGCATCGCCGATCTGTTGCCACGTGCGACCCGCGCGCCGTGCGCGCTGGACTGCCGCGGCAACCACATCGCCCGAGCGGGCCTGCACGTTCGCAGCGGTGCGAACCGTGGACAACGGTTCATCAGTGCTGTCGAGCACCGGGGCGGCGAGAATCGCGTCCAGATCGTGCCGCAGTGCGGCCACGAGGTCTGTCAACGATTGAGGCATATGTAAATGATATGTTTACAAAGAACCGGACCGCAAGCCCCCGAACAACCTCTGCAACCACCGGCGTCGCCGCCCTACCGGCGCGATCCCGCCAGTGCCGTTGAGATAAGCAATCACGGCATCGGCCACCTCGTCGGTGATCCCGACCTCCCAGGAGGTCCGGAACAACGGTTGATCCGGGGCGAAATCGTCGTTGTCGTCGACGATGGCGTAGCGGGTCACCTCCGGGTGGTCGGCGAGCCACCGTTGCACCTCGTCACCGCGGCGGCCGAACGGGATCGACGGGGTCATGCCATAGAGCTCGGGCGTCACCGCTGCCCGAACCTCGGCGACGTTCTCCTCCCACAGACGCCACGTCGAGGAGAGCACGACTTTGCAGCCGGTCTCGGCGATGATGCGCCCTACCCGGTCCGCGAGCTGAGGGTCTATCCCGACGATGCGTCCGGAGCGCACGCTCGATCGCCGGCTGTTCACGACCCCGTCGATGTCCAGGAAAAGGACCTTCATGCCCCCAGTTCACACTGTCGCTGCAGACGTGGGCCAGGACTTCGTCGTGCCACTGCGGTTGCGCGAGGGGTCACCGCCCGGTCCGACCCTCGACATAGTGCTTGCGGCACAGCGCCCGGTACATGACGGGCCCCGCCTGGGTGTCGCCGATGGCCACGACCTCTCCCGATCGGATCACCAGGCCTTCGACGATGCGTGCGTTCAGGAACCCAGGTCGTCCGCACCAGCACAGCACGATCGACTGCATGCGGTGGACCTCGTCGGCGATCTCCACCAACCGAGCCGCGCCGGGGAACAGGGTGGATCGGAAATCGGTGAGCAGTCCGAAGGCGAAGACATCGATGCTCTCGACATCGACTACCCGGGCGAGTTGCTCGACCTGCAAGGGCGTAAGG
>NZ_BAHC01000088.1 GCF_000298195.1 Gordonia rhizosphera NBRC 16068 | reverse complement strand
AACTGCGCCTCGTCGCAGATGACGAAGTCGAGGCCACATTCCTCGTGCCGTTCCGAGACGAGCGAGTAGAGGTCGATCTCGTCGTCGAGCAGATTCGCCTCGGCCTCCAGGCCGATCCGGCTGGTCACCAGCGCTCCACCAGATCGGTCCTGCTTGGTCACGAGCATTCCCACGCGCCCCTGCTGTTGCTGATTGAACTGCGTCTGCAGTGCGAACGTGGACTTACCCGCACCCATCGGCCCGTAGTAGAAGATCAGCTCTGCGCCCTCAGCCATGCCGTCTGTGCCGCCTCATCGAAGTGATGATGCCGCAGGAGCCCTAGGTCCGCGCGCCGGCGGGATTCGCCCGCCGAGAACAGAAGTTGCCCGCGGGCTCGGTCTGCGAGCCAACGGGCAACTTCGGTGATGGCGCGTTACGCGGCGACAGGGACTGCGGCGAAGCGGTCGGTGTGCTCGGCCTCGAGGCGCTCCTCGAGTTCCTCGAGGGTGGTGCCCTTCGTCTCCGGGACGGACCGGTAGACGAAGATCCACGAGGCGACATTGACGAGAACGAACAATCCGAAGGTACCGGTCGATCCGAGCGCGGAGTTCAGCAGCGGGAAGACGAACGAGATCAGGGCGTTGGTGCACCACAGGACGAACACCGCGATGCCCATGGCGAAGCCGCGCACGTTCAGCGGGAAGATTTCCGAGAGCAGCAGCCACACGCAGGTGCCGATGAACATCTGCACGAAGGCCACGAATGCCACCATGCAGGCGAGGATGACGTAGCTGCGCATCATCGACTCGGGGAGTACGAAGGCCAGCGCCAGGGCGGCCTGCGAGGCGGCTACGCCGGCGAATCCGGTGAGCAGCATGGCGCGGCGACCGATGTAGCCGAGCAGCACGATGCCGATGATGGTGGTGACGACCGAGGTGACGCCCACCGCGATGGTGGCGACGAGTGCGGCGCTCACGCCCAGACCGCTCTGCTCGAGGATCGTCGGCGCGTAGTAGTTGACGGTGTTGATGCCGGTGGCCTGCTGGACGATGGCCAGGCCGCAGCCGATCAGAACGATCCGGCGAATCCACGGCACATCGCGGATGATCGTCAGCGGCGACCGCGTCGAGGAGAGCATGTGGTGGGTGTGGTGGACGATGACGTCGTACTCTGCAGCGGCCTCAGCGGGCGTGCGACTCATCCCGAGCACCGAGCGTGCGTCGTCCATGCGGCCCTTGAAGGCGTACCAGCGTGGTGAGTCCGGCAGCACGAGCATGCCGATCAGCAGCGTGACGGCGGGGATGGCCGCGACGGCGAGCATGATGCGCCAGACGTGCGGGTCCTTGATGAAGTGATCGAGCGCGGCGTTGGTGGCAAACGCCAGCATCTGACCGGTCACGATCATCAGCTCGTTGATGGTGACCATCCGGCCGCGACGATCCGCGGGGGCCATCTCCGCCAGGTACAGCGGGCAGGTGACCGCGGCGGCGCCGACACCGAAGCCGAGGATGATGCGGGCGACGACCATCGGCGCGACCGACGGCGCGAGTGCGCAGGCCAGCGCGCCGACGAGGAAGATGGCGCCGCAGAGCAGGAGCGTGCGCTTGCGGCCGAGGCGGTCGGCGATGCGTCCGCCGAAGAGGGCTCCGAAGGCAGCGCCCGGGAACAGCAGCGAGCTGACCACCATCGCCTCGGAGAACGAGGTGAGGGCCAGATCGTCCTTCATGTAGAGCAGGGCGCCTGAGATGACGCCCGTGTCGTAGCCGAACAGCAGGCCGCCGAGGGTCGCGATGACGGTCAGTTTGGTCAAGAAGCGTCTGTTCGACGCTGTTCCCGCTGTTGTGGTCATGGGGAGAACCTCAGTTTCGAATCGGGGACTAAAGCGCGTTAGTAACGCGCGTAAGTACTATGATGTGAGTTCTGGGTCACTGTGTCAACCATCACCTTCGAAAAAGGGAGTATCGAGTGCCACCGAAAACCGGGGTGAACCGCGGAAACCGCCGCCCGACGATGGCCGATGTCGCTGCTCGGGCGGGGGTGTCACGAACACTCGTTTCGTTCGTGCTCGACGGCAAACCGGGGGCGAGTGAAGAGACCCGCCGGCGGGTGTTGAGCGTGGCCGACGAACTCGGCTACCGGCCGGATGCCGCGGCGCGCCTGCTCGCGCTGGGCAAGAGCAGGACGCTCGGGGTGCTGATCGACGTCTCCCAGCTGTTCGAGGCCGAGATCGTCACCAGCGTCTACCCGGCCGCCGAGAAGCTCGGTCACGACGTCCTGTTGACCGCCAATCTGCGCGGACGTCCGGAACCGGCCGCGATCGAGGCCCTGCTCGATCATCGGTGTGGTGCGGTCATCCTGCTGGGTCCGATGTCGTCCGTCGATGAACTCATCGAGCTGGCCGAGCGTGCGCCGCTCGTCGTCGTCGGGCGTCGGCTGCCCGCCGATGCGCTCGGCGACCGGTTGGCGACGGTGCGGACCAACGACACGAAGGGCATGCGCCTGGCGGTGGACTATCTCGTCGAGCTCGGACATCGTGACATCCTGCACGTCGACGGCGGTGACGATCCGGGGGCGGACGATCGGCGCAATGCCTACCGATCCGCGATGGCGGCCCACGGGCTGGCCGAGCACGCCCGGGTGGTGCGAGGCGCGCACAACGAGGCCGCCGGCGAAGAGGCTGCGCGACTCATTCTCGGCGAGAAGCATTTGCCCACAGCGATTCTCGCGGGTAATGACCGGTGCGCGCTCGGGCTGCTCGACGTGTTCACGCGCAAGGGTATCGACATCCCGGGTGACGTCTCACTGATGGGTTACGACGACAGTCGGCTCTCGGATAATCCGCGCATCGACCTCACCACGGTCCATCAGGACGCCCAGGGGCTCGCCGAGAAGGCGGTCGACCTCGCCGTCGAGATGCTCACCCAGGGGCACGCGTCGAATGTCGACGTGGTCTTGGAACCGAGCCTTGCCGTCCGCGGCACGACCGCGCCTCCGGCGAGCTGATTCGCATCGCGCTGCTGCCGAAACCGGCTACTGAAAATGGTCCCCTGACGGCCTGACGAGGGGATATCCCCTCGGTCGCTCACCACGGGGCCACTTTCAGTAGCCGATCGAGCAGCTCAGTCGCCGAAGATCTACCGTTCGTCAGGGAAGACGATCCCGATCTCGGCACGAATCCGATCCATGACCTCGAGGGTGGCGATCACGTCCGTCGAGGGGTGGATGGCCGAGTCGATGGCCCCGTCGACGATGCGACGTGCCGCGTCCGCGGCCGAGAAGTGCAGCCCGTCCTCGTGTGTGCCCTTCTCCTCGTCGTGGACGAGGGTGTCGCCGTCGCGGATCACCACACTGAACGGACCGGGCTGATAGAACGGCCCGGGCAGGCGTAGGCATGCGTCCTCCCCGGCGACGAACGCCGTCGTCGGTGTGTCGGCGAGGATCGTCGTGTTGATCAGCGACTGTGCCCCGGTGCCGTGACCCATCGTGGCCGAGATCTGGCCGTTGAGTTCGGCATTGGCTGCCTGGCCGATCGCGGTCACCTCGTCGACGTCGCCGAGCACCCACCGCGCGAACGCGATCGGGTACGTGCCCAGGTCCAGCATCGGACCCCCGGCCAGGGCCGGATCGTAGATCCGGTGATCGGTGGTGAAGTACTCACCGTGATCGGCGATGACGGTGCGCAGGGTGCCCAGGATCCCGTCGTCGAGGATCTGCGCGACGACGTCGAATTTCGGCAGGAACCTCGTCCACATCGCCTCACCCGCGAACACCCCCGCAGCGCTTGCCGCTTCGAAGATCTCGCGGGCCTGGCCGGCGTTGATGCCGATGGGCTTTTCCACCAGCACGTGTTTGCCCGCCGCGATGGCATCGAGTGCACACCGATGATGCTGCGGGTGCGGGGTGCTGACGTAGACGATGTCGACGTCCGGATCCCCCAGCAGCGCTTCGTAATTGCCGTGTGCTACCGAGATGTCCAGGCGCCGGGCGAACTCCGCGGCCCGGTCTGACGAGCGCGAACCGACCGCGGTCACCCGCTGGGTGGTGTGCTTGCGCAGGGCATTGGTGAATCGCTGTGCGATCCAGCCGGGACCCATGATCCCCCAGCGGAGTACGGGTGCCGTGGTGGGATCGAGCGTGCGCGGTGACGGCAGATGGCGGGTCAACGTCGGTCCTTTCCGGATCGGTGTGAGTCAGCCTCGGTACTTGGTGACGTAGTCGTTCATGGTGGCCAGCTGATATCGCGAGACCTCCTGGGCGTTCTCGTTCTCGGCGAAGACACTCGAGACCATGACGGTGTCGTCGCGGTCGTAGAAGCCGATCTCGCCGAGAGTGCCGAAGAACTCGTCGAAGTTGACGTCGCCGTCGCCGATCTTGAGGTGCTGATGCACGCGGACTGCGTTGCCGGGCGGGTTGGTGATGTAGCGAAGTCCGTGCGACGCATGGTGATCCATGGTGTCGGCGACGTGGACCAGTCGCAGCATGTCGCCGGCGGTGGTCATGATCTCACGCATGTTGTCGCCCATGTGATAGGTGTGGCAGGCCACGTACACCAACCCGAAGTTGCGCGAGTTGATGCCGCGGATCATCCGGATCGCTGCCAGCCCGTCCTCGACGAAATCATCGGGGTGCGGGTCGATCCGCACGTCGATGCCCTCGCGTTCGATGATGGGGACGAGCTCCTCCATCGAGCGGTAAAAGGCCCGTTCGGACTCCTCGGGCTTCTCCGGTCGCCCGGAGAACTCGGTGTTCATCACGTTGACGTCGAGGTCGACGGTGATCTGGATGGCGCGCTTCCAGTACCGGACGGCTGCCTCTCGGGCATCCTCGTCCGGGCCGGACCACCGCAGCACCGGCAGCACCGAGGCGATACCGACGCCCGCATCGGTGCACGCCTTGCGGAACTTCGCCACCAGGTCGTCGTCGGCCTTGGGGTGGTTGAAGAACGGGATCATGTCGACGTGCGGCGTGAGCTGCAGGTACTCGTAGCCGAGACCGGCGACGACACCGGGCAATTCGAGCAGCGAATGGCTGTGGTGGAACGGGGTGGGGTCGAGTGCGACCTTCATGTCGAGAACTCCTCGGGTGCGGTCAGCGGAACCGGACGGCGGGGACGCCGCAGGAACCCAGGTAGCGCGCGGTCCGCTGGGCGACGGGCAGCGGGGTGTCGGGGGAGCAGGGGTACATGTCCTGCTCGACGATGGCGAAGATGTCGATGTCGAGGCCGGCGACCGCCTCGAGCAGCGGCGGCATCTCCGGGATGCCGCGCGGCGGCTCGGTCATCGCGCCCAGCTTGACGGCCTCGCCGAACGGGAGATCATCGGCCGCGACCTTGGCGCGGACGGCTTCGTCGACCTGCTTGAGGTGCAGGTAACCGATGCGCTCCGGGTGCTTGTGGATGATCGCGAGATTGTCGCCGCCGCAGTAGCTGACGTGCCCGGTGTCGAGGCACAGGTTCACGAACTCACTGTCGGTGTTCTCCAGGAAGCGGTAGATGTTCTTCTCGGTGTCCACGTGGCTGTCGGCGTGCGGATGGTACTGGGCGCGCACGCCGTACTTCTCGAACATGGCCTTGCCGAGCTCGTTCATGCCTTCGGTCTTCTTGCGCCACTGCTCGTCGGTCAGGTTGCGGTCCTCGAGAACCTCGCCGGTGGCCGGATCGCGCCACATCTCGGGGATCACCACGACGTGCTTGCCGCCGACCGCGGCGGTCAGCTTGGCGACGTCCTCGATCTGCGTCCAGACCGCATCCCACGAATTGTCCTGGTGCAGATGCTCGAACACCGTGCCGGCCGACAGCTTCAGCCCGCGCTCACCGAGTTCGTCGAGCAGCTGGCGCGGATCGGTGGGCAGATAGCCGAAGGGGCCGAGTTCGATCCACTCGTAGCCCGAGGCCGACACCTCGTCGAGGAAGCGGGTGTAGGGGGTCTGCTGCGGGTCGTCGGGGAACCAGACGCCCCAGGAGTCGGGTGCGGATCCGACGATGATGTTGCTCATGTGTGTTGTCCCTTCGTGACATTCAGCCGGCGGTGGCCAGCGCGGGGTAGTTGACGGTCTCCAGGTCGCCCGTGGAGAGGGAGCGGGTGGCGGCCTCGGCGATCGCCTGGGCCTTGAGGGCTTCGTTGAGTGTTGGGCCCACCGGCGTGCCGGATTCGAGGGCGTCGACGAAGTGGTCGAGAGCTTTGCGGTAGGTCGGTGCGACGCGTTCGAACCAGCCGGCGTGCATGCCGTCGGTCACCAGCCGGCCGGGCTGGTAGCGCGTGACGGACCCGACGCGCTGACGGCCCGCCTCGATGAGTCCCTCGGAGCCGAGCACCTCGATGCGCTCGTCGTATCCGTAGGCGATGCGCCGCGCGCTGTCGATCTGGACCAGGGTGCCGCCGGGCATGCGGAGCGTCACGACCGAGGTGTCGACGTCGCCGAGTTCGGTCATCCGGGGATCGGTGAACACCGATCCGGCCGCGAACACCGACTCGGGGTCCTCGCCGGTGATCCAGCGCGCGAGATCGAAGAAGTGCACGGTCTGATCGCGCATCTGGCCACCGGATACCGCAATGTATTCCAGCGGGGGCAGGGCCGGGCCGCGCGTGGTCATCGAGACCAGTTCGACGTTCCCGACCTCACCGGAGCGCACCGCCCGGTGGAGTTCGGCGTAGTCGCGGTCGAAGCGACGGTTGAAGTCGACCATCATCGGGCCCGTCGAACCGACCTCGGAGACCACCTCGACCGCGTGGCCGAGATCGAGATCGATGGGCTTCTCGCACAGTGTCGGCAGTCCCGCCGCCGCGGCGCGACGCAGGTGTGTCGCGTGGGTGTCGGTGGATGACGCGATGAGGACCGCGTCGACGGACGAGGGGTCGAAGGCCTCGTCGACGTCGATGGCCCGGGTTCCGTTGCGGACCGCGAGGTCGGTGGCCCGCGCACCGTCGGGGTCGTGGATCCCGAC
>NZ_BAHC01000089.1 GCF_000298195.1 Gordonia rhizosphera NBRC 16068 | reverse complement strand
CCTGCGCCGCGTTGCGTCGCATACCGGCGACGATCTTCGGCACCCGCTTCTCGCGTTGCGCCGTCGCCGCATAGCGGGCTCGGCGGTCCAGCTTGATCTGGGCCTCGATCATCTCGCGACGCTGCCGGCGGAGATCGTTCGCGGCGGTCGCCACGGCCGCCTCCGCGGTCTGCTGCTCGGCCGCGACGGTCTCACGGTAGAACGAGTAGGGGCCCCCGAACTGCCGCACCTCGCCGCGGTACAGCTCAAGGGTGGTGTCCACCTGTTCGAGCAGTTCGAGGTCATGACTGACCACCACGACGGTTCCGGGGAACCGCCCGATGACCTCGAACAGCCGGGCACGCGCGGCCGCGTCGAGGTTGTTGGTCGGTTCGTCGAGGAGCAGGACCGCCGGACCCGTCAGCAGCGCGGCGACGATCGCGAGCAGGGTCGCTTCACCGCCGGAGAGGTCTGCGACGATGCGGTCGAGGTCGGTGGGCAACGCCAGCGCGGACAACTGACCGATCGCGCGGTCCTCGACATCCCAGTCGTCGCCGACGATCCCGAAATCGCGTTCGTCGACCGACCCGGATTCGATGTGCCGCAACGCCGCCCGGATGCCGGCGATGCCGAGCACGTCGGCGATCGTCGACGACGGGTCGTCGTGCGGATGTTGTCGGACCATCGCCACCTCGCCACGGATGGCGACGCTCCCGGACCGCGGCGCCAGCTCACCCGCGATCAGGCGCAGCAGCGTCGTCTTGCCCGCGCCGTTGGCGCCGACCAATGAGTACACGGCGTCGGGGATCGACAGCGAGATGCCATCGAAGACGGGGGTTCCGTCGGGCCAGGCGAAGGTGAGGTCCGAGAGCGTGATCGACGGAGAGGGTTGCGTCGTGGACGACGCGATAGGGGAGGGGTGGGCCATGGTTGCTCCTGAGGTGATGGGTGACGGCCGTCCGGCATATCGCCGGGGCGGCAGGTCGGGGCGCACCTCAGATGTTCATGGCTGGCGGATCACTCCTCGGGTCGACGTGATCCCACCGTAGCCGACCATGGTGGGCGGGTGTCAACAGCTTTTTCGCGGGGGATCGTCGGCCCGGCCGGCGTGCCGTGAGGCGCTACCGTGACCACATGTCGTTCATCCACACCTCCGTCACCAACGGTGTCGGCGATATCGTTCTCGACCGGCCGCAAGCCCTGAACGCGCTCGATCAGACGATGATCGACGACATGTACCGGGTGCTGTCGGAATGGGGGGACGACGACGCGATCGAGACGGTGCTCGTCACCTCCGGCAGCGACCGGGCCTTCTGCGCGGGCGGTGACATCCGGGCCATCCGCGACCATGCCATCGCCGGTGAGCACGAGGTGATCTCGCGCTATTTCACGAGTGAGTACCGCCTCGACCAGTTGGTCGCCGAGTATCCGAAACCGTATGTGACACTTGTCGACGGCGCTTCGATGGGCGGCGGTCTCGGGATCAGCGTGCACGGTGAGATCCGCGTGGTCAGCGAACGGGCGCTGCTCGCCATGCCCGAGACGGCGATCGGATTCTTCCCTGACATCGGCTCGACCTACTTCCTGCCGCGACTGCCCGCCGGCGTCGGTATGTGGCTCGGATTGACCGGCGCGCGGGTGCGCGGTGCCGACGCGGTGGAGATCGGGCTCGCAACGCATTTCGTGCCGTCGGCGCAGATGCCGGCGGTTGCCGACGGGATTCGCGGCGGGTCGCCGCTCGGAGCGGTGCTGAGGCCGTTCCGCGACCGCCCGTCGTCGGAGATCCCGCTGCGCAAGGTCGGAGAGTACTTCGCCGATGACAACGTGTCCGGCATCGTCGGCGGACTGCGCGGCGCCGTCGGTGACGAGTGGGCCGAAGAGATGCTCGCACTGCTCGGGCGGGCGTCGCCGACGAGCCTGTGTGTCGCCGCAGCGATGATCGGCGCCGGTGCGCGGTCGACACTCGACGAGTGCTTCGACCGCGAACTGCATGCCGCCGAACAGATCACGTCGACCGCCGACTTCGCGGAGGGTGTCCGCGCGATGCTCGTGGACAAGGACCGCACACCCCGGTTCGCGCCGGCCTCGCTCGATGAGGTCGATCCGGCGGCGGTGGCGCGTATCGTCGGCGCCGGGTGAGCTCAGCCCCGATCACTCAGGGAGTAATGGCGAACCAACCCGACAGCGACACCGCGGCCGGGACGGGTGTGGACTCGTCGGCATCGAAGGAGACGTCGTCGTCGGGGGCGAACGGGTTGGCGTCCCGGCGCGTCGCGGTCGGGCAGGTGAAGCTGCCCGCGGCCCGCACCGACGACATCGCGGTGATCGTCAAGGGGCAGCTCGTCGCGTGGTAGTAGGAGCCGTCGACGGACACTCCGATCTCGGCGCCGAGGGGATCGGTCAGCGGACCGACCCGCGGTCGCACCGTGCCGATCGGAGGGAGCACCCCGCCGGTGAGTTCCCCGGCGAGGAACTCGATCTGCGCACCCTCGGTGCCGGGGCCCTTGAAGACGAAGAGCAGCGAGTCCGGCGGCACCTCCGGGGCCGGGTTGCCCCAGCGTGCGAACCCGTAGCAGGCGTCGTCCACTCCCGACGCGACCGCGGATGTCGGCGGGGTGCCACCGGCGGCGGATTCCGGGTCGGCGACCGCCACCCGGATTCCGCCGGTGTGGAACTGCAGATCGTGGGCGCCGCGGTCGATCCGGCCCGTCGGAGGTGACTCGAGGCAGGCGTCGTCGTCGAGGCGGGCGACCGCGACGGGCGGCGCCGAACTCGACGATGACCCGGATTCCGTTGCGGGCACCGAGGATCCACAGGCCGCGACCAGCGACACCGTGGACAGCACACCGACCAGGATGGCTGCTCGACGCGGTGAACGGGCCCGCGCCGGCTCAGTCCGCAGTGGCGACAAGGGGTTCGAGCGTCAGGTCCGGGTGTTCCTTCTCGATGTACTGCAGTCGCCACTTGTCGCTGAACAGGGCGAGCAGCGCACCGTCGGAACGGGTGAAGACCTCGACCCCGCGCTGCCGGTCGAGTTCGGGAGCGCTCGCGACGTCGGTCCGGCGCGCGAGTGAGTAGCCGAGCGGTTCGATGGTGGTGTCCACGTTGAACTCCGACTTCATCCGCGCGGTCACGACCTCGAACTGCATCGGTCCGACCGCGGCGAGGACCGGAGACGCGTCGCCGCGCAGATCGTTGCGCAGGACCTGCACGACGCCCTCGCTGTCCAGTTGGTCCATCGCCTTGCGGAACTGTTTGTACTTGTCGGCGGTGTTCACCCGCAGCGACGAGAAGTGTTCCGGCGCAAAGGACGGTATCGGCGGGAACTGCACCTTGCGCTCGACGTAGAGGGTGTCGCCGGGGGCCAGGGCCGTCGCGTTGACAAGACCCACCACGTCGCCCGGGAAGGCGACGTCGACGGTGGACCGATCCCGGCCGAACACCGCCTGGGCGTACTTGGTGGCGAACGGTTTTCCGGTCTGGGCATGGGTCACGACCATGCCGCGTTCGAACTCGCCGGAGACGATCCGCATGTAGGCCAACCGATCTCGGTGACTGGCGTCCATCCCGGCCTGCACCTTGAAGACGACCGCGCTGAACGGGTCGGTCACCTCGCGGACCGTTCCGTCCACGTCGAGTCGTCCGGCGGGCGGCGGCGCCAGCTCGACGAGTGTCTCGAGTAGTTGTCGCACACCGAAGTTCAGCATCGCCGACGCGAAAATCATAGGGGAGGTCTGGCCGGCCAGGAACAACTCCTGATCGTGATCCTGCCCCATCTCGGTGAGCAGTTCGCTCTCCTCGACGGCGGCCGTCCACTCGTCGCCCTCGCGCGCCAGCGCGTCGTCGGAGTCCATGATCTCCTCCGGTGCGACCTTTGCTCCACCCGCGGTGCGGGTGAAGTGGATGTACTGGCCGGTGCGGCGGTCGAGCAGGCCGCGGAAGTCGCCGGCGATGCCGACCGGGAAGTACAGCGGCGTGGGGGTGAGGCCGATCCGTTCGGTGATCTCGTCGATGAGTTCGAGTGGTGACTGGCCGGGCCGGTCCCACTTGTTGATGACGGTGATCACCGGGATGCCGCGGTGACGGCAGACCTGGAAGAGCTTGAGTGTCTGCGGCTCCAGACCTTTGGCCGCGTCGATGAGCATCACCGCCGCGTCGACGGCGGTCAGCACCCGATAGGTGTCCTCGGAGAAGTCGGCGTGGCCGGGGGTGTCGACGAGGTTGATGACATTCGGCAGGTCGTCGTCGGAGTGTTCGCCGGAATAGTTGAACTGCAGCGCTGTGGAGCTGACGGAGATGCCGCGGGCCTTCTCCATCTCCATCCAGTCCGAGACCGTCGACTTGCGGCCCGCCTTGCCGTGGATCGCGCCGGCCTCGCTGATCATGCGGGCATGCAGCGCCAGCGCCTCGGTCATCGTCGACTTTCCGGCGTCGGGATGGCTGATGATCGCGAAGGTACGACGCCGCTTCACCTCGCGCGCCACGGCATCAGAACTCACCTGACGAGGCTATCGTTCTCGCCGTTCACAAGGCAAAACGTGCTCTGATGAGAAAAGTTGCGCCATCTCTCGCCGAGTGAGAAATGGCGCAATCGTCGGTAGACGGCGAGGGTTACTCGAACGGAACCGGAGGCATCTTGACGACCTGCGAGGCATAGCTGAGGCCGGCGCCGTAGCCGAGCAGGAGCGCGGTGTCGCCGGGCTTGGCGGCGCCGGTCGACAGCAGCTCCTCCATCGCCAGAGGGATCGATGCGGCACTGGTGTTACCGGTGTGCTCGATGTCGTTGGCGACCACGGTGTCCTCGCGGAGCTTGAGATTCTTGGCGAGCAGGTCGTTGATCCGCGAGTTCGCCTGGTGGGGGACGAAGACGTCGAGGTCTTCGGCGTCGACCTTCGCGGCGTCGAGGGCGCGCTGGGCGACCTTGCCCATCTCGAATGCGGCCCAGCGGAACACCGCGGTGCCCTCCATGCGCAGATAGGGGCGCTGGGTGCGATCGCTGTCGAGGAAGGTCACCCAGTCGATGTCCTGGGCGATGGCGTTGAACTGGGAGCCGTCGCTGCCCCAGACCACCGGTCCGAGCTGCTGGTCCTCGGTGGGACCGACCACGACGGCGCCGGCGCCGTCGCCGAAGATGAAGCAGTTGGTGCGGTCGGTCATGTCCATGGTCACCGACAGCTGCTCGGCGCCGATGACGAGCACATGGGTCGCGCTGCCGCCGCGGATCATGTCCGAGGCGACGGCCATCCCGTAGCCGAATCCGGCGCAGCCCACGGTGATGTCGAAGGCGGGGACGCCGTTGGCGCCCAATTCGGTGGCGACCTTGACGGCGCCCGCCGGGGTCAGCAGCAGGTGGGTGTTGGTGGCGAGGATCACCGCGTCGATGTCGGAACCGGAGAGCAGCGCGTTGGCGATCGCCTTGCGGCCCGCGTTGACGGCCATCTCCATCACGGACTCGTCGCGCCGTGCGAAGCGGCGGGTCTTGATCCCGGTGCGGGTGTAGATCCACTCATCCGAGGAGTCGATGTTCTCGCAGATCTCGTCGTTGGTGACGACGCGCTCGGGCCGGTAGGCACCGATGCTCAGCATGCCGATGTTGTTGATCCCGGCAGTATCCGCGATGACAGCCATGAGTGTCCTTTCACTATGTGACCCGCCATAGACGGTCTCACAAACCGAGGCTACTGGGAAGTAGCCCCGGGTCCGCGGACTGCTCACGACTCTCGAGGGCAGGTGCTGCCGCTCGTTTCGGGAACGAGGACGGGAATTGTCCGCGATGCGATGAATCCTGGGTTCAGCACAGGTCGATCACTGCAAGGCCATATCTCAGATCGTCGTCGAACAGAAGGGGAAAGCGATGATTCATGCGCGTGGGCTCGTCCAGACATTTCACACAGGTCGGGGAAGACAGAAACGGGAGGTCAAGGCGGTCGACGGAGTCGACCTCGACATCGCCGAGGGGGAGGTGGTCGGCTTCCTCGGCCCGAACGGCGCAGGTAAGACGACGACCTTGCGCATGCTGACCACGCTCCTGAGGCCCACGGCCGGCACCGCCACCGTCAACGGCTACGACGTGGTCACCGAGTCGGTGATGGTTCGACGCAGCATCGGGTACGTGTCCCAGTCGGGCGGCGCCTTCAGTCAGGCGCAGGCCGGCGACGAGGTCGTCGACCACGGCATGCTGTACGGGCTGTCACGTGCGGAGGTCACGCGGCGCGGCCGGGAGCTCTTCGCCGAGATGCAGCTCGACGGCCTCTGGGATCGGCAGCCGAAGGACATGTCCGGTGGTCAGAAGCGGCGGCTCGACATCGTGATGGGCCTGGTGCACGACCCGACGCTGGTCTTCCTCGACGAGCCCACCACCGGCCTCGACCCGCAGGCCAGGGCGAACCTGTGGGGACACATCCGGCGGCTGCGCACCGAGCGTGGCGCGACGGTGTTCCTCACCACCCACTACCTCGACGAGGCCGATGAGCTGGCGGACCGGATCCTGATCATCGACAACGGCCGGATCGTGGCTGCCGACACGGCAGACAACCTCAAGGCGCAGGTGTCCGGTGATCTCGTCGACCTCGAGGTCGCCGACGACACCTGGGTGGCCCGGTCGGCGGAAAAACTGGCCTCGATCGCCACGCAGGTCGAGACCGACGGTCGCCATGTCCGCGGCCGGGTCCGTCGAGCGGGTCGTGAGGTGCCGGGTCTGTTGCGAGATCTCGACTCTGTCGGGGTAGCGCTGGATTCCATCGAGGTGATGCGCCCGACGCTCGACGACGTGTTCCTCACCCTCACCGGGCGCTCGCTCCGCGACGCCCAGGACGAAAAACCAGACGGCGAGCAACCGGCCGACGAATCCGTACTCGCCGAAGGAGTGCCGCAGCCATGACCTTCACCCGTGAGAGTTCGATCGTGTTCCGGCGTCAGATCCGGATGAATCTTCGCAATCCCGTCTGGGTGCTCATCGGCGTCTTCCAGCCGGTCTTGTACCTGTTGCTGTTCGGGCCGTTGCTCACGCCGCTGGTGAGTCAGTTTCCCGGTGGCGCCGATAATGCCTACACGTTCCTCGTCCCCGGATTGCTGGTGCAATTGGGCCTGTTCGGTGCGATGTTCGCCGGCTTCAGTCTGATCGGGGAGTGGCGTGAGGGCGTCATCGAGGCCGAACGGGTGACGCCGGCCCGCCGCACCTCACTCCTGATGGGACGTCTGATGCGCGACGTACTGCAGCTGTTCGTGCAGGCCGTGATCCTGGTCGTACTCGGCTTCGTGATGGGAATGCGGGGATCGTTCACCGGGATCGTCGTGGGCATCGCGATCACACTCATCGTCGGCGGCGCATGTGCCGCGTCGTCGAATGCCCTGGCGCTCACCACCAAGGACGAGAACGTGATGGCGCCGGTGATCAACATGGTGCTGATGCCGGTGCTGCTGCTGTCGGGGATCCTGTTGCCGATGACCCTGGGGCCGACCTGGTTGCAGAATCTCAGCAGCATCATGCCGTTCCGGTGGGTGGTGGACGCCGTACGAGCGTCCTTCGCCGGCGACATCGTGACGTCGACCGTCTTCTGGGGTCTGCTGACCGCGGTGATCCTTGGTGCGCTCGCCACCTGGTGGGGGACTTCGGTTTTCCGCAAGGAGAATGCGTAGGCCCGAGCTCAACCCGCTGGTCCGGTGGGCTGCTTGAGACTCGTCTCGACCGGTTCGGGAGGGAGTGTGACGACCGCGCCCGCGTAGCTCAGTCCGGCGCCGAAGCCGAGCAGCAGCGCCGTCTGCCCGCCCTTGGCCTTGCCGGTCGCGAGCATCTCCTCCATGGCCAGGGGTATCGAAGCCGCGGACGTGTTGCCGGTGTTCTCGATGTCGTTGGCCACCGGCACGTGGTCGGCGAGGCCGAGGTTCTTCTTCATCAGCTCGTTGATGCGGGCGTTCGCCTGGTGCGGGACGAACACCTCGATGTCGTCGATGCCGACACCTGAGGTCTCGAGGACCGTCGACAGCGCCTTCGGCAGCGTGATCGCGGCCCATCGGAACACGCGGGGGCCCTGCATGGTGACGACCATCCGGCCTACCGGGTCGGTTTCCGGTGCCATGTGCTGATACTCCTGGGCCCGATCCATGTAGTCGGGGATGTCCCAGTTCTGGCCGATGGCCTCGGCGTTCTCGCCGTCGCTGCCCCAGACGGTCGGGGAGATGCCGTTCTCGCGGCTGGGGCCGACGACCACCGCGCCCGCCCCGTCGCCGAAGATGAATGCCGTGTCCCGGTCGGTCGGGTCCATCACCACCGACATGGTCTCCACGCCGACGACCAGGACGTACTCGGCGGAGCCCGCGCGGATGGTGTCGGCGGCGATACCGAGCCCGTAGCCGAAACCGCCACAGCCGGCGGCGACGTCAAAGGCGGGGATGCCGTTGAGTCCGATGTCATAGGCGACGATGGG